>JAKMCX010000023.1 GCA_022428285.1 Flavobacteriales bacterium
TTGAAGCGTCGTGGACCGATGCCTGGGGAGGGCATGTGGAATTTGGAATCCAAGAATGGTTGATTCTCCGAGGCTACAGCTTGTATGACCAACTGGAGGACCAAGGGGCAGTGCTGATCACCCACGAATTGGAGGACAATGCGCCGGTCTTGGATTCGCTGCGGGTGCGTGCAATTGTAGACGGAGGAGGCGATGAATTGGAGGTCATCTGTTGGGTGGATCCCGGCGGCGGGGCGCAGCCTTTCGTCATGTACGACGATGGTGAACATGGCGACCGCCAGGCTGGAGATGGAACATGGGGCATCAAAGTGCCCATCCAATGGAATTGGACCACGGTTGATTACCAAGTTCAGGCTGTAAGCGCGTCTGGATTGGAGCGGTGGCTGCCTTGTGATCCAGTGACCGCCACGGTCGGTGTATCGCCATCGGACCTCGTCATCAATGAGCTCATGAGCTCGAATGCCAACAATGTCTCGGACGCGTTTGGAGAGTTTGATGATTGGGTGGAACTCTTCAATGCGGGCAACTATCCCATTGAACTCGGTGGGAAATACCTGACCGACAACCTGAGCGTCCCAGACAAATACGCGCTACCAGAGGGCACCATAGCTCCTGGAGAATGGGCGTTTTATTGGCTTGACAATGATCCGGAACAAGGGGAGTATCACGCGCCTTTCACGCTGTCCTCTACGGGCGATGAGATTGCGCTTTTTGAATGGAACGACACCGAAGAGGTGTGGGTGTTGCTCGACTTTTTTGCATTTGGCCAATCAGAGCAGGACGCGTCGCTCGGACGCTATCCGGATGGAGCGGACTACTGGGTGTGGTTTGCCACTCCGACAGCGGCTTCCACAAACAACTACGCCATCATATTGGATGTTGGCGATGCCCCCAAGCGGGAGGCGCGTGTCATGGGCCCCAATCCATCTTCGACGTGTGTGGCATGGGATGGTATGCCCGCTTCAGGAGCCCTCTGGGATACCCAGGGTCAATTGCGGCGCACGTTCAGCCACGTCAACGGCCTGTGCCGAGATGGCCTCAGCGCCGGTGTCTACATGTTGACGCTCGACGATGGAAGCCGCTGGCGTTGGATCGTGGTCGACTGATTTCGTCTGGCCGTTCTTTGCACCATGGAGGCTGCCAAGGGCATTCGCATCAACAAGTACCTCAGCGAGGTGGGGCATTGCTCTCGCCGCGCCGCTGACAAGCTTTTAGAGCAAGGGAGGATCACGCTCAATGGCACCGTGCCTGAATTGGGAACGAAAGTCATGCCGGGCGATGTGGTGGAGGTCGATGGCAAGGCCGTAGGCCAGCCGACCAAAGCAGAAGACCATGTGTACATCGTCTACCACAAGCCCGTGGGCATCGTGTGTACAACCGATCAAAAGCGGGAGCGCGACAACATCATTGATGCGGTCGGTCACCCGCGCCGCATCTTCCCGGTAGGGCGATTGGACAAACCCAGTGAGGGGTTGATTTTCCTGACCTCTGATGGGGATGTGGTCAATAAAATTTTGCGGGCCCGCAACCACCACGAGAAGGAATACCACGTGGTGGTGGACCGCCCAATCCGGGGTCAATTTCTCGAAGACATGGCGGGGGGCGTCCCCATTTTGGACACGGTGACACGCCGGTGCGAAGTGGAGCAAACAGGTCCACGGCATTTTCGGATTGTCTTGACCCAAGGGCTGAACCGTCAAATTCGCCGCATGTGCGAGCACCTCGGATACGAAGTGGTGCGGCTCAAGCGCGTCCGCATCATGCACATGAATTTGGATCTGCCGCTCGGTGAGTGGCGGGATTTTACCGCACAGGAACTCGGAGAGTTGCAGCGGTTGGTTTCTGATTCGGGCAAGACTGCAGTCCCTGGCCCCCCTTCAACGGATTGACCTGATCACCATGCAAAACGACGAACGGCCTGTCGTCATAGGCGGGGGCGCAGCCGGTTTGGCCGCTTGTCTTGCCCTGGAGAAAGCGGGGTACAGCCCGCTGCTGGTTGAAGCATCAGACCGTTTGGGTGGCAGGCTTCGTACAGACCGCTTGCCCGATGGGACTCCTGTAGACCGCGGGTTTCAGGTGCTGCAAGCTGGGTATCCCGAACTGCGGCGTTGGGTGGACTTCGAAACCCTCGGGAGCACTGCATTTGTGCCGGGAGCTCGGGTTTTTTTGCGGGGCAAATGGCGCGTGCTCGCCGATCCGCGCAGGGCCTTGAATTGGCTTCCAGCCACATTGATGAGCGGCATTGGAAGCTGGTCCGACCGGTTCAAGGTCTTGCGGCTGGTATTCAAGCTGCAGGGTTGCCCCACCGAGGACATTCAAAACGGTCATTTTGCGGCCCCAGTGGACAGCAAGCTGAAAGGGAGGTCCCTCGGATTGGGGCCGTGGGCGCACAAAAGCACCTCCTCGTTCTTGGCGGAGTGGGGCTTCTCTGAAGCTTTTGTGGCGGACTTTCTCAAGCCTTTCTTTTCGGGCATTTTCTTGGAAGGCGCGCTCGATACCCCAGCTGCCCAGTTCCAATACACCTTTCGAATGCTCGCCGACGGGCAAGTCGTTCGGCCCAAAGGGGGCATGGAAGCCTTGGTCCACCACTTGGCATCACAGCTCACGCGCACCGAGGTGAAGTTGGGCTGTCGTGCAGAAGTCCTCAAGGAGGGTGGGATGCTGGTCAAAGGAGAACGTGTGTCACTTCTAAAGGGAGCCATCGTCGCAGCGCCGGGGGTTCACGACGGCTACCCCCTCGGTCAATGGAACGCTTGTATCAATGTC
The DNA here is from genome assembly GCA_022428285.1 of Flavobacteriales bacterium. GTDB lineage: Bacteria > Bacteroidota > Bacteroidia > Flavobacteriales_D > Sanyastnellaceae > UBA8752. The sequence goes on from JAKMCX010000023.1 coordinate 2,767, forward strand.
GTGTGTCAGACCACGGCACAGCGTTTCGGAAAACCGGTGATTGGATTGATTCCAGAGGCTAAAAAGGTGACCAACTTCCATTTCATGGAGGACCTTGAGGGCAGCCAGGGAATGGGACGGATCAATGTGACCGCATTGCTTCAGCCCCAAGAGACCTTCGAAGAAGCCATGGTGGTCATCCGCAAAGAGCTTTTAGCTGCGGGGGTAGCGTGCGGGGATGTGGAGTGGAGTGCTGTGATTCGTCAGGCTTTGCCCCGGGTCCAATCGGTGGGCCACCCCCAAATCGGATCGGATCTCGGGGAAGGCATCTTTGGGGCGGGAGATGCGCTGCTGGCCCCATCCCTCGATGGGGCCATGCGGTCGGGAAGGTTGGCAGCTGAGGCGCTCATCTCATGGCTGAATAACCAAGAACAGCAACAGCCATGATGGACGGAAACAGGCCCCAATGGAAAGCATGGTGGAAAGCCGGTCGCCAAGGTGCAATGTCCTATGCGGCCTATGTCGACGCCGTTGAAAGTTGGGTAGAAGAAGGATCACACAGCGGCCCAAAACCATCGGATGCACTGGCTGAATACACCCGGCTCAATGCACATCGAATGCGCCGGGTGGCGAAGACCGCCCAGTGGTCCACTGACCTTGAAACCATGCTGACAGGCGAAAAGATTCAGGGGCAGCATTGGGTGGTGATTACAGAAAGCTGGTGTGGAGATGCGGCCCAAACGGTGCCTTTGATCGGGGAATTGGCCAGCCGAGCCAACGTCACCTTGGATGTGGTGTTGCGCGACGGACCTGCTTCTATCATGGAGGACTTCCTGACCCATGGAGCCCGGGCCATCCCCCTGTGGATTGTGGCTGATTCTGATGGGAACGTTCTGGGGCAGTGGGGTCCACGTCCCCAAGAGGCACAAAGGATGGTGGCGGACTTTAAGGCTGCTCCTCAGCCCAAGCCAGAATACCGCGTGTTTGCCGCTGAGGTTCAAAAGTGGTACGCGAAGAACCGCGGCAGGGCTTTTTTCAGCGAAGCCTTAGAATTCATCGGCGCGTCGTCCCGCCCGTGATTTGTGAGGGGCCATTCATGCAGATGCAGGTTGCGGTGTCTTAACTTTGTCCCAACAAACGATTCATATCATGAAAAAATTAGTTTTTCTCGGGGCTTTGGCCCTTTTCACCTGTTTGGATTCTGCTGCTCAGGAATACAAAATTGTGACGGTAGTTGAGAGCATTGTGCCAGGCGGCGTTGGACGTTCTAGGATCATCGAGACGACCTCAGAGGCCGACAGCGAAGCAGCCACCACCGAGCGTATCGATGGCAAGAAAAGTGGACAGGGCGATGTGAAGCGTGGAGACCTGAAGGTCGATGCATTCAAGGAAACCAAGTTGGTCAACTTCTTCAGTGCTGCGGGCATCAACTTCCAAAACATTGCTTCTAACGACGCATTGATCACAGACAAGGTCAACAATATGGTGGCCGCCGGATGGAGTCTGGAATTTGTCGTGAGTGGTGTTGAGTCTGATGCTGGAAAGCCAGATGGACAGGGCCTCTATATTACCCGCTTCATTTTCAAGAAGTAAAAAAAATTGAGGGTACAGGTAAACGTGTTTTCACATATGCGAAACGCGCTGTATCTTTACGCCAGCTATCGCTAGGAATGGCGATTGGCAAGTAGATTGTTAGGAAGGAAGGGCGCGAAGGCGCCCTTCTCTCTTTTCCAAACTTTCTGACGAAATTGCCAGCATGAAAACGAAAGGCCTTCAACTTGTATCTGTCTTTTTGACGCTGTGTCTGTTGTTTCCAGGTTGCAAAGAACCCGAACCCATCACCAGGTGTGTGATTGACCGCGTGGAGGTGTTGGCCACAGACCCCGATTATTTTGAGGACACGGTCGATGAGGGGCTCCCCGACGTTTATGTAGAACTGAGGGTGGCAGACACTCAATCTGTGCTCTTTACTTCTGGTACTGCCCAAGACGCCGAGCTTCCCGTCGATTTAGATTTCGTTGCGGTCAACATTGAGGTTGACGACTTTAATACCGATTTTGAATTCACTGTTTTTGATGAAGACGTGGCCACAACGCAGGATTTTATTGCGCTTGGATTGCCCTTCAAACCACAAGATCATGTGGTTGAAGAGCGCCAAGAAACAGACATTACAGACGGCGCAACAACCATTCGGGTACACTTGATTTGGTACTGAGTCGTTTCGCATGGAGCAGTTGACTATATTTGCCCCCCCAAAACTCGAGCATGGCGAACCATAAATCAGCCCTCAAGCGCATCCGCTCCAACGAGACCAAGCGTCTCAGCAACCGCTATTATCACAAGACAATGCGGAATGCTTTGCGGAAGTATCGCGCCACAACAGATGCCAAGGAGCTCGAAGATCAGCTCCCGAAAGTGGCTTCTATGATTGACCGACTCGCCAAGAAGAACGTCATTCACAAAAACAAAGCAGGCAACCTCAAAAGCAGCCTCGTCCGCCACTTGGACACTGTAAAAGGTTGACCACTTTGGCCACATGAAGGCCAATCAACATTCTGTTAAGGGAGGCTCAGGCCTCCCTTTTTTTTGCGGTAGACCCTGGTACGTGACGTCCGTGAACCCGCCTGTGTGATGCGGCCGAGGGAGCGGGCCATCGTCCATGGGGTGGGGGCATTGAGCGATGCTGAACTCGTGGCGGTCATGGTAGGGAGTGGCACGCAGGGCGAAGATGCCATGGGCGTTGCGCGTCGCGTATTGGCAGAAGTCAAGGGAGACTTGCATGCGCTGGGGCGGTGCGACCTCTTGAGGTTGAGGACCATGCATGGCATTGGTGATGCGCGTGCCGTTCTGATTGGCGCTGCCATGGAGTTGGGCAGAAGGCGGATGAGCAGTCAGGAGGCGCCGCTTTTGCGCGTTACCTGTTCCGATGACATCGTCACCAGGTTTAGGCCCAGGCTCGTGGACTTGGATGTCGAGGAGTTTTGGGCACTGGCCCTCTCACGCGCCAATGCGCCCATCGCGGACCTTCTCATATCTCGGGGAGGGCAGTCCGGAACGGTGGTGGACCCCAAGGTGGTGTTTCGCAAAGCGCTTTCTGTGCGGGCGGCGGCGATGGTGCTCATTCACAACCACCCCAGTGGGAACCCCAATCCCAGTGCTGCCGATCGCAAGCTGACAACCGACCTTTGCGCTTCTGGGAAGTCCTTGGATTTGCCTGTTCTTGATCACATCATCATTGCTGGCATGGGACATTTTAGCTTTGCAGAAAATCGCCTGATTTGATGTCGTCCAATAAAACACCATCCAAAGACCTGTTGACGGTGGTTGGGGCGCGCCCTCAATTCATCAAGTCAGCAGCCTTGACCCGTGTGCTGTCAGGGGCTGGTCTGACCCAATGGTTGGTCCATACCGGACAACATGCCGATGACCACATGGGGATGGATTTTCTGGTTGAATTGGACGTTCCGCCACCAGACGCGAGGATCAGTCCGTCCCAGCAGGGCCGCAGCTTGAGGCTGGCGGATATGATCCGTGGCGTGGCCGAACAGATTGAGCAGGTTAGGCCCAAGGCTGTATTGGTATACGGAGATACGGACAGCACGCTGGCAGGCGCATTGGCTGCACACCATGCAGGTGTGGCGTTGGTTCATGTCGAAGCGGGGCTGCGGAGCGGCGACCGCGGTATGCCAGAAGAGCACAACCGCATTGTGACCGATCAGCTTTCGGATGTTTTGTGCACGACCGGCCCATCCGCATCTGAGCAATTGCGCAAAGAGGGTGTGGACCCACAGCGCATTGTAGAGGTGGGTGATGTCATGTTGGATTTGGCGTTGGCCGCCACAGCCACGGCTTTGAACCGCAGAATAGAAGGTTGGCCGTTAGGAACGGCACCAGTATTGGTGACCACCCTACACCGCCCTTCCACTGTGGACCAGCCGGAGTTGCTCCAAGGTGCCTTAGATGCCCTAGGCTTGTGGGGGGAGGCAACGGGGGGAAGTGTGGTTTTCCCCATTCACCCCAGAACACTCAAGGTCATACAGGCCCATGGCATGACCTTGCCTCCGAGGTTGATCAATCCCGGGCCTTTGGGGTACCTCGACATGCAGTCAGCATTGTGCAATGCCGATGTGGTCCTCACAGATTCAGGGGGGCTCCAAAAAGAAGCCTGGTACCAAGGAACGCCAGCTGTCATCCTTCGGGACACCACAGAATGGCGCGGGTTGATAGAGATGGGCGCTTCGGTCTTGTTTGATCCAGCGCAATTGTCATCTGCATCTGGGCGTTCCAATCTGGTGGGTCATTTGAGCAACGCACCTTCCGTTCCGCCTGTAGCAGGGTCGGGACTGTATGGAGAAGGCCACGCAGCCAAAAGACTGTTGTCCGCACTTTTGGACCGAATTTGAACGATGCCCAGGTTCTCCACTCAGCCCCATGTTTTGGTGCATTCACCGCGTTTGACGCCCCGGCTCGAGGCGGCCTTGCAGTGGACATGGGATGCCGTGCTGGGATTGGAATGGCGCCATGAGCCCGATCTGGAAGCCTTTGTGCAATCCGACGCAGTGTGGAAGCTTCAATACGGAGGAGAAAGCAGGGCAGAGGGGGTGCATTGGATAGAGCCGGAGGGCTTGTTGGATGAAGTCCACTTGAGGCAGGAACCGCCAGCTTCCGGGCAGGCCGGTCAAGACTGGTTGGCCTTGATTTTTTGGATGGGCAGCCGGATGGAAGAGTGGAGAGTGGATGCCCCGCGAGATGTTCATGGAAGGTTCGATCCTTCGGCCTCCCATCCCATGCAAAACGGGTGGCTTTCTGTGCCCATCTGTGAGCAGTGGGCTTTTGAACTTGGAGCTCTTGTTTTGGGCGAGGTGTGGCCCGAACATCGGGACCGTCTCACAGCGGAATATGCGGTAGAGCCCACTTTGGATGTCGACAGTGCCTATGCATTTCAAGGCAAAGGACTGTGGCGGACCGGGGGGGCTTGGTCCCGCGATGTCATGCGCGGAAATTGGAGTGTGGCGGGCCGCCGGTGGCGCGTTTGTCAGGGGGGAGCTCCCGACCCCTACAACACCTATGCGCAGGCCAATCAATGGCACCATGAGCTCGGATTGAAGCCCAAATGGTTTTTTCTGCTGGCCCGATTTGGGCCCCATGACAAAGGGCTGCCTGCCACCAGCCAAAAGCTCAGGAGGCTCATGCAGAATCTAGAGTCCACCCTTCCGGGTTCGGTTCAATGGCATCCGGGCTACGCTTCTGCCGTGGACGAAGGGGCATTGGAGCGCGAGTTCCAAAGTTTTTCGGAGATCATGGGCCGGGCGCCCGTGGCATCGCGACAGCATTATTTGCGCATGGAGCCAGGTACAACGCGCCGGAACCTGCTCAAATTGGGTGTGCTGGAAGACCACACCGAGGGGCACGCTGTTTGCACAGGGTTTCGAGGGGGGTTCACCCGGCCCCGACAATGGTATGATTTGGAAGCCGAGAGCTTGACGCCGCTCATGCTGCATCCTTTTGCGGCCATGGACGCCACATTGAACAGGTATCTAAAGGTGCACCCGTCGGAGGTGGCCGAACATGTGGCCAAACTGGCCGCCGGTGTTCGTCCCCTCGGAGGGACTGTGCGCCTTTTGTGGCACAATGAAAGCCTGGCGCCTGAAGGGGAATGGGAAGGTTGGGGCGGGGTATATCCCAACGTTCTCCAAGCAGTGAGCTGAATCAGGCTTCACCTGCTTTCCTTTGTCCTCAGAATGGAGTGGTCCACATTTTTCGAAGCTGTAGGTTGGATGTTGTTCAGCTTCATCAAATTCATCGTCATGCCTTCTACAGCGGTAGCGGCGGGATTGAACCCCTGGTGGGTGTTCACTTACTCGGCAGGAGGTGCGGCTTTGGGCCTGGTGGCCTTGCAGCCTGTGGTGCGTTCGCTCTTCGACTGGCGGTCCCGGGTGCGCCAGCGCAAGGGGAAGCCGGCGTTTACCACCAACAGGCGGCGAATTGTGCGGGTCAAACAGAACTTCGGTCTGATCGGGATTGCAGTGTTGGGCGGGCTTGTGGGCGTTCCTGTAGGGGCGCTGCTCGCCTTCAAGTACTTCGAGAACCGGTCCGAAACCTTGCCGGTCATGATCCTCTCCTATGCCGCCTGGAGCGCATTGTTGACGACCTTGTCGGCACAGGCCCTGATTTAAATGTCCATGTCCGAGCGAACCGCCCTTTTTTTTGATTTGGACCGCACCCTTTGGGATTTTGAAAGGAATTCGCTGGAGACCTTGAAAGGGTTGTTTGTGGACTTTGCTTTGGCCGAGAGGGGAGGGGGCGACTTTGCGGCATTCAATGACGTCTACCAGAGAGAAAATGCGCAGTGCTGGGCAGACTACCGCCAAGGAAAAATGAAGAAGGAGGTGCTGCGCTCTGAGCGGTTTAAGCGGGCCCTGAAAGGATATGGTGTAGAAGACCTCGAATTGGCGGAGAAGCTGGGATGGAAGTACGTGGAGCGGGGGCCACATCAAAGGCACCTGATCCCCGGCTCCCTGGAGGTCCTAGAGGCATTGCGAAACAGGGGGCATGAGATTCACATCTTGACCAATGGGTTCAGCGAGGTCCAGCACATCAAAGTCAAGAACACGGGCATTTCGGAGTGGATTGACCAGCTGCTCACCAGCGAAGAGCTGGGACACCTCAAGCCTGCGCGGGCTTGCTTCGAGGCGGCCCTTGAGTGCACAGGCGTCCGTCAAGAGCATGCTTGGATGATTGGCGATGACCACGAGGCAGATGTGGTTGGCGCCCACCATGCGGGTTGGAAGACGGTGTTTTTTAGTCCAGACGACCAAGCAGAACCCGATACCCCGGCTTCGGCCAGGGTGGGCGCTTTGCAGGAATTGTTGGCGGTGTTGCCCTAAAGCCCTCGGGGGTCTGGGTTAACTTGCGTCCATGAGTCAGGAAAACCAAGGAAAAAAGCCCAAGTTGAACATTGAGCTGCCCGAAGATGTGGCGCCCGGTGTGTACTCGAACCTGGCGGTGGTTACCCACAGCCAAACGGAGTTCATCTTGGATTTCATTCAGGTGATGCCCGGTACGCCCAAGGCCAAGGTGCGTTCGCGGGTGGTGCTGTCCCCCCAACATGCCAAGCGCGTCATGAAAATGCTGGTGGACAACATCAGCAAATTCGAAGGCCAGCACGGAAGAATTGAAATGACCAGCCAGCCTGAGCCTTCGTTTCCGGTGAATTTCGGCGGTCCTACAGGAGAGGCCTGATTGGCCATGCCCTCAGTTCCAGTGGCTGCCCCTTGGGGTCACCACACCCAGGACTTTGCCCAACATCGGGGATGTCTCCGCGGTATAGAGCGTGTTTGGTGCCCTCGAAGCTGACTTGGGGAGGCCTGTTTCCGTGGCAGAAAAGACGGTGAATTCAGCGGGATGGCCCTCGGCGAGCCCAACCTCGGCTCCCGATGCTGCAAAGACCTTCCTCGGGCCCGCCACCAGAACGCCGTAGAGGGCGTTCAGGGCTTCATCTGCGGAGGCGCCGTGATCGGACAGTGCTCCGAGCAGGGCAGGGCCCACAGCGTGGATTCCTGCGATCCCGGGCTTGACCACCATGAAGTCCACATCGTGTTCCTCTGGCGTGCGGGGGCGGTGGTCCGAAACCACCAGATCCAGGTCGCCATTCAGAACCGCTGTGCGCAGCGCGTCGCGGTCCTCTGCAGAACGCAAAGGAGGCGAAAGCTTCATGTCGCTGTTGAACCCATCGAGGTTGCTGTCGGTCCAGCAGAGGTGGTGCACGGTGGTTCCGCAGGTCACTTGGAGCCCTTTGCGTTTTGCGGCGAGAATGGCATCCAATCCTGCTGCTGTAGTGACCACGGGGAAGTGGAGGCGCCCTCCCGAGTAAGACAATATGTCCAATTCTCTGCCGATGCGCAGGAGTTCAGACTCGCCTGAATTTCCGGGCAATCCCAAGGCGGTGCTCATGGCGCCTTCGTGCATGACACCGTCGGGCTGAAAATGAGGGTCGAGGGCAGCAGAAAAAACAGACAGTCCGGTGGGCTGGTGGTACTCCAGCGCACGCCTCAGCAATTCGGGACGTTCGATGGGAGCGTCATCGGAGAAAGCCCGAGCACCGGCTTGTTTGAGGGCGTATGCTTCGGTGAGTTGCCCTCCTTTGCATCCTGCGCTGAGCGCAGCTAGGGGCAAGACGCCACAAATGGAGTCCGCGGTCCTGTGCAAGAGGGCGAGGATCTCAGAGGGTTGATCGCGACACGGCCGCGTGGAGGCTACAGGAGCCACCCGCGTGAATCCGCCTTGAGCGGCGGCTGTGAGGCCCTGGGTGAGTCCCTCAGCCCGTTCTGTGCCCGGATCCCGAAAGTCAACCTGACCGTCCCACCATCCTGGAGAAATCCAGCATTCAGAGAGCACGTGGTCACCGGCATTCTCCGAGCCTGATGAAGCCGCACCCATCGAGACAATCTGGCCATCTTCTACCGCCAAATCCACGGGTTGTCCATGAAGGGGGTGTCCGGGGTGCAAGAGTCTGGGGGCGCGGTATCGGATCATGACGGGCTCAGAATGATGGTGACTTCGGACTTTTAAGAGGCGGGCGATTCTTGCACTTGGCGCAAGGCAGACTTGCGCTTCAACAAGATCATTTCGATGAGCAAAAACAGCAATGCGAGGGTGATCAGGTTGAGCCACAATGGTGGCCCAGCCTCCAAGACTTCCACTTCTTCCACGAGGTCCTCCACATCCGAAGAGATGACGTCACTGCGCCTCCAACCCTCGGTCGTCAGCGCTTGTTTCCAATCTTCTATGTCCCAAATGGCCAAGTCGCTCTCGCCCCGCGAAGGATTGATGCCCAAGGCCATCACCACGGAGACGCTGTCGCTGTTGTTTCCTGCGGCAGCAGTAGACTCGATGAGGTAGGGTCCCGGCTTTGCATCGCGAAGCGGCAGGTACACCTCCACGCCGCCGGGCACCGTTCCGGACTCCAACAGCAGACGCTCAGAGGCGTCCCCCGAGGCAGGACGAAGCGCGAGACTGGCACCGGCTACGCGGTCCAAGCCTTGGAGCAATACAGCGGCTTCGCTGCCCGCAGTGAATTGCTGCAGGCCCGTGGCTCTGCTGGTTTCGGCCATTCTCAATGAAGTGGGCACGAGCAAGGCGTGTTGGGCCAAGTTGGACCATTTAGGGTCCAAGGGCGCAGCGCAGAAGTGATAGCGGCCAAGGCCTTTGAGACCGGTGGTCAAAAAGGGCCTTCCATCGGCGAACGACATCAGGTTGCGTTCCAGCGAGCCGCTGCGCTTGCGCGCGTGCCAACCGCGGACCGTCGGGAGGTCTACCCGGCGGGGTGCGCGGGCAAAAACGCCGGCAAACAGCGGGTGGTCGTGGTGCAATTTTCCGAGCCGAACGGGTTCTTCCGATGTCATCCAGTCCGCTACGCCATGGGCACCAAGGCCCACCAGGAGTTCATCCCAACCTGTGCCGAGCGCTTCGGCGGGCGGCATCATGATGAGGCTCTTGCCAGCGGATACATTGCGCAGCAAGGCAGCCACCAGGCCATTGGAAGGGTCGCGAACACCTTGGAGCACGATGAGGTCAGCCGCATCCAGACCGTCGTAATCCAGCGACGAGGCCTCCATGGATTGAACTTCGTGCAAGGCCGCATCGCCAAACAACCTCCCCAAAGCGACCTGCTCAACAGGGGTCGATTCCTTTCCTTGAAGCAACACGACTTTGACGTTCTCCGCCACGTTGTACCCCACATGCAGGGCATCGTCAAACGTCACGGGAGCGTCTGTGGTGGAGACCATGGCGTGAACAGGGCCGCTTTCTTCGTGTCGAAAGCGCAAAACCGTATCGGTGGGAAGTCCCGGCACAATGCGGTAAGAACCGATGGCTGCCTTGCGTCCATTGATGTTGAGGCTCAAGGGCAAATCGTCCACCGGGCGCTGGGCATCGTGGGCAATGCGCACATGCAGGACTTCGCTGCGGCCAACCAAGCGCATTGGCGTGTCGAACCACGCTGAATCCACCCGGATATTGACCTTGGGCTGCGCAGCCTGCGTCACAAAACGCACAACGAGGGTAGAGTCGACCATGCCTGCCGTTTCGCCGGTCATGGAATGGCTGGACTGCTGGAGGTCGGTGAAGAGGTAGGCCAAACGCTGCTCTCCGGGAGCATCACTGAGGAATTCTTGCTGGTGAAACAGGACGTCCCGGATATTGGGGGCGGCATGTCCGGGTTGCACCGTTGCGATGCGTTCCAAGGCTTCCTCTTTGGTAAGCCACCGGCGATCGGTGGGGTCAAAGGAGGAGGAAACCACGTGGAAGCGGTCCGTCGCGGCGTGCGACTCAACCAATGCCAGCGCTCCATTCTTGGCGGCCTCGAGCATGGGGCCATTGCGTCCCTCTAGTTCCATGGAGGGACTGGTGTCCATGTAGATCGAAACGCGCTTCTGTCCGCCTTGCTCTTCTCCGTCGATTGAGGGCCACATGGGTTCGGCAAAAGCCAGAATCACGCACGCCATGGCGGCCAAGCGCATGAGGAGCACCAGCCAGTTCCGAATGCGGTTGCGGGACCGCGATTCCATCCTCACTTCCTTGAGGAAGGCGGTCTGCGAAAAAGAAACCTTGCGGTGTCGGCGGAAACTAAACAAGTGTACCAGCACCGGTATGGTCAGCGCCGAAAGCGCCCAAAGGACCTCGGGGTGGACAAACTGCATCTATATGCGAATTTAGTGCCCAACCGTGCCCGAATCATCTTCTTCCCCAACCGGTCTCCCACGCCGTGCCCAGAATAACAGGCGAAGGCCTTCAAAAGCCAGGCTTGAAGAATGGAAAACCCTTCTTGATGAGGCGGCGGACCGTTACGAGCGGCCCGACTTTTTGGATGCGGATCCCTTGGGCATTCCCCACCGATACAGTGCTCCGGAGGACATTGCCACTGCAGGATTCTTTGCGGCAACGTTGGCATGGGGCAACCGCGCGAGCATCATCCGCTCTTGTGACAACCTGCTGGACAGAATGGACAGGGCGCCTGCCGCCTTTGTCCGAGAGGCGTCCGATCGGGACCTCGCTGCCCTCGATGGTTTCGTTCACCGGACGTTTCAATCCGAAGATGCCCAGCGTTTCGTCCGTTGTCTTCGCTCATTGGAGCGCGATGGAGGATTGGAAGGCGCTTTTACGGCGGCCTTTAAGGCGAGCGGCGGCCAGGATGGCGGCGAGGCAAAGGGTTTGGCGGTGCCGGATATGGGGGCGGCTTTGCACCGGTTCAAGCTGCGGTTTTTTGCCGATGAGGAGCCAGGCCGTACGGTGAAGCATGTGGCGGATCCCGCAAAGGGAAGCGCAGCAAAGCGGCTGTGCATGTACCTGCGTTGGATGGTGCGCTCCGACCACCGTGGGGTTGATTTTGGACTTTGGAAGGACATTCCAACGTCTGCATTGCGGTTGCCGCTCGATGTTCACACAGCCTCGGTCTCTCGCGCACTGGGCTTGCTCAAACGAAAAGGAAACGATTGGAAAGCGGTAGAAGAAGTCACTGAAGCGCTGCGGTGGTTGGATGCGGAAGACCCTGTTCGCTATGACTTTGCCTTGTTTGGAATGGGGGTCAATGGTGCCCTGGCCCCCCTTTAGTGAGCATTTCTATGGGCGGTGAAAGCCCGCCAAGCAGCCCTGTCCGTCGCAAAAGACAAATCCCCTTCATCCAAATCATCCAGGTCAACCCACCTGAACGACTGCGCCGCGCCCGCTTCAAATTCAAAGGGAGCCGCGGCGATGCGAAAGGCAGCCTCGGCCTCTAATCGGGCCAAATAGTAGTGGCAGAGCACCTGTTCATCTGGACGCCATGCCGACCGCACAAATTCTCCCGTGGCGTGCACGAGGGGCCCCAAATTGATGGACTGCCCCAGTTCTTCGACCGCTTCCCTCCGGGCACAGTCTTCGGGGCCTTCGCCAAACTCGAGCCCACCTCCGGGCCACTTGGTGTAGCGACGTCCTGCAATGATTTCGTCGCTCAACAGAACCCGGTCACCGAACAGCGCACCCGGCGCACCCCCCGCCATCAGAAAAAAGTACACCCGCACATTGAAGCGCTTCAGCGAAACGCTCTCAGCATCGGGCCGTGTGGCCCGGAGCATCTCCCGTTTGCCTGGGGGACCGGGTAATTTTTCTACCAAGAGCCCGGCGGACTCCATGGCCCGACGGACGTCCCCTTTGGCGCAGTAAGTCACGAGCACACCGCCCGTATTGAGCATTTCGTGGGCCTCCTTGAAGCGGTCCTCCACCCACAGTTCCGGCTGACTGTCAGGCGCAAAAGCATCATAGTAAATCAGGTCGAAAGTTCCCGGCTCCGATGCCGCAAAGTCCTGCCACTCTTGAAGGAGCCGGACGCACCGGGCGCCGGGTTTCCACTGCACTTGATGCCGCGCAGCACCGTGGCGTTCATGCAGCGCAGAAACCTGACCCACCGGGATTTGCGCATCTTTTGAAAGGGCCATTGCAGCCAGTGTCTCAGGTCCCAGCGGATAGGGCTCTAGGGCCACATATTCTAGAGGAGGTTGGCGGGCCTCAGGAACGGATTCCCAAGCGCGAAAGGTCATCAAGGCGTTCAGTCCTGTCCCGAAACCGAGTTCCAAAACGCGCAGCGGTTGGGGCGCGGTTTGGCCCCGAAGACAATGGTGAAACCCCGCCTCGAGGAAGACGTGTTGAGACTCGGTGACGGCCCCATGTCGGCTGTGGTACGACTGGTTAAACCGCTGAGAATGAAGGGTGAGCGAACCGTCCTCTGTGCGCTGTGGGGTCAATACCTCACGCGGGGGATTCATCGGTGTGGTTTCGTCCTCAGTGGCCATGGTTCGAAGTTAATGTCACCGAAGTGTCCCGGGGCTCAAAAGCCACCGGCCAAACTTCAAAACCGCCTAGCCCGTCTGGCCAATCCTGTGCATCACACAATCGTCGATGCGCCGGTACAATTGGGGTGGGCTAAAGGTGCGCCAACCCATTTCCTGAAGTTCACCCCCCATCACAAAATACTGGTCCAAGTCGGCCTGGATCAGTTCTTCCGTCACGTGTTCTCTAAAGTTGAGCATGGCGATCCAGCCATCTACATCGGTCACTTCATCGAACCATTCCTCGTAGTAGCAATCGTCTGCTGAATGGAAGTTCAAGACGTTCTCTCCAATCAAGATGAAGCGCTCAATCCCTTCGTGTATGAGGGGTTCGATCACATTGCGCTTGAGGTTCATCACATCGTTGAACAGGGTGTCGTTCCATTCGCCAATGAACTCGATCACCGTGAAACGCTCGTCGTAATCGGTGTAGAGGATTTTCGCAAACAGCGTGGTGCTGCCGATGTTGTCCCATTGCGGATGGATGAAGTGGTTGTAAATCCGCTCCGTGAAATGGGTCTCGCTGTACTGCCGGTCATAGAAAGGCGAACGCTCGTCCTCACTGGCCACATAGAAGTTGCGCCAATTGTAGAAGGGTTCGATGTCGTGCATATCCGGGCTTAATTCTGGTCCTTGAAATTATCGATGGCTTTTCTGACAGAGCCAAACTCGGTCAGCAGTTGCAGGGCCCGGTCCATAGGGAGGTCCAGTGCTTCGGCCACCATCCTTGCACCCCGGTCCACCAATTTCTCATTGGCGGGCTTCATGTCTATCATTCTGTTGCCCTGCACATGGCCACATTGGATCATGATTCCGGTCGAGAGCTGGTTCAATATGAGCTTCTGGGCGGTGCCGGCTTTGAGTCGGGTGCTGCCCGTGACAAACTCCGGACCTGTGCGGGCCACTAGGGGCATGTCCACTGCCGAAGCCAATGCGCCGTCGGGGTTGGAGGTGATGCCCACGGTGGCGATGCCTTTTTGGGAAGCCCACTGCATGGCCCCAATCACATATGGAGTCCGTCCGCTGGCCGCGATGCCCACAATGACATCGGCTGGGTTTGCACCATGTCGCTCCAAGTCCCGCACGCCACCGGCGGCATCATCTTCTGCGCCCTCCACCGCCTTGCGAATGGCGCCATCGCCTCCGGCGATCAAACCGATAAAGCGGCCTTCGACGCCGAAGGTGGGGGGGATTTCACTGGCATCGAGAACCCCCAGACGGCCGCTGGTTCCTGCGCCGAGGTAAAAGATTCGACCGCCTTTGGCCACCAACGCAGCCGCGTATTCAATGGCAGCGGCGATCTCCTTGGAGAGGGCTTCGACCGCTTCGGTGGCCTCCCTGTCGCAGGCCGCCATGGCCGCTGTAATCTCCACAGCCGTCATGTTTTCCAGTCGGTCCCATTGACCAGGCTGTTCTGTGGGAGAGAGGGAAGGTTTCATGGGGGACAAATTCGGAATCCCGCTCCAATAATGCGCTATTGGCGTGCGGAAAAGCCCCGCTCTTCTCGCCCAAACCTCCGGTCGCCCCATTGTAACCCTGCTTGCAGGAGCAGGAGCAGCAAGGCGAGAAGTGCAGCCAGCACTTCATGTGCAACGGCACCCCAACCGTCCATGCCAAAGGACAACCTCAAGATGATGGTGGCGACGACAAATCCTGAGTTTCTCAGAATGAGACCATAGTTGGACAGATACCGCAGAGAGGTCACCAGCAGGATGACGTCCACAAAAATCAACACCGTGAAGAAATCATGGTAGAATATGGCATTGGGGTCCAGCAGGGCGCCCGTTCCACCACTGGCGTGGTGCACCATGTCCAGACACCATTGCCCAAAGCTCCACAGTGCGATAAAGGCCAAAGCCACGCCCAAGAGGGCGGCAACATGGCGCTTAAAACGGATGAACCGGGCCAGTTCACTCTCTTCGAGCCTGGCCATGCGCCTCGGCAAAATGCGATAGAAGGCAACGAGGGCGGCCCCGAGCAGAACCGCGCCGACGATGTGCGGAAAGAAGGGGTCATTCCAAGGCCAAATCACAGCCATGCCATCGGCTTCTTGGAGCACGGAGAGGTCCTTGAATACCGATCGGATTTCGATCAACGAGACGATCTCAAGTTGCTTGCCCATGGACCTCGCAAAGGAGGAGGGCAGGTGGTACACCAGCAGGTATACCTCTGCGACCAGAATGGCCGAGAACGGGGTGTACAGGACATGAAGCGGGTGTCCAAAAAGGCTTTCCGGCATCGGAAAGGGGAGCCAGCCAGCCTCGTGAATTCCAAACAGCAATAAATGCAAGAAGAACAGGCCCAAGGCCATGTGCACCAAAGTGTGCTCCACGGCCTTCTTCGTAGAAGGGCTCAGAATCAGATCCGCCAGGCGGTCAAGTTGGTGCTGTAATGCGCTCAAAGTTGGGCCGCTGTCGCCTCCCAGATTTCCCAGGCTGCTTCGGCTTGCAACTTTAACATCGATAGTCCGCCTAATGTTCTGGCTCCTAGTTCAGAAGCGTGTTGGAGCAGGCGGGTTTTTGCAGGGTTGTAGACCAAGTCAATGACCAGGTGTTCGGGACCTATGGCGCGCCATGCAGCATCGGACAATGGGGGCATTTGGTCTACAGCAGGGTGCATGCCCACAGGGGTGCAGTTGACCAAAAGCGGGGTCGCTTTTACACCCTCTGCACCGATGTCATTGTAGTGCACCGATTGAGGGCCGTTAGGCTGCCGGCTCACCAAAAAAACATCGAGGCCAATGCCTTCAAGAACGGAGCGCACTGCTGCGGCAGCTCCACCCGTTCCGAGGATGAGGGCCCTCTGGTGGTGCCCCTCCAAGAAGGGGGCGATCGAGCGCTTGAAGCCCACTGTATCGGTGTTGTGTCCGATTCGGCCGTCCGAAGTAAAGGCTACGGTATTCACCGCTCCAACGGCCTCCGCCGAAGGCGCCAATCCGTCCAAGAATGGCAGGATGGATTTCTTGTAGGGGAGGGTCACGTTCATGCCCGCCCATCCCGGCATTTGCCAGAGCGTTTGGACGTCTTCAATGGCGTCCAAATCGTGGAGGCCATAGTCGCAATTGTCTATGCCCAGTTGGGCCCATTTCTCTTCGAAAAATCGAGCGGACCAACTGTGTTCAACGGGGTGTCCAATCAAGCCAAACCGCCGGCGAAATTCAGTCATGCTGCGGCAGAGGTGGCGCCTGATTCGGATGAAGTGCCCCGGCGGGAAAGGACGCCGAGACCGGCCACCATGATGGCTCCAGCGGCCATAGACACGAGGGCGGGCCACCACTGAGGGTCTGCATGGACCTCAGGTGAAATGTTGGCCTGTAGGTATTCCACCCTGCCATCTGAATGGGTGAAGAGGGCGTGGAGGTTTTCCTTCCAGGGCCACAACTTGCGCAGCGAGCCAATGAGAAACCCGCTCAGCAGGGCCATGGCAAGCTCCCGGTGGCGTCGGAATACCCATCCGAGCCCCTTGCTAAAGCCCAAGAGTCCCGTAAGCGCTCCAGATGCAAAGGCCACAATGCGCAAGAGGTCAAACGACTTCAAGGCACCGATCACCGAGGAGTAGGCCCCGAGGATGACCAGAATGAAGGATCCACTGATGCCCGGCAGAATCATCGCGCAAATCGCAATGGCCCCCGATCCAAAAAGAAAAGCAGGGTGGTTGCCCTGCATCAAAGGGGGAAGTCCAGTAAGCCACCAAGCCGTTCCTGCCCCAATCCCCAGCATCGCAAAAACCGGCGCCTTAAACGAACCTCGCGGAATGTCGCGCAGCATGAAGGGAACACTGGCCGCTACGAGCCCAAAGAAAAAGGACCAGAGCAGCACAGGGTGATGTTCGAGCAAATGGTGCAGGGCTCCAGCGAGCAGCACTACCGACAGGCCGATGCCCGCCACCAGGGCCGCCAAGAATCCGAGGTTGTATGTCTTCCAGGTGGCCACCGGGCCTTCCTTGAATACATCGCGAAGGGTGCCCACACCCAGTCCGCCCAGCGTATCCAAGAGCTCTTCGTAGATGCCCGCAATAAAAGCGACCGTGCCTCCGCTGACACCTGGCACCAAATCGGCTGCTCCCATGGCCATGCCTCGCAGTCCAAGACGGACCCAAGCTTTTGGGGTGCGCCGGCGTGTCATCATCAGGCGACCTCTACGGTGCCATCCACTTGGTTTGACCAAGCCTGCGCTCCCCCTTTGAGGTTGTAGAGGTTGTCCATTTGGAAGTGGTCTTCCAAAGCGGTCAGCAGGGCGGCTGAACGTCCGCCGGACCGGCATTGAAGGACGACAGGGACATCCCGGCGCAATTCCTCATGACGTTCAAGCACTTCCCCCATGGGGATGTGCAAACCGTCTAAATTTCCAGCCTCGTATTCGTAGGCTTCGCGAACATCCACGAGCTGATGGGCGGTGTTGTTGTCGCGCCAAGATTTGAGCTCCAGTACGTCGATCTCTTTCATGAGTCGGCTTCTATCTCCTGTTGGAGCACATCTTGCTTGAGTTCGTCTGGCAAGAAGTGGAAGAACGTGTCGCCGCGAAGGCCAACGCGCAGACATTCGAGTGGAATGACATCGGCCGGACCGATGTTGCCGAGGTTCACATTGGAACCAAACTGCTTGATGAACCAGACCTGCTGGGTCTTCTTGGGCGCTTCCCACAAAATGTCTTTGAGGTCGACTTTGGACAGGATTTTACGGATGAGCTGTGTGTGGGCAGAGCCGTTGGGCCTGTAAATTCCCACAGTGCCGCTTTCGCGCGCTTCAGCGATGACCTTGATGGATCCAGCATCCAATTCGTTGCGCATCATCCGGATCCATTTGGCCGGTGAAATCAAAATGCCTTCTTCTTTGGAACCGACTTCGGATAGGACTTTGAAGTCCTTTTTGAGCCGGTGGATCAACTCGCACTTGTAGTCGTGATCGATCACCATGGAGCCATCACTGATCTCGAGACATCCGATGCCGTTTTGATCAATGAACTTCAAGTAATCATCCAAGTTGTTGCGCACCAAGAATGCCTCGAACAAAGTGCCTCCGCAATACACGTCCATACCGGCATCTCGGTACAGCTTGACTTTCTCCTTCAAGTTCGGAGTGAACATGCTGGTTCCGAAACCGAGCTTCAAGAAGTCCACCTTGTCTGCGGCGACATCAATCAAGTCTTCAGCTTCACGCAGACTCAGGCCCTTGTCCATGACCATAGTGAGGCCATGTGCCCGAGGTCTGGTGGTACGCTCGGGCATGTGGGGGAGAGGAAAATTCATTGGTTTTTTGGGGCGTTCAAAACACGAAGGCTGAATTCTGCATCTTGTGCAATGCCAGGGAACAATTCAACAAGCGTGGTGCAAAGGTCGGGCGTCTTTTCCAACGAAACGTCAAGCAAGCTGTATGCGTGTTTTGTTTGACCAAGGCTGTACAGACTCACAAACCTGCGGCACACGACCAAAGGGTCGTGGACGGAAGTGAGAGGGACCCCGTCCAATAAGGCCAGGGCTTCGTCGTGACGGTCGTCTTTCTGCAGGTTGTCTGCAGCCTCTAAAAAGACTTCGAGGTTATCGGGTTCCAAGCGCAATGCATTGGCATAGATGAGTCCCGCTTCGTCGTGCATCCCGATTTTTCTGAGGATGCCACCAAGCAGGATGTGGTATTCTACGTTTTCTGGCTCTAGGGCCAAGGCCTTTTCGAAATGTTTGAGACTGGAGGTCCAGTCTTTTCTCATTTCGGAGACCACGCCCAAGCCCACATGGGCATCGGCAAACTCCGCATCTAAATCCAATGCGCAGTAGTAATATTCTTCTGCCTCAGACAGGCTGCCGAGGCGTTCTTGACATTCCCCCATCAACGTGTAGATGTTGGCTTGGGGGGCATCCATCAAAATGGATTCGCGGTAGCATTCCATGGCCTGGACGTAGTCCTCCATCATGGTCAGCGCTGCGGCTTTTTGGAGCAATGCAGGACTGAACCCCTCGTCGACAACGAGGGCATATTCATAGGCCTCGATCGCACGGGGGTACTTGCCCGTCCGCTGGTAGACATTGCCGAGGTTGTACCAGCCAGGACAGCTGTATGGGTGCCTGTCCACAAACGATTGGAACACGCCAATCGCATCTTCGCTCATGCCCATGGATTCGAAGCAAAAGCCCAATTCGTGGAGCGCCGTTTCGTTCTCAGGGTTGTCCAGTAGGGCCTCGTTGAGCACCTCTACAGCGTGGTTCCAGTGGCCAATGTTCTCGTATTCAAGCGCGATGTCGATATAGAGGTCGCTGCGGTAAGTCGCGTCCCCAAGGTCCAAGGCTTGACGGTAGTGGTGAATGGCCTCTTGGTGCTGTGACATCTGTGAATACAGGGTCGCCAGCGTCAAGTGGATCTCGTCGTTTGTCGGTTCAAAAGCCAGCAGTTGACGCAATTGGGGGATGGCCCGTTTGAAGTTGCCAGAACCCGCCATCATTTGAGCCTCTCTCAGCTTGAGGTTCAAGCTCTCAGGGTAGAGGCCCTTTGCGAATTTCAATACATGCTGTGCGCTCCGGCTCTTACCGAGGTTCAGGAAATGCTCAATGAGCGATTCGAGCTCCATCAGATCGAAAAAAACCGAAGTACCAGAGGCCAGCATGGCTTCGTATCTCTGTAAGATACCGGCCATTTCCCTCGAGTCGTGTTCGTTGAGTTCTTCGTCGTGCATCAATCTCCCCTAAGCTAAGCTCCCGTTTCCGTGAAGGTCACCACTTGGGTTCAGGTCTTTTGAACATCAGGGGCCGTTTCCTTCAAGAGTTTGTCAAAGATGTAGAATCGCGCCGGCTAATCCGTGGGAAGGGCGGGTTATTTCGTAATCGTTGGCGCTGTGCAGGGTTACTTTTGCGCCATGACTTTTATCCGCAGCATCTCAGGATTTCGTGGCACCATTGGCGGTCCGGAGGAAGACAACCTGACACCTCCCGATGTCGTGAGGGCCACTCAAGGATATGGGAGCTGGATTCTCAGCGCCCTCGATGCCGGCGCAGGACGGCCCAAAGTGGTGGTGGGCAGAGATGCCCGTCCATCGGGAGACATGGTCCAGCGGCTGGTCACAGGGACCCTGATGGGCATGGGCATCGACGTCATCGACCTGGGTTTGTCTACCACGCCAACGGTTGAAATGGCCGTCATTGGCGAGGGTGCTGATGGTGGGATCATCCTCACGGCCTCCCACAACCCCGTCCAATGGAATGCATTGAAGTTGCTGGATGCCGATGGAGCCTTCATTTCCGCCGAAGCGGGGGCAGAGGTCATCAGGCGGTCTGCACAGCCCCACTCTTTCGCCCCAGTAGAAGATTTGGGCACCATATCGGCCCACAGCGGTTGGATCGATGCCCACATTCAGGCCATTTTGGATTTGGACCTTGTCGACCGAGATGCAGTGGCAAAGGCCGGCTTCAAGGTGGCAGTGGATGCCGTGAACAGCACTGGGGGCATCGCCGTACCCAAGTTGCTGCATGCGCTGGGGGTAGAGGAGGTGGTTGAATTGTATTGCGAACCCCACGGCCGTTTCCCGCACAACCCAGAGCCTAGACCAGAGCACCTGACGGCGTTGTCTGGAGCGGTGGTACAGCACGGTTGCCATTTGGGCATCACCGTTGACCCCGACGTTGACAGGCTGGCTTTTGTCTCCGAGGACGGGACCATGTTTGGTGAAGAATACACCTTGGTCGCAGTGGCCGACTACATTCTCCAGCACACCCCGGGCGCGGTGGTCAGCAACCTGAGCTCAACCCGCGCATTGCGGGACGTCGCCGCATCCCACGGTCAGTCCTACACAGCGAGCGCCGTGGGCGAAGTCAATGTGGTCAAAGCCATGTCAGAGACCCAGGCCATCATCGGTGGAGAAGGCAATGGTGGGGTGATTTATCCCACCCTTCACGCTGGCCGCGACGCGCTGGTGGGCATCGCATTGTTTCTGTCCCATCTCGCCCACCGCGGTGGAGCGGTATCCGACATGAGAAAAGGCTATCCGCACTACGAAATGGTCAAGGCGAAAATCGACTTAGACCCAAACTGGGATGTGGACCGCTTGCTGGCCAGTTTTGCCCAGGAAGTCAACCACCTGAAGCCTTCCACCATCGATGGTGTCAAGTTGGACTTGCCCGAAGGCTGGGTGCACTTGAGGAAATCCAACACAGAGCCCATCGTGCGCGTTTATGCTGAAGCGGCTTCTCAAGAGGCCGCCATGGACTTGGTCAATACCTACCGGGACAAACTTCTATCCTGCGCTTAATCTGCAGGCGGTATCGACAGACCGGGCCATGTGAACTATTTTCGAAGCAGTAACCGACCCAAGACGACCACGCAATGAACGTGTACCTTGACAATGCGGCCACAACGCCCATGCTTCCAGCAGTGGTCGAGGCCATGCTTCCTTACATGAGGGACCATTTCGGTAACCCTTCGTCGACCCATCAGTTTGGTCGGCGCACCAAAACAGCCATAGAACAAGCGCGCCGCCAGATCGCCGGACAATTGGGGGTAGAACCCAGAACCATTTGTTTTACCAGCGGAGGCACTGAAGCAGACAACATGGCGCTGCATGCAAGCGTGGATCAATTGGGCTGTCGGCGCATTTTGACCTGTGCTACTGAGCACAGCGCCGTCCTCAAAACAGCACGGCACTTGGGAGAAAGAGACGGCATCATTTGCGGCATGCTGCAGCTCGACAGCGAGGGCAAAGTAGACCTGCGTCATCTCGCAGCCACGCTTTCTGATGGCGTTCCGACGTTGGTTTCCGTCATGCATGGCAACAACGAAGTCGGCATTCTCCAAGACATCAAGGCCATCGGGCAGTGTTGTTGGGATCACAAGGCGCTCTTCCATTCGGATACAGTGCAGACCATGGGACATTACCCCATGGATTTGGGCAACATGCCCATTGATTTCGCCGCTTGCAGCGCACACAAGCTTCACGGACCGAAGGGGTCGGGGCTCCTCTACGTCAAAGATGGTCACCGCATCAGCGCCCACATCAAAGGCGGGAGCCAAGAGCGGGCCATGCGGGGAGGCACCGAAAACCTCATCGGCATCATCGGACTGGCCAAGGCCCTCGAGCTGTCCATGGCCAATATGGACGCCCACGCTGCCCACATCCAAGGTCTCAAGGCCGAGTTGGTTGAGGGATTGAAGGAGGCGGTACCGGGCATTCATTTTAATGCGGGTTCCGATCGGAGCGACAGTTTGTACACGGTGCTCAATGCGAATTTCCCCGCCCACGAAAAGAACGGCATGATGCTGTTCCTCTTGGACTTGGAAGGCGTGGCCTGTTCAGGCGGCAGTGCCTGCTCCAGCGGCAGCACCCAGCCCTCCCATGTGTTGTCTTCCTTGGGGCTGCATGAAGAAGGCCGAACCTCCATTCGGTTTTCGTTCAGCCGCATGACCACATCGGCATGCATTCAGCATGCCCTGAAAGCGGTAAAGCGCATCCGCACAGCCGCCGTGTTGGTCTGAACGGCACCGACTGCCCCCCAAAAAAGAAGGGGCGAAAACGCCAGGGACGGATTGTCCCTCACGTCCGCCCCTTCACGGGAGGAAATAAGCCGCCATCATTCGCCGGTCAAAATGTCCATTTCGTTGGGGATGACCTTGGTGGTTGCCATGGCTACACAGCCGAGCGGGATGTAAGCACTGCTGGGTTTCTCTGACTGAATGTGCACGATGATGTCAGTGTGGGCTTTCACCTCAATGGGCAGCCGCGCGATGCTTCCCGTTGAAGACCCTGAGGCCAGCGATTCGCCCTGAGAAGTGACCACGCTGTATTGGACTTCTCCAAGGTTGGGGTGGGTGCTGATGATCAGGTCTACTTCACCAGAGGTTTCTACCTCGAGCAAAGCAGCGGCACTTTCTCCGCGGCCAAGGGCGCCGGCCGTGATTTGATCAATGGTCTGCGCTCCTTGAAGGGCGCTGATGACGCGCTTCTTGGAAAATTTCTTGCACTGTGCACTGGCCGAGGTGGCCGCAAGCATTCCAATGGAGGCAAGGAGGAGGGTGGGCAATTTGAAGTTCATAGCAAAGGGGGTTTAGGGGGCAATTGTTTACTGGTTCAAACTTGGATCAGCGTTGGTGCTGGAGAAACGAGGCCGGTCAAGGCAAAGGATGACTTTCGTCAGGGGTCCATTGCGAAGCGGTCAAAAAAAAGGCGCCGCCCCACGAGGGGACGGCGCCAATAGCCAGGGGAGGTGTTGGGGTTTTATTGCCTCACAATGTCCAAGCTCACAACGCGCACAGGCACGCCGATATCGCCGATCAACTGTCGCATTCGAGACATGGCAGCGCCTTTGGTGGGGGCTCCGGTTCTCAAGACGCGCTCAGCAGTGCCCCTGAGGTCTTGGGTCAAAGGGACCACCACGGCGGTGATGACATACTGGGCTTGGGTGTACCTCCTGTCAGAGATGCGGGCATTCGAAGCGGCGGTTGTGCCGACTTGGACCTGCCCCACTGGCGACCCCATGGGGGAACGGGAGATGGCCGCGGCGGCGCTGTTGCTGGATGCTGTGGAACCCACAGATCCTTGTCCGAAGTTCATCTGGGTGTAACCGGCATATGCTGAGCGGGGTTGAGCGAAGCCGACCGCAGCGACGAGGGTCAGGGCAGCGGCGAAAGCAGAGGGGAGAAACTTGTTCATGGTGATGGGGGTGTTGGGGTTATTGACATGTCAAACATCCGCCAGGTCCCCCCTCTCCAACATGACCCCCGTTGGCACCAGAATTGACTTTTATCAGTCCAAGGCCAAACGCACCGCGCCGCTCGAGGCACCATGCAGAATGTACAGGCCCGAACCCAAGGTCAGCTCCATGCGGCCTTGGGGCGCGTAGCCTTGTCCGAGAACGCGTCCGTCCAGTCCATACAATGTCCAGGCCTCACCAGCTTGCATGCCCTCGACTGCGGCACCGCCGGCTGCCGGCTGCCACGTCAAGTCCGTCTGTCCGATGCTTTCGATGCCAATGGGCTCACACAGATCGGCTTGGTTGTTGATCCACACGGTGCCGCCCAGTATGGCGAGCAAAGCGCAACCGCCGTGGTCCAGCGGTCCGCCATCCACGGTGGTGACGGAGGTGCTGCCATTTTCGTTCATCCAAGCCTCGGCCACGAGGGCATTCTCATAGAACACTTGCTCATCCAAGGTGCAGTAATACATCTGCACAGGGCTTTCGGGCACCCATTGATAGAGGTCGTTGTCTTGGGCAGCGACAAAGAACGGGTGGCCTTCGGCCATGAGTCCTTCAAGCGCGCCAGGCTGGACGATGTCAGTCGTGGGCCCGGCGAGGTATTCGTTGATCATGTCGCCGGAGGTCTCGCCGTCGAACATGGCGGGCAGTTCCGATGCATAGGGCTCCTGAAAAATCTCCCCCAGGTCGACGAAGAGGTTTCCATAGGTCTGTTGCCAAGCCAGAAGGGTGTAGGCCAAATAGGCGGGATTGGAATACTGCTCCTGGGCCATGCCCATGGGCAATTGGGTGCCCGACATGTCATAGGGACCGCTCATGGGCGCTGCGGCTGCCAGAGGGAAGCCCGCATCGGCATCCTCTTGCATGCGCTTGGCCATGGCCATAGACGCATGTCCTCCTTGGGAATATCCACTGACAAAGTGCTGGCCGTTGAGCCCGATGCCCAATTCGTCCTGGAGTGCTACCGCGGCCTCCAACAAGGCCATTCCGGACTCGGCTTCAGACGCCGCATGCACATAAGGGTGCAGCACATCGTCACTTCCGCCCAGTCCGATGTAATCTGGCATCAGGGTCAGCGCTCCTCCGGTAGCCATGAGGTAACCGAGCTCACCCTCAAAGCCATTGTATGAAGGGGCACCTTCACGGATAAAGATGGTGCCGTGCATGTAGGTGTGGGTAGGCAATGCACAGGCCACGGCATTCCCTTCACCATCCACGGGGACGAACATTGCACCCGTCACGTCGTACGTCACCCCGAGGTACTCCATGGGATATGTCACCCTGTATTTGGCCACCCCAAAATCCAGTGGAAGCACGCCGTTGGGAATGCTCAGATTGCTCGCCAAACCTTGGATCTGATTCAGGCTTCTGGTTGAGATGAGGTCTGCGTTTTGCGCGCTGGCCCACGAGGCAGGCAAAAGGACAGTGACCAGAAGACAAGCGAAGAAGCGGTTCATTTCCATCATAGCTGCGAAAAGTAGAACAAACCTTTCAACCCTTCGGTGGAAAGTACACGAGGGCGCTGAGGCGGTCGGGATCGAGCACCTCGTTGGCCACCTCCAGCACGTCGTCGTCGGTCACCGCCTCGATGGCGTGGAAGGCCTCCTCCAGCGGCCGGACCCGGTCGTACAGCATGATGCTCTTGCCCATGGTCGACATCCAGCCGGCCCCGCTGTCCGCACCCAGCCCGATCTGGCCGATGAGCTGCTGCTTCGCCTGCTTCAAGGTCACCACGCCGAGCCGTTTCTCCCGGGCGTCGCGGAGCTCCTTTAGAACGAGGCGCTCGGCGCGGGCAAACGTCTTGACGTCCGTCCCGAAATACACGGTAAACTCGCCGGTATCGGCGTAAGGGAAGTAGCTGCTCTCGATGTTGTAGCAGATGCCGTAGCGCTCGCGAATGTTGAGGCTGAGCCGCGCGTTCATGCCCGGTCCGCCCAGGTGGTTGGACAGCAGCATCAGCGCCGTCCGCTTGGGGTCACCCATCCCGTATCCGGGCGCCCCGATCACCGCGTGCACCTGGTGGACTGCATTCTCTCCTTCGATGCGCTGAGGTACATAGCCTTGAGGGGCAATGCGCTCGAGTTCTGACGACGCGGTCTGTCGGGCAGACAGGTATTTTTCGGTGAGCCGCTTGACCTTTTTGGCGGGCATGGGCCCCACGGAGCTGAAGACCAGCCGGTCGTTGCGGTACTGTCGCTCGATGAAGCGCAACACATCCCTTCGTCCGAATCCACCCACCGATTTCTCATCGCCGAGGATGTTGGCCCCCAGCGCATGGTCAGGGTACAGGATGGATTGGAACTCGTCGAAGATGGCGTCGCCGGGGTTGTCGCGCCAAGCGTGGATTTCGTCGATGATGACATCGCGCTCCTTGGCGATTTCTTTCTCGGGAAAAGTCGAGTTGAATCCGATATCGGCAATCAATTCCACAGAACGCT
>JAKMCX010000039.1 GCA_022428285.1 Flavobacteriales bacterium
GCCATTGCAAGCAAGCTCAAAGGCCAGTAAACGCCTTCTAAAAGGCTTAAAGGGTTTCTTCTTCTAGGAACTTCGTCGTGAAGTCACCGCTGCGGAAGCGCTCATGGCGCATGAGCTTCTGGTGGAAGGGGATCGTGGTCTTGACCCCTTCGATGATGTACTCATCCAACGCCCTCTGCATCTTCGTGATGGCCTCCTCTCGGGTCTGAGCGACCACGATCAGCTTGGCGACCATGCTGTCGTAATGCGGCGGGATCCGGTAGCCTGCGTAGACGTGGGTGTCAATGCGGATGCCGTGACCGCCCGGTCCGTGGTAGTCCGTCACCGTGCCTGGGCTCGGCGCGAAGTTGCGGTCCGGATCCTCGGCGTTGATGCGGCACTGAATGGCGTGCATCTTGGGATAGTAGTTCCTTCCAGAAATGGACTCTCCCGCGGCCAGTTTGATTTGTTCCTTGATCAAATCGTAGTCCACCACCTCTTCGGTGATCGTGTGCTCGACTTGAATCCGGGTATTCATCTCCATGAAATAGAAATTCCGATCGGCATCGACCAAGAATTCTACGGTACCCACGCCCTCGTATTTCACAGCTTCTCCAGCTGCGATCGCCGCCTGGCCCATCTTTTCTCGGAGGTCGTCCGTCATGTAAGGTGACGGGGTCTCCTCGACGAGCTTTTGGTGGCGACGTTGGATGGAGCAGTCGCGCTCGGAGAGGTGGCAACATTTTCCGTTGCGGTCTCCGGCGATTTGAATTTCGATGTGCCGTGGCTCGGTCACGAACTTCTCCATGTACATGCCGTCATTGCCAAAGGCAGCTCCGGCTTCGCGGCGTGTGGTGTCCCACGCATCTGCAGTATCACTGTCGTCGCTGCACAAACGCATTCCCCTTCCACCACCACCTGCGGTGGCCTTGAGCATGACGGGGTATCCAATTTCTTTGGCGCAAGAGAGGGCGTCCTCCAAGCTGTCCAAGATGCCCACGCTCCCTGGAATTGTAGGGACGCCAGCCGCTTTCATCGTGGCTTTGGCCGAAGCCTTGTCCCCCATGGCTTCAATCATTTCAGGAGAAGCACCGATGAACTTGATGTCGTTTTCGCCGCACACCTTGGAGAACTGCGCGTTCTCCGAAAGGAAGCCATAGCCGGGGTGGATGGCGTCGGCGTTGGTGATCTCAGCCGCCGCGATGATGTTCGGGATGTTGAGGTAGCTCTTGGCACTCTGAGGTGGGCCAATACAAACGGCCTCGTCGGCAAAGCGCACGTGAAGGCTCTCAGCATCCGCCGTAGAGTAAACGGCCACCGTCTTGATGCCCATCTCCTTGCAAGTGCGGATTACCCGAAGGGCAATCTCACCGCGGTTGGCGATCAGGATTTTCTTGAACATGTCGTGAATCGATGGGGGTGATCCGGCATTAGGCCGGTTCCACGAGGAAAAGTGGCTGGTCGTATTCGACCGGGCTGTTGTCGTCCACGAGGATCTTCACAATGCGTCCAGAAACCTCACTTTCGATTTCGTTGAACAGCTTCATGGCTTCGATCACGCAGACAGTGTCGCCCACCTTGACCGCAGATCCAACTTCGATAAAGTTGTCTTTGTCGGGAGAGGGCTTGCGGTAGAACGTACCGATCATCGGACTCTTGATTTCGATCAGACCGGCATCGGCATCCGCCTCCTTGGGCGCTGCGGGCGCAGGGGCCGGGGCAGCAGCTGGCGCAGGCGCAGGGGCCGGCGCTGGCATAGCAGCGGGCATCTGCATGGGCATCGCCATGCCAGCAGGCATGGCCATCTGCACGGTTTGCGGCTCGAGTTGAGCTGCACCTTTACCGCGCTTGTTGCCGTTGCTGGCACTCTTGATGGTGATCTTGAAGTCCTTGCGTTCGATCTCAACTTCGTTCACGCCAGACTTGGCAACGAATTTGATCAGGTCCTGTATTTCTTCCTGGGTCATGGTTTGTGTGACTTTAGGAATTGGTGTATCCAGAGCGGCAAAGTAACCGCAAATTTTATGGAGGGCATCCCGAGGGTCGGGATCACTCTGCTTTTGTCTGTTGAGGGATGGCCCATTTGAGCCAAATGCTGCCCCAGGTAAACCCTCCTCCAAAGCTGCTCAGGATGAGGTTTTCGCCAGGAGTGAGGCGGTCTGCCCACTCCCACAAACACAATGGAATCGTGGCGGCAGTGGTGTTGCCGTACTTCTCGATGTTGATCATCACCTTGTCGCGCCCGACCCCCATTCGGTTGGCGGTAGCGTCGATGATGCGCAGGTTGGCTTGGTGAGGTACAAGCCACGAAACGTCATCGGCCGTGAGGCCATTCCGCTCCATGATTTCGTAGCTCACATCGGCCATGGACGTCACAGCTGCCTTGAAAACGGGCTTGCCGTCCTGCTCGAGGTAGTGCATCTTGGCGTCCACTGTTTCGTGGCTTGGCGGATTCAACGACCCGCCACCTGGCATGCGCAAGTATTCTGCTCCCCTGCCATCGCTGCGCAAAATGGCGTCGCGAATGCCGTTTTCTCCCGTGGCGTCGGCTTCCAACAGCACACCCGCTGCAGCGTCTCCAAAAAGAACGCAAGTGGTGCGGTCGGTGTAATCTACAATGCTGCTCATCTTGTCAGAGCCCACGACCACTACACGCTTGTGCGTGCCAGAGGAAATGAACTGCCCCCCTGTGCGCAGTGCAAAGAGGAAGCCACTGCATGCTGCACTCAGGTCAAAACCCCACGCATTGGTGGCGCCAGATTTGACGCAGGCCAGCTGGGCGGTCGACGGGAAAAACATGTCAGGGGTGACCGTAGCCACAATCACCAGGTCAATGCTTTCGGGAGAAATGTCGCGTTGGGCACAGAGTCCCTTGATGACTTCGGCCGCCATATCGGAGGTGGCCTTGGTGGGGTCCTTCAGAATGCGCCGCTCTGAAATGCCAGTGCGGCTGCGGATCCACTCATCGTTGGTGTCGACCAGCTTTTCGAGGTCGGCATTGGTCAACTTGTCGGGGGGGAGCCATCCCTGCACTGCAGTAATGGCGGCGGATTGAAGTGAGCTCATCGCACGGTTTATTGTCCCTGTGTACTTGGGGTGGCGTCGAAATTAACGCCCCTTTCTTCCCGGGCTAAGCGCGAAATGCAGCTTGGGCCACGACCGGATGTGGAAAAACCCGCTTCAGCCATCGGCTGGGCGGGTTTCCGAAAAAAGTTGGAAAGAGAAATCAGGCCTCAGCGACCTCCTTCTCCATCAGAACGCGTCCCTTGTAGTAGAGCTTACCCTCGTACCAATGGGCGCGGTGGAACATGTGGGCCTGGCCTGTCGTTGAACAGGTAGAGACGTTGGGAGTCTCAGCCTTGTAGTGCGTCCGGCGCTTACGTGAGCGCGTCTTGCTCTGGCGTCGCTTTGGATGTGCCATGGTGGTATTGTTGGTCCTCAGTGCCGAAACACCTCGGGGTCAATGGTTTGTACTGTCTAAATCAACTTCTACTCTTCGCTCTCCTCGTCCTCCTCGTCCTTGGGCTCACTGGAGGACAATCCCCTCAGCGCCGCCCATCTCGGATCGGTCTCCTCTTGCTGCTCTTGCTCTTCTTCGGGCGCGCAATCAACGCTGCCTGTCAGCCACTG
This sequence comes from Flavobacteriales bacterium, assembly GCA_022428285.1. Taxonomy (GTDB): domain Bacteria; phylum Bacteroidota; class Bacteroidia; order Flavobacteriales_D; family Sanyastnellaceae; genus UBA8752. The sequence continues at coordinate 3,610 of JAKMCX010000039.1, forward strand.
CAACACGTTGGGGTCACAGTCATCCTCCATTTCGTGAACACGGCGCAGGGGCATGCCCAACACCGTCGACTCGTAGAGGAACCCTCTGACATCCAGCAGGTGCTCCGCAGGGCCGAGGACAAGAATGTCATCGTCATTGCGGTAGGTCTTGTCTCCGAACTTGACCACGTAACGTACGCGGTGGTCGATCGAGAGTGTGACGGGCGCATTGCATCGGTCACAAGAGGACCGCACAGTGCCTGTCACATGGACATCGAAGTGCATCATTCCTTCGAACCGGTCCAGCTCTGTTTCCGCCGCTATATCAGCGTCGTCAAAGCCCGAAGGTTCAAAATCTGAAAAGAACGTCCCATCCAGCTGAAATCCGAAAGCGTGCCTTCCAATGCCCAAACCCGTGTAGGGAATTTCGAATTCGGAATTACCGCGCATGCGTGACCCCAGCTTTGAGGGGGGGCAAAGGTACGGGATTCAATGCAATCTCAGTGCAGCGCAGTTTGCACTCAGAACCGGTCGCGTTCCCAGTCCTTCCGAGGGGCGACTTCCAAGGGGTCGGAAGTCATCTCCCGGTGCTCGGTTTGGTGACGTCTGATGTCAACAGCAGCCCAGCATGCGGCGCGCAAACTGGCACCATCGGCTTGGCCTTTTCCAGCGATGTCAAACGCCGTTCCGTGATCGGGGCTGGTCCGCACAATGGGCAATCCCGCAGTGAAGTTCACGCCCTCTCCAAAAGACAGGCTTTTGAAAGGAACGAGGCCTTGGTCGTGGTACATCGCGAGCACACCATCGAATTTCTTGTAACCGCCGGTACCAAAGAAGCCATCGGCTCCAAATGGGCCGTGGACAGAAAGTCCCTGCTCTTGCAGTGCCCGAACGGCGGGCAAAATGATGGTCTTTTCTTCTTCTCCAATCAAACCATTGTCGCCGGCGTGGGGGTTGAGCCCCATCACAGCAATGCGCGGTGTGGCGATTCCAAAGTCCCTGCCGAGGCTCTCGTGCAGAAGGCGCGCCTTGCGCACAATGGCGTCCTTGTTGAGTGTCGCCGCGACGTCTTTAATGGGGACATGCCCGGTCACCACACCAACCCGCAAGGCGTCGGTGGCGAGGATCATGAGCACATCGCTGACACCGGCCATGTCGGCCAAGTACTCGGTGTGCCCTGGAAATTTGAATTTGCCGCTTTGGATGGTGTCCTTGTTGATGGGAGCCGTGACCAGCGCATCGACCTTGTTGGCCGCCAAATCTTTGACGGCAGCCTCCAAGCTGAGCCTTGCGAATTCACCGGCATCCGGATGGGGTTGGCCCCAATCAGGAGCGGAGAGCGAGGGCACGATGTCCACGCAATGCAAAGCCCCCTGCTTGGTCTTTTCGGGCTCCTCGGTGGAGCGGATGTCAACCTCAACTTCGAATTGCTTGGCCTGGCTACGGAGGGTGTCCGTATGGCCATACACCACAGGAATCATGTCTTGAAGCACGCGCTCATCGGCAAAGGCCTTGAGGATGCACTCGGATCCGACGCCATGGGGATCTCCCCAAGTAATGCCGATGCGGACGGGTTTGGTGGCTGCCATGACCACGAAGGTACTCCGGAAGACGAAGGCCAAGGGTCCACATGATTTTACCAGCGCAGTGGGATTTTTTGCACCAGCTGCCAACTTCTGCCTCCTTTGAGCGTTTACCTTTCGGTGTACATGCGGTTGGTTTTCTTTTTGCTCATCCTCTGTCTTTCCATTCCACTCAGGATGGCAGCGACCCATAACCGGGCGGGCGAAATCACCTACCGCCACTTGACCGGTTCGACCTACGAAGTGACCATCACCACCTACACCAAAGCGAGTGTGGTGGCGGACCGTGAAACCCTCCAGATCCGCTGGGGCGACGAGGGTTCAGAGGGCATCACAGACAGCTTGCCTCGGATCAATGGACCGCTCAATCCCGCAGGCATTCCCACGGGCGAGTTGCTCGATGGGGACATCCGACTCAACCTCTACCGTGGCACCCACACCTATGCGGGCCCTGGGGTGTATTCGCTGATTGTGGAAGACCCGAACCGCAATGCCGGCGTCTTGAACATTCCAGGTTCGGTCGACGTCCCATTTTGCATCTCCAGCCTGCTCATCATCGATCCGCAAGCAGGACACAACGACAGTCCGATTTTGCTGTACCCGGCAGTAGAGAATGCGTGCATCAACCAAGTTTGGGAGCACAACCCTGGGGCCTACGACCCCGACGGCGATTCGCTGACCTACGACCTCATCTCCTGCGCGGGTTTCAACTGCCTGCCCATCCAGAACTTTGTGCCGCCCAATGAAGTGGAGGGGGCCGGTGGTGAATTCTATGTGGAGCCTACCACGGGCACAGTGGTGTGGGACGCGCCGGGGCTTGCAGGTGAATACAACATTGCGCTGCGCATCCGCGAATGGAGGGAAGTGGGTGGCCAATGGATCGTGGTTGGAGAAATCACCCGCGACATGCAGATCACTGTGGAGATTTGCAACAATGAGCCACCGGTGGTGGAGGCCCCTCCCGACACCTGCGTTCTCCAAGGGTCGTCGCTCATTTTTCAGGTGGACGCTTCGGATCCCGATGGCGATGATGTGACGGTCACAGTGGTGGGGGGTCCGACCGACGCCTTGGACCCGCAGGCGGTTTTCACCTGGAACCCCATCATGGATGTGGGCACGTTCAGCTGGGTTCCCGGCTGCGATGCGGTCAGGGAGGCCCCGTACCAGTTGGTGTTCAAAGCCACCGATGACGATGCCATCCCCCTGAGCGACGTGTCGACCATGAAGGTGAAGGTCATCGCCCGGCCCGTGGAATCGACGGATGCCGTCCCCATAGGCAATGCCGTGGAGGTGGATTGGTCTGTGCACCCTTGTGCTGGCAGCTATTCAGATGCACTCCAATCCTTGGGGGGCTATGAGGTCTACCGGAGGAATGGTCCGGGTTTCCCAGATTTGGGGTACTGCACGGTGGGCATGCCAGCCGATGCGGGGTACACGCTGGTCGGCTATGTCGGTGGCTTGGGGAGCAATGCCTTCCTCGACACGGAGTCCATCAGCTACGGTGCGCGGTATTGCTACCGTGTGGTTGCGGTCATGCCCAACGGGGCCCGTTCGCGTTTCGGGCCGGAGGCTTGCGCAGAAATCAACAAGGAGATTCCCGTCATGACCGGCGCATCGGTGGAGGTTTCGGACCTGACAGGGGGTGCAGTGGAAGT
>JAKMCX010000049.1 GCA_022428285.1 Flavobacteriales bacterium
TCTTCACCATCACGAACTACCGCGGATTCGACCCCGACATCGGTACGAGTGGATGGATCCTCGATACTGGAATCGACAAAGGATTCTACCCCAACAACCGCTCTTTCGGTGCGGGCCTCAACGTTACTTTCTAATCGCGCACTACGATGAATAACATCTATCGCAACCTCACCATTGCCGCAGGATGTACCCTGCTTTTGGCAGCCTGCAGCAAGGACCGGTTGGTCGTGGACCCCGTCAACGAGTTCCTTTCGAGCAACTATTACCAAACCGAAGTCCAAGTGGCCTCGGCCTTGATTGGAGTGTACGACCCCATCGGTTGGTCCATGGCCTACGGCCAATGGATCTCCCCCACCATGATGGGTGAAATCCGCTCGGACAATGACAACGCAGGTGGAGACCCTTCCAACAACGACCAGCCCGGCTGGCAGGAGTTGGACGACTTCACCAACACCAATTCGAACGTGGTACTCCACCCGATTTACCGCAAGGGCTACATCGGCATAAGCCGGGCCAACGCTTTGCTGGACCTGACCGAAATCGAGTCTGACGCGGTGACCTCCTACAAGGCACAGGCCCAGTGGCTTCGCGCTTACTACCACTTCGAATTGTTCCGCCACTTCGGTCCAATCCCTGTGGTCAACCAAAGCCTGACGCCCGAAGACATGAACCTCGAGCGCGGCACGCTGTCCGAGGTTATGCAACAGATTGTTTCGGATTGCGAAGCGGCCCTGCCCCACCTTCCATTGTTGGCACCCAGCGGCCAAGAAGGACGGGTAACCCAAGGCGCCGCTTACGCGCTCATGGGCAAAGCCTACCTCTACTGGGCAGACCTCAAAGGAGACGACCCCGCACTGTTTCAGTCTGCTGCCGACGCCTTCCAATCCATTGTAGACTTGGGGGCTTACCAGCTTCAAGACGACATGCAGGAGCTGTTCATCTTTGACAACAGGAACACCTCCGAATCCGTATTTGAAATCCAGCACAACCCCCTCTGGTCCAGCGACTGGGGATGGTTTGAAGGCGTAGACGGCAACGGCATGATCCAGCTGTGCGGTGTGCGCGGCTTGTGTGCAGAACACCCCGATTACGAGGCTGGATGGGGCTTCATGTCCGTCACCGAGGGCCTGGGGAACCACTTCCTCGACGACGACACTTTCCGTCGCGACGTCGCCATCCTCTCCGAAGATGAATTGGCACAACAACTCGCCGACGCTGGTGTGAGCTGCGACCCCATCATTGACATGACCCAAAACAACCCTGTGGACTACACGGGATACTGGCAAGAGAAGTACCCCAACCTCAAGGCCTTTGCCGGAACCAATGTCAACGGAGGAAATGAGCACCTGACAAAAGCACAAAACACGCATGTCTTCCGGTATGCAGATGTACTGCTCATGTTGGCCGAGGCACTGCACCGCGGCTCTGGCGACGACGGTACTGCCCAGATGTACATCGACATTGTGCGCGAGCGGGCTGCAGGTCCTGGCGACAATACCGGCAACTTCCGTTCCGCGGCCACAGTAATGGCCGAGGAAGGCTGGAGCCTCCAAGACCTCATTTGGTACGAACGCCGGGCAGAATTGGCCTGCGAAGGAGACCGCTGGTACGACCTCGTCCGCTCTGGACGCGCCGAAGCCAGCTTGTTTGCCGGAGACGGAGACAAGGAAGCCAACTTCGGTCCAGAGGACCTCTGGCTCCCCATCGCTTTGGAAGAAACACAGATCGCCTCTGGCCTGACCACCTATCCTGACGACGCACTGTTCAACTGATCGCGTCAGGAACGACACCTTTTACCAACTGATTTACAACACAATTCAATCAAACATGAACAAGACGATTCAAGGATTGGGGCTATTCCTTCTGGTGAGCCTCGTCATCGTGAGCTGCAAAAAAGATCCCGAGCCAGAACCTACTCAGGTCATTGCCAGTTTTCAGTACGCAGTGAGCGAAACCAATTGGGCCGAAGTCACCTTCACCAATTACTCCGCCAATGCCACCTCCCACACTTGGGATTTCGGTGATGGCAACACCAGTACAGACACCAACCCTGTGCACGAGTACGCGGGTGGCGGCGTCTACGAGGTGACATTGACGGCCATTGGCCTCGACGGCTCCGCTTCCAAATCAGAGTCCATCATCATCACGGACCCCAATACGGCCAGCATCTTCTTGTCCGGCGTGGACAGCAAGACATGGTACTTGGACCGCGAAGAAGTGGCCCTCGGCATTGGACCCGCGATCGGCGACAACAGCTGGTGGTCATTCGGTGGTGTCACTCCGCTCGGCGATCGCCCTTGCATCTTGGACGACAGCTACACCTTTAATGCTGACGGAACCTGGGAAAAGAACACCAATGGAACGCTCTTCGTAGACGCAGACGCCAACGGTGGTTGGCTCGGCATTGACGAGAACTGCATGGACGAAACCACTCCTGGAATTTGGACAGGTCCCAACGGTGAAGACTTGAGCGCATTTGCAGACGGAGGCAATTACACCTTTGACTACAACACCAACACCAACACCATCTCCATCGATGGGTTTGGCGCCTACATCGGACTGTGCAACAAGACGGAAAACGGCGACAGCTACGTGCCTGCCTCTACCAAGTTGTTCACCATCATCAGCACGGAAGAAGGTGACATTGCAGACCGCATGGGATTGGCTCTGGTCCGCGCTGACGGCAGCGCTTGGAACTTCTTCCTGGTCCACTACCACGACGAAGCGAACCTGCCGCCCATCCCATCCTCTGTACCCACAGCCAACTTCTCTTCGGTAACCGACGGATACACCGTCACCTTTACCAACTCTTCTTCCAACGCCACTTCCTACAGCTGGGATTTCGGAGATGGAGCGATGAGCACCGAAACCAACCCTGTGCACACCTATGGAGCAGACGGCAACTACACCGTGACACTCACGGCTACTGACGATGCCAACGGCAGCAACTCCATCTCGCAAGACGTGGCCATCAGCTCGGCCACCTTCACCCCTGACGTCCTTTCGGATGCCGACGGTAAAGCATGGAGGCTCGACGGAGAGGCCAGCTACTATGTTGGACCATGCCAAGGATGCAACGATTGGTGGGGTGGAATTGACGCCACTGGAGTCATTGAACGCGCCTGCCAATTGGACGACGAGTGGATCTTCTTCGATGACGGAACCATGGAATACACCACAGAAGGATTCGTTTGGGCAGAGAACTACTTGGCCAGCGCTGGCGAGTGTGTTGACGAGACATTGCTCCCTAGCCCATTTGAAGTCTTCGGTGCCGGTACCCATGCCTTTACGGCATCCGCAACCGAGGTCACAGTGAATGGCCTCGGCGCTTTCATCGGATTCAACAAAGCCTTTAATGGCGGTGAGTTGCCCAATGAAGGCACAGGAACGCCGGTCAGCTCCATCACCTATGAAGTGTTCAACTACAGCAACATCAACGGTGAAGAGAAAGTGACCATCACAGTCGACTACGGGGCCAACCCCGGCGAGGCTTACTGGACTTTCCGACTGATCGCCCAATAAGCGCAGGTCAACAACCTTTTGAGGAAAGGGAGCCGGTTACGACCGGTTCCCTTTTTTCTTGCCCTGAATTCTGGAAGAGAAGGTGCGGCCGAACCACATTGTCGGTCAAAGGCAGGCATGCACCGCCCCAAGGTTCAACCTCGAGAATAGACAGGCTGCGCCCAGTTTAGATTCCTCAACGGGTAAAGGGCAGTCCGCAAATCAAAGGCTTTCTGAAAGCCTCGGCGGTTAGCGCAAAGGCTTCAAGAAGCGTCCGGTATTGACCGTGCCGTCCTCGCGGTGCACAAACACCTCGTAAACACCAGCGGACAGCCCCTGCAAAGGCAGCATCTCTTCGATGCTCGCCACATCGTAATAGGTCTTCCCAAAGACAGGA
>JAKMCX010000076.1 GCA_022428285.1 Flavobacteriales bacterium
AAATCAGATGCAGATGGAATTTCTACACGTCCTTCCGCGGCGCCGGGCACATGGAATTGTGAAGAATAACAGGCAATGGCAGCATACTTCTTGGTCTCGGCTCCGGTGATGTCCACCACAATAGAAGGCTCTCGAAACCGGTCTTGGATGTAGTGCAAAACGTGCAGGGGCCTGTGGGGGCCGTGGGCGCTTCCGTCGGGCTCGGCCGTTGAAATACGCGCCAAACCGGCCAAAAAACACGCCCGGTGAACCAGGTCTGCAGCCCTGCCATGGTCCGTATGGCGGTCCTGGAGGGCATTGGCCAAAACGGTCCGAGGTCTGTAACGGCGAATGGCGCCAATCAAGGCAAGAATCGCCCGGTCTTCGTCTTCCGGCATGCCGTCTTTAAGACCCAGGTTCTCTCGGGCCGACAGGCCCAATACGGACGCCGCTGCCGCCGCTTCTTTGGCCCTCAGCTCTGCAGAACCTCGCGTGCCCATTTCCCCGCGGGTCAGGTCTACGATGCCGGTTCTTTTGCCCTGCATTGCCGCCTTTACCAAAGTGCCACCAGCACTCAGTTCTACATCATCGGGGTGGGCCCCGAAGGCCAAGATGTCAAGAGGTGCACGTTCCGCCATAGCAGCAAGTTCGGCAGAAGGCCTTACTTGCCCGCCGCGAAAGCCGAAATTTCATCACCAAGCGGGTCCACGCCTGACTTCAAAGAAGCGGTCAATTGACCCTCAGCTCCCACAAGGAATTTGTGGAAGTTCCACGCCACTTTGTGATCGCCAGCGCCATTCTGGCTTTCGTTGCACAACCACTGGTAGACAGGGTGCTGGCCTGCGCCTTTCACCTCCACTTTTCCCATCATCTGGAATGTGACGCCGAAATTTTTGGAACAGAACGCACCAATCTCATCTGAGGAACCCGGTTCTTGGCGACCGAATTGGTTGCAGGGGAACCCAAGGATCACAAAATCCTCCCCCCCGTGCTCGTTGAAGAGGGTCTGGAGCTTCTCGTATTGCGGTGTGTATCCACAACGGCTTGCTGTGTTCACAATCAGCACGCGCTTTCCACGGAGTTGCTCAAAACCAAACGCCTCACCATCAAGAGTTTGAGCGGAAAGGCTATAGAAATCTTGGGGAGCAGTCATGGCGGTGTAATGGTTGTTTTCTCCACCTAAAATGGCCCCTTTGTAAGTCTTGAAAGCCATCAAGCCTACTACCGTGAGGGCCGCGAGAAAAAGAAGCATCAGGGTTCGTTGCATGGGAAAGAGAACAGAAATGAACCTCTCAGGTTCGCGCAACACCCGAATTATTGAATGACGAAGCGCCCTACGAGGGTAGGGCGCTTCTGGCAATTGGAAAGACCATTAGTCAAGAAAAATGTCTTGGACAGGTTATGGTTTCCAACATTGAAACGTCGCAGGCTTCCAAAAGGTTTCAATGCCGTTCATTTTTCTGGGGCGCCAACCCGAAAAAACCAACAATAAAACCACTCATACCTTACATTTCGTCACTCATACCAAAAGAGGCCATTGAACACAACCAACGTTTGGTTGTTCTTCCCTCGCCCATGTCAAACAACACACCCCCCCTTGATGTCGCTGTAATTGGCTCTGGCTTTGCCGGGTTATCAGCTGCTGCGACACTGGCCAAAGCAGGACTCAACGTCGCCGTTTACGAGCAACACGACCAATTGGGAGGCCGCGCGCGGTGTTTTGATGTGGATGGATATCGATTTGACATGGGGCCAAGCTGGTACTGGATGCCCGATGTGTTCGACCGGTATTTTGCCTATTTCGACAGACGGGTAGACGAATTTTACGATTTGGTGAGGCTCGACCCGTCCTACCGTGTCGAATTCCAACAGGGCCCTTTCGACGTCCCTGCTGGCATCCCTGCCTTGGCCGAGGCATTCGAAGCCATCGAGCCCGGTGCAGGAAAAGCACTGGAATCGTTCTTGGCTGAAGCCAAAGTCAAATACGATGTTGGCATGGGCCGCTTCGTAAACAAGCCCGCCCACTCCATCATGGAGTTTGCCCGGCTCGACATCCTCAAGGATGCACCGCGCCTGCAACTTTTGCGCAGCTTCAGTGACCACGTCCGCAAATATTTCAAAGACTCCCGGCTGATACAGCTGATGGAGTTTCCGGTGTTGTTCTTGGGATCCAAACCACAGACCACACCCGCGCTCTACAGCCTCATGAACTATGCCGACACCGCACTGGGGACTTGGTACCCCATGGGTGGAATGCACGGCATCGTCAAAGCCATGGTATCGGTTGCCAAAGACCAAGGGGTTCAATTTCATTGCAACCAAGCCGTAGAAGGCATTGTTGAGCGCAACGGAAAGACCGCAGGAATCCAAGTCGCAGGCCAAACCGTCGAAGCGCGCCATGTGATCGCAGCCTGCGATTACCACCACGCCGAACAACACCTGATGCCGGCCAAGTTCAGGCGCTACGATGAGCGTTATTGGGACAAGCGGGCCATGTCACCGAGCTCGCTTTTGTTTTACCTCGGCATCGACAGAAGGCTTCCAGGCCTCAAGCACCACACCTTGTTTTTTGACACGCCATTTGACGCGCATGCAGAAGAAATTTATGACCGTCCAGACTGGCCGGCAGATCCGCTCTTCTATGTGTGCGCTCCGAGCGTCACCGACCCAAGTGTAGCGCCAGAAGGCTGTGAAAACGTCTTCCTTTTGGTGCCCATAGCGCCCGGCATCGAGCACGATGAAGCGGCCTGCGAGCGCATTTTCGGCCAAATCATGGACCGATTTGAAGCCAAAATGAACCTTCCGGTCCGGGAACACATCGTCTACCGCCGGCAATACGCCCACAAAGAGTTCATTGCCGACTACAACGCCTTCAAAGGCAACGCTTACGGCCTGGCCAACACTTTGAATCAAACAGCGTTCCTCAAGCCCAAACTCAAGTCCAAGCTTCCTGGGACCTACTTTGCAGGACAGTTGACCACACCGGGGCCAGGGGTTCCTCCGAGCATCATCAGCGGCCAGGTTGCCGCTGGCGAAGTCCTCAAGTCCCTCGGAATCGATGGGCCCTCTGAAGTAGTCCCCATAGAACAACCTGCAGCTTTTAGCGCTTATTCGTCTGTACCATCATGAATGCCCACCCCCCCATATTCAGCAGCGAAGCGACGCCAGAAACCACACCAGCACCGCGCACGGCTGCCCCGATCGACAGTGAACTGCTCGATACAGGGAAACCCCTCTTTGACCGGGTATCAAGGGATTGTAGCGCATTGACAACCAAGGCTTACAGCACGTCTTTCAGCTTGGGCATTCGCATGCTTTCCGCGGAGCTTCGCGCTCCCATCCAAGCCGTCTATGGTTTTGTCCGGTTCGCAGACGAAATCGTGGACACCTTTCACGATTTTGACAAAGAGGAGCTGTTTAGGCGGTTCAAGGCAGACACCCACCTGGCGATCCAAGAGGGCATCTCACTCAACCCCATCCTGAACAGCTTTCAATGGGCATTCCATGCCTATGACATGGACATCGCCCATGTAGACAAGTTCTTGGAATCCATGGAGCGCGACCTGGATCAGACGGCTTATGACCGCGCTGGGTACGACGACTACATCGTCGGAAGTGCAGAAGTGGTGGGGCTCATGTGCCTTTCGGTGTTTGTCAAAGGAGACAAAGGCCAGTACCAAGAACTGCTTCCCCACGCCCGCAGCCTGGGAGCAGCCTTCCAAAAAATCAACTTTCTGCGCGATCTGCGCGCCGATTGGGCGGGATTGGGCCGCACCTATTTCCCTGGGCTCAACCTCGAAGGTTTCGACCACGAAGCGAAACAAACCATTGAAGCGGAAATCGAATCGGACTTTGCCCATGCTTTAGAGGGCATTCTCCGCTTGCCCAAATCCTCGCGTTTGGGCGTCTACATGGCCTATGTCTACTACACCCGGCTGTTCCGCAAAATCCAGCGCATGCCACATTCGCGCATTTTGGAGGACCGCATCCGCATCCCCAACCGTCAAAAAGCCCTGTTGTTGATGGGGTCTTACGTTCGGCATCAATTCAACCTGCTCTAAAATGTCGCCCGGTAGACGCGGTGTTGCCGCGGTGTTGCTCACCGCATGCGCGTTATTGCTGGCGCAAAGCAGCTGGGGACAATCCTGCAAAGACCTGACAGACCTGCGGGTGCGCTTTCTGGAACACGGCACATTTAAACAAGCCATTGAAAGCGAGGAGGCCGCCCAGCGTGCATCCACAACCTCATCCCCAGAGTGCGCTTTGTATTGCGAAGCACACCAGTGGGTCTCCTACACGCGTGCAGCCGACTTTGGCTGGAACATGGCGGAACGGTATTCACGTTTCAAAAAAGGCATGGCCAAAATGGACAGCCTGGTCAACACCGACCCCAACGATGCCGTGCTGCGGTCGTTGCGGTTGAGCGTGAGTGGAACCGCACCGAGGTTTCTCGGAGAAGACACCCATTGGGAAGCAGATGCCAAAGCGGTCATGCAAGTGTCCCAAACCAATTTTTGGGAGGCCAGCCCTGAATTTTCGAAATGGATCTCGGACCTCGCCGCCGACATCCTCCAGCAACTCGACACCACGCCATGATGGAGGAACACGTCGTTTTGGTGAACACCCTCGATCAAAATGAGGGGACCATGGAAAAGATGGAAGCGCACCGAGAGGGGCGCCTCCACCGCGCGTTTAGTGTCTTTATCCTCAACAGCCGAGGAGAATTGTTGCTTCAGCAACGCGCCCACCACAAGTACCACAGCGGCGGACTTTGGACCAACACATGTTGCAGCCACCCCCGCGAAGGAGAAGACACCATCGAAGCAGGCAAACGCCGCCTGATCGAGGAAATGGGAATGCAATGCCAGCTTGAAAAAGGGTTTGACTTCATCTACCGGTCAGAGCTAGACGGAGGACTGGTCGAGCATGAGTTTGACCACGTTTTGTTTGGCATGAGTGACGTCAAACCGACCCCCAATGCCGACGAAGTTGCGGGCTACCGGTATGTGTCCTTCGCAGACTTGCGCGTGGAAATGAGCGCCAATCCCGATGGTTTCACGACATGGTTCAGGATTTGCTTTGAACGGGCAGCCGACCACCTCAAAAAGTGAGTTCGGTCACCGTCATAGGAGCTGGCATAGGGGGACTGGCGACTGCTGTCAGGGCTGCGGCAGAAGGCCGGGATGTCACCTTGTTTGAGGCTTCACCCGAAGTGGGTGGCAAGCTTCGCCAACTTCACATCGATGGGTTCAGGTTTGACCTCGGCCCGAGCCTGTTCACATGGCCGGATTTGCTGTTGGAGACATTGAAAACGGCAGGCCAACACGCCGCCCCATTCGATTACACCAAACTGGACCGCTCCTGCCACTACTTCTGGCCCGACGGCACCCAATTCAAAGCCTGGAGCGACAAAAACAAGCTTTCCGAGGAAATCACACGCGCTTTTGACGTGGACCCATCCCCCGTCCTCGAGCACCTCGAGCGCAGCTCCCTCGGCTTCGAAGCCACCAAAGAACTGTTCTTGGAACAAAGCCTCCACGAAAGAAGCAGCTGGTCCCCAAAGAACACGTTGCGCCAATTGGGACAAGCCTGGCGCGGACGCCGAGCCCTTCCATTGACACAGACCCTCGATCAGTGGAACGCGCGAACAGGACACGAGAAGTTGCGCCAGCTGTTTAACCGCTATGCCACTTACAACGGCAGTGACCCATACCGGGCTCCGGCCATGCTGCACGTGATTCCCCACCTCGAGTTCGGCATGGGCACGTTTGCCCCGAAAGGAGGCATGCACGCCATTGTCAAGGCCTTGCACACCACGGCACTCAACCTCGGAGTCACCATCCATACCGAAACACCGGTTGAGCGCATATTGACCGCAAATGGACGCGTCCGCGGCGTGCGAACGCACAAAGGAGACCACTTGACAGACGTGGTGGTATCGGGGGCCGACGTCACCCCTACCTACCGTCGCATGCTGCCTGACCACCGCGCTCCCGAGCGCATCTTGAAGGCAGAGAGCTCCACTTCGGGTGTGATTTTCTACTGGGGCGTGCACCATACCGCGCCCGAATTGCACCTGCACAACATCTTGTGGGCCCAAGACTACAAAGCGGAGTTCGACGCCCTGTTCCAACAAAACACCATCGCCGAAGACCCCACCGTCTACATCAACATCGGCAGCAAAACCTCGCCAGAAGACGCCCCAGAGGGAGCCGGAAACTGGTTTGTGATGGTCAATGCACCCGCCGGCTGGAAAGCCAGTGGAATCGATGATCTGCGGCACCGCGTCATGGCCAAAATCCAACGGATGACCGGCATTGACGTGGCCCAACACCTTGCCTGTGAACATGTGCTGACGCCGGATGACATTGAGGCCCGCACAGGAAGCCACCGCGGCGCGCTGTACGGACCAGCCAGCAACAAGCCCACCAGCGCATTTTTGCGCCACCGCAATCGGGACAGCCGCATTGGCGGACTTTACTTTGTGGGCGGAAGTGTGCACCCGGGAGGCGGAATTCCGCTCTGCCTGCTCGGCGCGCGCATCACACACGAACTGATGGAAGAACATGACCCCTGTTGAACGCGGCGCCTTTGGAATCAAAGGCATGGGAGGGTCGTTGACCCTGTGGATGTCCCTGTTGGTCATCGTTCACCTGGTGGGCATCGCAGGGGTCGTCTTTTTTGACGCCAACTTCATCTTGGACCTCACCGCCATCAACCTCCTGCTCACAGCCTTGGTGGTGTTGGGCTTTGGAAACCCCGATGATGCCTGGCGTTGGGCCCTGACCGCATACATCACCTATTCGTTGGAGGTCATTGGCGTTCAAACGGGATTCCCATTTGGCGACTACCAATACGGCACCAGACTGGGGCCTGAATTGTACGACACCCCTCCCATGATTGGGGTGCTCTGGCTGCTCACCCTCATGGGAACGCTGTATTGGGCAGAGCGCTGGGCTCCGGACAGAGAAGGACGCGACCGCAGCCTGTTGCGCGCCGCCATTGCCGCTTCCCTGATGGTGGCCTTTGACATCGTCCTAGAACCCGTGGCCATCCGCACCGAATTCTGGACCTGGTCTGGAGACACCATCCCACTGCGCAACTACATCAGCTGGTGGGTCATCGCCTTTGCCCTGGCTTGGGCTTGGCGCAAGGCCCATACCTTTCGAACCAACCGCGCAGCGGGATTGTTGCTTATCCTGCAAACCGCATTCTTTATCGGACTGTCATTGTTGCCATGGAAATCCTGACTGCCTTTTTGATTGTACTGATGACCTTCCTCGTCATGGAAGGCGTGGCATGGGCTGCACACAAATACCTGATGCACGGCATCATGTGGTATTTCCACCGCGATCACCACCAACACGAGCCCGGATTCTTCGAAAAGAACGACGCCTTCTTTCTGATTTTTGCCGTTCCCAGTGCCTGGTGCTTCATCACGGGCAGCATTTATGCCGATTTCCGATTTTGGATCGGCACCGGCATCGCCGCCTATGGACTCTGCTACTTCTTGGTGCACGACGTGTTCATCCACAGGAGGTTCAATTGGTTCAGAAACGCCAAACACCCCTACTTTGCGGCCATTCGAAAGGCCCACAAAGTGCACCACAAGCACCTCAACAAAGAAGACGGTGAATGCTTTGGCATGCTGTGGGTCCCCCTGGAATATTTCAGACAGGCCCGCAAAGCACACCTGGCCAAAAACTCCAGCGCGGCATGAACCCGCATTACCTCTACCTCACTGTGGACCTGGCCGTTCTGGCCGTACCCCTGGCATTCAGCTTTGACAAAAAGGTGAGGTTTGCCCGGTTCTGGCCTGCCCTGTTCCCTGCCATCGCCGTGATGATGGCCCTGTTCATTCCCTGGGACATCGCCTTTACCGAAAGCAGCATTTGGGGGTTCAATGAGGCTTACCTCAGTGGATTTTGGATCGCCGGGATTCCGCTGGAAGAGTGGCTGTTTTTTATCTGCATTCCATACGCCTGCGTGTTCACCTATGAATCACTCAAGCACTACGTCCCCCGACCACCACTCCAACCCCTTGCATTGCCGCTGACGTTGCTCTTGGCAGTCTCCGTGGCTTCTTTGGCCTTGGCGTACCCTGAGCGCCAATACATCGCCACAACCAGCGCCCTCACTGCAGCCTTCTGCGTTGCACTGGCTCTGGGGGCAGCAGTCAAGCCTGCTGTCCGAACTTGGAACCACAGGCTTTGGATCGCTTACCTCCCCTTGCTCGTCCCTTTCATCGCATCCAATGGAGTGCTGACCGGCCTCGACTTTTGGCAATACGATGTGTTCAATCAAGACGTGCAAGGAATTGCCGATCAAATCGTGTGGTACAACAACGACCACAACCTGCGCGCCCGCATCTTTTCTATGCCTGTGGACGACCTCATCTATGGGTTCCTGATGATCGCCATGACCATCATTTCCTATGAGATCATTGCCAAGAAAATAGGGTAGGTTACGGGCGAGCCGCCTGCAGCACGGCCCTGACAAACCTGTGGTCACTCAGACCGCCTCCGCCTGTGGTGTATGAGCTCCCGGTCCACTCCTTCCCCATCAGGATGTGGTCGATGCGAACACCGGGAACGGCGCCCTGCCAAGTGCCATCCATATTGAACCAACGCACATCGTGGCTGTCCTTTAATTCAGCGCGACAATGCGCGAGGGACCAGCTCGTGGGCGTGTCGTTGAAATCGCCACAGAGCACCACCGGATGCGGGCTGACTTGAACGGCCTCCATCACCGCCTCCACTTGGGCCACCCGTTCCACATAGGCCGACCTCATGCGTCCCCATATGCGCTCCCGACCTGCGGCGTTGGGCACCCCATCCTCCAAGGCGGCATAGTCTTCTTCTTCGAAACGCAAACTCGAAAAGTGGGCGTTAAAAATGCGCACAGTGTCGCCCTCCCACACCACATCGGTGACCGCACAGACGTTGTTTTTGCGCGTTCCAAAATCGATGGAAGACCTGCGGACAATGGGCCACTTGGACCATGTGGCCACACCAAATGAGCGCGGGCCTTTGCGGCGCGAAATCACCACGTGATGCTGCGCCCCATCACCCATGGCACGGTCCAGAGGCGACACCACAGGAAACGACCGTTCGGGATCCAGTTCGAAATATTCCTGCAAACACAGGACATCGGGACCAGCGGACGAAATGGCTTCCATGATCCGGTTTTTCGTGCCGTTCTCGGATCCACCGTTCTCAGGATTGTCCAGCCAACCGTAAAAATCAAACAGCCGAACATTCCACGAAACCACCGTCAGTCCTTCACCTGTTCCCTCTGGCATCCCGCAACCTCCGCAACCCCATGTGGCCCGAAAAAGAGGTGCGCACAAAAGGCCTGCTAACGACATAAAAAGCAGCGATTTCAACCTCCAAGAGCGGGCGGCGGCAATCCACCCCACACCCCACATGACAGCCCCAATGGGAAAGAACAAACCCGCCAGGGCTGGCAGGGTCGTTGTCGCCGGTGAAATCACCGCTGCTGCCCACGCAGCCAAAATCGAGAGGGTGCCCAACCAGCCGACCATCATGGCCAACTTCCCGCGCTTTGTCCTTGGCCCTTTGCCTGAACGCCCCCTTCCCAAAGCCATCGGTTAAATGTCCCCGCCATGGCGGAAAAGGAAGTCCTTTTCCTCCTTGGTCAGTTGGTCATACCCCACCTTGGAGATCTTGTCCAAAATGCGGTCAATGCGCTCTTGACGGGCCTTCTTCTCTGCGTTGAACTCTTCGTCGGTTTGTGCCCGTTGCGTTTTCCCCTCCTTGGTTACGCTTCTGTGCACCGTGTGAAGGCCTTTGCCACGCTTGGCTTTACGGGGACGCTTGACCTTCCCTGCCGAACCTCCTGGCCACCAAGTGGCCAAGACATCGAGCAACCGCTCCAGAGGAGCTCCAAAATCGCGGCCACCCTTGATTCCCTGCATATAAAGCAGGCCATATGCGGCGCCTCCCAGGTGGCCCAAATGCCCCCCCACATTGGCACCCCGCGACAAAGCGGCGTAATCCAAGAGGACATAGGCCAAGGCCACCCATTTGAGTTTGACCGGTCCGATCAGGAACATGCGGATGGTGTAATCAGGCGCGTAAACGGCCGTTGCGACCAACAAGGCCATGACCGCCGCAGAAGCGCCCAAGGCAAATCCACCACCACCAAAACCGGGCACGAGATTGAGCAACAAAAAGTACACCAGCCAACCCGCCAAGCCCCCCATCAAGTAGGTGCTCAGCGTCCTCCGGTCCCCGAAGTAATTGCGGAACATGCCCCCCATCCACCAGAGCACCAAAAGGTTCATGACCAAGTGCCACACCCCGAGGTGAACAAACATGTGGGTCACGATGCTCCAAGGCCTGCGCAGCAAAACAGCGGCATCCGAAGAAGTCGCCAAGCCAAACGCCCCTCCAGGGTTGGGCACGGGGATGCCAAAAGTCTCGAGCAAACCCAACGTTGCGACCAACAAAAAAACCGCCACGTTCACCAGAATCAAGCGCACCACCATGCCTCCTGTTTCCCAACGCATTCGGATATCCTGACTGATACTGCTCATCTTCTACCTCTCCAACGCTGCAATCCTCAATAAAATACGTCGCGCTCGCGCTGCCACTTTTTGAGGAGGAAATAACCAAAGAGCATCCCCCCCAAGTGGGCAAAGTGGGCGACGTTATCTCCAGGGTTGTTCTGCAAGGCAAACATCAATTCAATGGCGCCATAGCCCATCACGAAGTAGCGCGCCTTGATGGGGATGGGTGGAAACAAGAGCTGCAACCGCGTGTTGGGGAACAGCATTCCGAATCCGAGAAGCAGCCCAAAGACAGCGCCAGAAGCCCCCACTACGGGTACAAACATTCGAAGGGCTTGACCCTGCGCAGCACTGTAACCCAGTGTTGGAAACAACTCCTCAACCACCGGAAACCAGGTACCGTATTGAGAGTAGAGTCCAAATCCAACCACCAACTCGTGCAGGGCAAAAGCCCCCAGACCACAGATCAAGTAATAGTTCAAAAACCGCTTTGGTCCCCAGACCCGCTCCAATTGCGAGCCAAACATGAACAGCGCGAACATGTTGAAGAAGATGTGGCCCAAACTGGCATGCATGAACATGTGGGTGACCACTTGCCACGGCTGGAATTGCGGCGCAGAAATGTAGTATCCGGCAAAAACCGACTGCAAATCAGACGAAATGAAATGCGTCACAACGTAGAAAATCACGTTGATGATGATCAGGTTGCGGACAACAGGCGTGGCTTGATTGAACATTCAGGGCGAATCAACTGAACCGTGCTGCCACGGCGTCTCGGTCAAAGGTAGCAAGGGTAGCCCGCCCCCAAGGGTCTCGGTCTGGTTCTTGACAGGCAAACAAACCATCCACCACATCGAGCATTTCTGCGCGGGTCAAAGTTCTGCCAGAGGGAATGGCAGCACCCCTCGCTACACCAGCCATGGCGCGGCTCGCCCGCAGTTCCGCATCGACCTCTCCGGCCTCTCGCAGTTCTTCGAGCACCGCATCCACCAAGGCAGCAGGGTCGCCTTCGGCAGCGTCAGAAGGCAATCCCAAAACTTGAATGCAGCCCGGTTCATCCATCAACTCGATGTTGAACCCCAGTGCTTCTAAAGCAGAAAAAGCGGACTCCAACAAGGCACAATCGGCCTGCCCCACCTCAAGGACTGCCGGGAAGAGCAGTTGCTGGGTGTGCCCGGTCAAGGCCTGCTGGGTCATGCCCGCAAAGCGCTCGTATAAAATCCGGGTATGCGCACGGTGCTGGTCCACCAACACCAATCCACTGCGCGTGGCCGTCACAATCCAACCTCCAAAGAGCTGAAACAACGGACGCTGGTCATCAAAACCGCCCCCCATCGTGGGCAAAGGCACCGCATCCAGTGCATTGACTTCTGAGAACACCAACCGCTCTGGAGGTTGGGCGTCACCCTGAGATGATGTCGCATCGGTGCTGCCAGGAGCAGATTCGAAAAAACGTCGGGTCGCTTCAATGCGCTCGCTGTTGCGGTCATGACGCAAGGCAGACTGTCGCTGTTGGGTAAACGAAGCGCCACCCGAGGAAGCGGTTTTAGACGGGCCTTGGCCCGAACCACCTGACCCAGCCGTGCGAAACGGATTGTAGTTGGGATCGAGTTGAATTTGGGGCTCCCCTACGGCCTGTCCAGGCTTGGGTGGAGCAATGTCAAATGCCGTCTCCGTGTCAAAATCCAAGCTGGGAGCCACATGAAACCGGCCCAAGGCACGTTTCACCGCCGCTTGAAGAATGGCCACAATCACCCTGTCTTCCTGGAATTTGGCCTCCACCTTGGTCGGGTGAATGTTCACGTCGACGCGCGACGGATCGACTTCCAAAAACAAGACATACAAGGGAAACTGCCCCGGTGTAAGCAGCCCTTCCATAGAGCGCATCACAGCACCGTGAAATGCCCCGTGGCGGATAAACCTGCCGTTGACAAACAAAAACTGCTCGCCGCGGGTGCGCCGTGCAAATTCTGGTTTGCCCACAAAACCAGTCAGCCCCACCACATCAGTGCGCTCTTCTACGGGCACCAAACGCTCGTCGTATTTACCTCCAAAAATGCGCACAATGCGTTGCCGCAGACTCCCCGCTGGCAAGTCAAACATCTCAGACCCATTGTGGCGCAAGACAAATGACAAGTCAGCATGGGCCAAAGCCACGCGCTGGAACTCATCAATGCAATGGCGCAATTCTACCTGGTCACTCTTGAGGAAGTTCCGACGCGCTGGAACATTGTAGAACAGGCGCTTGACGGTCATCCGGGTTCCCATGTCGCACACGACGGGGCCATTGGATTGACACGCGCCCCCTTCCATGACCACCTCAACACCCTCGGCGTCGTCCGCACGACGGGTGCGCAGTTCGACCCGAGCGATGGAAGCAATGCTGGCCAAGGCCTCACCGCGGAAACCCATCGTGGCCAGTGAGAGCAAATCGTCTGTATCCCGGAGCTTCGATGTGGCGTGGCGCCCAAAGCAAGCCTCGGCATCACCGGGGCCCATCCCTTTCCCATCGTCTGCCACGACAATCTTGTTGCGCCCGGCATCCTTGAGCTCGACCACAATCTTCTGCGCCCCGGCATCCAGGGCATTTTCCATCAATTCCTTGACCACAGAAGCTGGGCGCTGTACCACCTCGCCTGCGGCGATCTGGTTGGCGACATGCTCAGGCAGCCTTTGGATTGAAGTTTCGGTCGCCGTATTCATGGTCCTGGGGGAAGCAAATATTCTCGGGCAAAATCCGTGGTTTCTACCCACAGCAAACCGCGCCAAGCAGCGTACAAAAGAACCAATAGAATCGCGAAGCTCCGCAGCATGGCCCTCCGACGGGCAGAACGGGTCGCTTGGATACGCGTCACCCGGTCTAAACCAGGGCCTGCGAATTGACGGAACCTGAGTTTGCGTGGCGCATCATCACCGGCGCCATCCACCTCGGCCTCGAGCGCATCTCTGCGCTCTTTCCAACGCATGGCGCGCCCATCCACGTGGGATGAGCGGAAGGTGAAATTCCGCGGTGCTTGGCGCACATTGCGGAACGGACTGGGCAGGCGTGGCGCTTTCATTCAGGCATTCAAAGTTGCCTGCTCTTGGGCAAAAAGCCGCAAGACTTCATCCACAGCCCGTCCACCGCCGCAAAGTCCAACGATGTGTTGAAGCACACGGTCAACCGCGCTGTCGGGACAAGAGGCCCCCGAAGTCAGCAATACTGTGGGCACTTTCGAGCGAAACTCACTCGGCCACCAGTCCTCTGAAATACAGCGCTTTCCTTGCCCCAAGTCGAAGTGGGCCAAGCGGCCATCCTCTAGGAACTCATCGGAGCCTCGGACAAACCAAGTGGTCAGGACTTCTTCACAGAGCTCTACCAAATGCGATGTGTTGCTCGAGTTGTAACCCCCGACCACCACTGCCACATCGGCCGACTCTCGTGCCATATCCAAGGCAGACGCCGTCGCCGTTTGGTTGTCCAATGTCGCGTAGCACAGCGTGTCTCGGGTGTTGGCAAACCGTCCATCGTCCCCTCCGTCCCGCACCATAACGGCTGCTTTCAAATGGTCTGCAATGGCCTGCGTATCGCTGGCCAACATGGTGGTCTGGTTGACGACCCCAAAGCCGTCCAGGTCCTGTGGGACTTGGAATCCGGGCGACATCCTGTTTTCAAAATCCTGCGCAAAACCAGCCCAATCGCGCTCACCGCGGATGTAAGACGCCAGCACCTCCGCCTCCGCCATGTCCTTGATCACCAGCGAACGGGCGTCGGCACTGCTGTGGCTAAAAGTGGCGCGCGTCTCTTCGTGTTGGGGTTTGCCATGAATGACCACCGAGTATTCTTTCTTGCCCAGCTGAGTGGCCCGCTTCCAAACCTTCTCAACAAATGGACAGGTGGTGTTGTAACGCTGTATGTCCACTCCGATTTCTTGCAAACGCGCCTCAATCTCAAGCGTGGTTCCAAAAGCAGGAACGATGACCACGTCTTCTGGAGAAAGGGCCGAGAATGGATTGAGGACATTGCCTTCGGTATCCATCAAAAAACCAATGCCCTGGGACTCGAGGTCTGCGTTGACCTCTGGATTGTGGATCATTTGGCTGAGCAACCAGAGCTTTTTGCCTGGGTTCTCACTCACAGCCCGGTAGGCAATTTCAATGGCATTTTCAACGCCAAAACAGAACCCAAAGTGCCGTGGAAGAATGAAGCGCACGACACCAAAATCCAAGACACTGGGCTTCAAATTCTGCTTGCGGGGGTCTCCCGTCTTGCGAAGGGCCTTCACCTTGCCAATCACAGGGGACCGGTAAAATTCAGGGATATCAAACGTGCGCATACCACGAAAGTACAGGGCAACGGGCCGCCTTGTTCGTGTTGACCAAAAATCGATGCAACTGCAACCCCTACAAGTCAATCCCCGTATGCGCAGCGATGATGAATCCGAGGCACATGATGCGGAGCACTTTCTTCGCTGCATTGATGGCAACAGGGGCATTGAATTCCAACGCCCAAGGGGTCTTTTCTGTCCCAGGAAGTCCAGGGTGGACCCAAAAACTCATGCGAGAGTCCACCGAAGGCCCACAACTGGAATTGGTGGTCCGCCCCATGATCGAAGGCGCCATTGTCCGCAAGGGATTCAGCATCCTCGTCCACCAGGACAATGCGCTGTGGGCCTCGCTCGAGCGCAAGGGTCGAAAGCCCTACACATTCAACTTGCCTCCGGGCCACCTCTATACCCTGCAGGTATCCAATGAAGCGGCCTACAAAAAGGTCATTCAAATCGACACCGACGGATTGGACCACCCGTTGCAACTGAATTGTGACATCGACTTGATGCTGCGTCAGAGCACTGAACCGCTCTCCTTTGAAGACCAACTGCTCGTGGACATGCCACTTTCCGTTGTTTGGTTCGATGCGAAACGTAACCTCTTTAGACACGATGCGTATCTGCACACCGACGGCATCAATCAGTTGCGCAGCCTCCTCTCTCTGCGCGGACCGTCAACGCAGCCCTCTCCCTGAGAGTGGACTGCTTAAAGCCACCTGATAAGGGTACTGAGCGACAGTACTGATGAGGTAGATGTGGTGAGAAGGGGCTGCTGGAGGGCGGTCCCTTCACTTTTTCAGGCTTTTTTGTATCCCGCCAAAGTGCGGTCTATGAAGCGCTCTCGGCGCTTGGACGCGCGCGGATGATTGGGCGCTTTCCCCCACCTTCTTGGAAACATGCTGCGGCGGCCCTTGACTTCGGCCCAAGCCTCTGCCTTGACATGGTGCATGAATTCTGCAGGGTGTTGAAGCCAGTCCTCGGCATCGCCGCCATCAAATGCAATGACAATGTCCGGATGGGCTTGAAGCCATCGGACAAGCAGCACGTCTACCACTTCTTGAACCTTGTAACACGTCTTGCCCTTTGCATCTCTGCGCAATGCTTTTCGGGCCCAGCGGTCCATTTCCAACGCGGCCTCTGCCGTCGCCACTGGCTGCAACGGGTCATATGGTGGCATGTCGCACGGACCTCCAGCCCATCCCGTTCCAGCAGAACACCAGATGAAGAGCACCCCCAGAATATGGGCTTTCAATGGCATTACAAGGCTTGATCGTTCTCGGTAAAGGCAATTCCTTCTGCCGCCAAACCGCGCAGCAAAGGTGTGTACAAGGACGGCGAAGTGGGCAGCGTGACGCCTGTGCCCTTCCACTCTCCGCGCATCCACATCCGCGCTGCCAACGCCAGCGGCAAGCCCACCGTCAAGGACATGGCCGTGTGGGTATCGTTCTCGCCAATGTGCACCAAATGTGAAGTGCGCACGCGCTGCTCACCACTTGCGGTGCGGTACCCAAACCGGTGCCACATGACAATCATATCGAGGTCTTGGGGGGCCAAGGCCCATTTGGACTCCAAACGGTGCTGCAAAATGTCGCATGGCGACCCTTGGAGGGGCGTGACCACTTCATCGCCAAAGAGGCCCAGCCAATCGAGCAAATCCAAAGCAGCAGCATCCGCACCTGTGGTCTTGGCAACCGCTTCGCGCACCTCAAGTCCATGGGCCTCTTGGCCTACACCGCCAGCAAAACCAGCAGTATACGTGCGCCAAGGGGTGCCTTCAGGAAGAGAAAGCTGCGCATCGTCGCGGTTCATGCCCAGTTGGAACACTGCGTCCCATCCGCCACAAAAACCATCACCCCGCAAGGTTCCACGCACGAGCGTTTCTATCCCCTGCAGGCCGTAAATCTGCTCGTAGGCCAGTGAATCCCGGTTGGCATACCCTTCGAACCGACCCGCTCCGGGGACATCGATGGGCGTGACTTCTTGAAAGAGCCGGTGTGGCGGCAACACGCGGTTCAAACCGCCCATGCGGAAAGTGGCCGAACCACCCTGACCCGCCAGCACGACGTTTCTGGGGTTCCAAGTGAATTTATAGTGCCAGGGGTTGTTGTCGCTTTCAGGGGCCACGAGGCCTCCGGTGTAACTCTCAAAACCGGTCAGTTGAGCCCCCTCGGACCGCAGGCCGTCGATGACTTGCATGGCGCTGAGGTGGTCAATTCCCGGATCCAATCCCAACTCATTGAGGATGGGGATGCCCGCATCTTTGGCCGCCTGATCCATGGCCGCAATCTCTGGTGAGAGGTAACTCGGCGTGATCAACGGCGTGCGCGTAGCGATGGCGTCCGATGCAACTTCGGGGTGCAAAAAAGCCGGCAGCATGCTGATCACCAGGTCGGCATCAGCGATCTCCTTTCTGCGCGCCTCAGGGTTGCCCGCATCCAACGCAAAGGTGCTGGCAGCCGGATGTCCTTCGGCTTTTCGGTCGGCCAGGGCCAGGTCCAAATCTCCAATCCTCACCCCGAACCCTTCTTCGGAAGCGTGCTGCAACAGGTGACGGATCAGAGAGGAACTGGAGCGGCCTGCTCCAAGGATGAGAACGCGTTTCGGCATGCCTCAAATTTCGCCGTCGAACATGAAGTCGCACACCCCATTGCAAATACTGGCACGGGACTTGTCCACAACACTCAAGATGCAGGGCTATTTTCGGCCCTGTCAAGACCGCAATTCAATGCAGAAGCCCATGCGCCCCTTATTCTTCTTCCTGTGCTGCGTGGCCCTTGTGGTCGCGGGTTGCTCTGGACCAAAAGCACTGACCAAAAGGGGTGCGGAAATGCAAGATGCCGGCATGGTCAAGCAAGCCGCAGAGCTCTACTACCAAGCCTTGCGCAAGAAATCAGACCACATAGAGGCCATGGTCGGATTGCGCTCTGCAGGCCAAGGCGTCATCGACAAGTGGGTGGGAGAATTCCAGCAGGCCTCTATGGATGGTCGGCGCAAGGACGCCCTCGATTTGTACGACAGCATGTCGGCGTACAAGACCCGCATATCTGGAGTCGAAGTAGACCTGATCATTCCTGCTTCCATTGTGACTGACTACGAAAACCACCTCGACGAGCACCTCATCGAGTTGGACGAACTGGGCCACCAGCAATTGGAAGCCGAGGACTTTTCTGGTGCCGCCGTCACCTTCAAGGAAATCATCCACCTCGATGCCGAGTACCGGGACGCCAAAGCCCTCCTCGTCGTGGCACAGGCAGAACCCGAATACCGCAAAGGCCAAACTGAATTGTCCGAGATGCGCTTTCGAGCGGCACATGACGCATTTTCCCGCGCCTTGTACTTTGACGATGGCTACAAAGACGCCCAGTCCTTGCGCCAAAGCGCCCTTGAAGATGGACGGTTCAATGTGGCCGTGCTCAAATTTGACAGCCGGAACCGAGACAAAGACGTCGCCCTCGAACTCAGGAGTAACATTCAAAACGGGTTGATCGAATCCGACGACCCCTTCCTGGGCATAGTGGACCGCACCCAACGCGACGAGATCTTGGCCGAGCAAGAATTGTCCATCTCCGGTCTTTCCGACGAGCAGGTGGAAGTGGGCGCGCTTGCGGGAGCCCGGGCCATGCTCTCTGGTGCCATTTTGATGTACACCATGGAGACAGGTGAACCCATCCGCAGTCCCCGACAGGGCTTTCGCAAATTCTTCCGAGAAGTCAGAGATGACGAAGGAAAAATCAAGAAAGTCGCCGCCTATGCCCCCGCCCAATACACCGTGCATACGCAGAGGCGCAACATCATCGTCAAGTACGAATTGAAACTCGTGAGCACCGAAACCAGCGAGGTGTTGTTTTCCAAGGTCGAAGAAGTCAGCTCGAGCGACAACATCGAATTTGCCACCAGCAATGTGCAAGCTGGAATGCTCTACCCTGCGCGCTCAAACGGCGAAGTCAACCGCAGCGGAAAGTCCCAAATGAACAGCTTACTCGGGGCGCGGCGCGAATTGATGCCCAAGTCCACCATGCGCAATCAAGCCGTTCAAGAAGCGGCTTCACGCGCCATTCGCCAGGTCGAAGACTTTCTATCCAGCTACATCAAATGACCCCCATCCTCAAAAACATACCACGGGCTGTTTTTGCATTGGCTTTGGGAGCAATTCTGAGCGGATGTGCGGGAAACAAAGGCGCCGAAAAACTCCCACCTCCGGAGTGGATTGGACAACGCCCTTTGTCCAGCAGCCATTACATCGGGGTGGGAAGTGCGGCCCAAACGCCGGTCTCAGGAGATGCCTTGGCCAATGCCAAGAAAAGGGCCGCTGCCGACCTCGCCTCTGAGATTGCCGTCAAGGTGGAAAGCGCATCATTGCTTGAAAGCGCCGAAAACAACGGGACCGTATCTCAAAGGTTTACGAGTTCCATCTCCAGCCATGCAGACGAGCGCATCGCAGGATTTGAGGTGGTGGACATCTGGGAAAATGACGAGCGGGTCCACGTCTTCTATCGGCTCAACAAAGCGCGACACGCTCAAGCGCGAGAAGCGCGGCGCAATGCCGCCATGGAGTCCGCCCTGGCCGAATATTCGCAGGGATTGGAAGCCCGAGATGCAGGACAAATCCAACAAGCGCTCAACCACTTCGGTGCTGGCGTCATGGCGTTGGAAGAATTCTGGAATGAAGTCAACCGGATCGCCCTCGAAGGTCAAATGGTCACGCTCGAACCACACTTGCTGCGGACCATGCGCAACACGGTGCTGGGCATACAGCTTGAAGGGGCCGTAGACGCTGTAGAATTGAACGCCAAAAACCACTTTAAGTACCCGCTCGGGCTGCGTGCATCCACCGATGGCAACCCCGCCTCAGGTGTTCCCTTGAAGTACCAGTACCACAACGGCACCTACATGAAACGCGCCACCGAATTCACCGACGATCTGGGCGGAGTGGTGGCCCTGATTTCTGGAGTCGGTGCAGAGCGGCCCAACCCAAATTTGACCGTGGACCTGGATGCCGAGCGTTTGTGGAAGGCTTCAAATTTGGACGCCGTGCTCATCGACCTCATCGGGTCTGTGAATACCGCCTCCTTGCGCATCCCCATCGGGCTCACCATGCCCACGTTGCGCATCGCCTTGGCCCCCGAAAGCACCGTTCCCTCAGCAGCACAAGATGGCGTCCTGACGGCACTGCGCAACGCCATGCGCACAGAGGGCTTTACCGTTTTGAGCACCGGCGAAGCGGCAGATTTCATCATTGAAGTCGACCTGCGTAAAGACCACCGCACACCCTCAGAAGCCTTCAATCAGTTTCATACCGTGTACATGAACGGCACCATCCGCATCCGCAGCGGGGAAGGCCTCCTCACGGAAGAAATTGTCCTCAGCCGCACCAAGGGCGTGCAGCTCAATCCCGAATCGGCATTGAGGACCGCGCTGACCAAAACTGCGGAGTCCATCGAAAAAACAGCGGGCAAAAAAATCGCAACCGCATTGCAATAAAGCCTTTGGCACGATATTCGCTTTCATCTACTCGAAATCTCAACATCATTCATCATGACACGCAACACCACCCTCACCCTGACCTGTCTGTTGGTAGGCCTTACCGCCGTCACCACAGGCTGCAAGAAGAACAAGGAAGTCGCCAAGCCCACAGGCGAAGTCGAAATCGTGGAGTACTGCACAGGAGGTGAGTACGAGAGCGACAACAAGCACTTTAGGTCCAGTGCCACTGGCGAAAGCCAAGACCGTGAAATCGCCAAGAAAAAGGCGCGTTCAAATGCTGAAACCCGCTTGGCCAAGACGGTCAGCGCTACAGTCAAAGCCGTCACCGACAACTATGTGTCGAGCACAGAATTCAACAACCGCGAAGAGGCCACAGAAACCTTCAATGAATTGGCCCGCACCGTGGTAGATCAGGAACTGCGCGGCGCCATTGCCATTTGCGAAAAGCTCACCCAAAGGGAAAATGGCATTTATGTGTCCTACGTTGCACTTGAGCTGAGCGGCGAAAAAGTCGCCTCCAAGTACAACGAGAAGATTTCTGAAGACGAGCGCATCATGGCGGAATACAACTATGAAAAGTTCAAGGAAACCTTCCAAGAGGAGATGAACAACTTGCGCAACTGATTGCAGGTCCAAATGGCATTGAAAAGGCACCTTCGGGTGCCTTTTTTTATGGCCGCAAAGTATCCAACCAACCTTTCAAGACCCCCCTACCCTCTGGGGTCAAGACGCTTTCGGGGTGAAACTGAACCGCATGAAGCTGCAGGCTCTCATGGGCGATGGACAAGATCAAATCAGGGTCATCCTCGGCCACGGATGTGACCTTCCAACAA
>JAKMCX010000107.1 GCA_022428285.1 Flavobacteriales bacterium
CAAAACGTGGGTCACTGTGACCGTTCCAACCCCTGCAGCTTCTAGATCGAGCATGCCTGAGACGGCATCGATACAACTGTTGCCAGAAGTACCATCTGCACTCCAGACGCCTCCAGCCCAAATGGAACCCAACTGCCACTCCTCGACACCAATGCACAACTCATCGTTGGGCACATCAACCAAGATGGCGGCATCTCGCTGCGGTACCACCGTGATTTGCACGGCATCAACATCGGAACAAACATCCGTGATGGTATAGGTCACGGTATAGTCACCTGCGCCAATTCCTGGGTCGAAACTGCCCGCTGGCGAGAGGCAAGAAGCACAAGAAGCGGTCCAAGTGCCACCGCCATCAGCGGCAGAAAAAATCAGCGTCCCTGCAGATTCACAGAGGTCCGGAATGTCATCAATGGTAGCATCTACTGCTGGCGCAACAAGGACATCGATGGTGGCCCCAACACTGCAACCAAGCGGGTCGTTGTAGGCAATGGAAATGGAATGTGTGCCCTCCCCGGCATTGCCTGGATCAAAGACACCATTGCTGTTCAAGCATCCCCCACAATCTGAGGACCACACCAAATTGGGCAAGTCAGACCAAACGGCTTCGGCCGCCAAGTCGACGTCTGCATTGATGCTTCCTCCAGAGCTGTTGACACAAAAGGGATCTTCGTCTTGCAAGGTGACGCTCAGAATGGGCAGTACTTCGGTCGAGAAACTGGCAGAATTTGTGCAAGAGCCATTCTCCACCTCGTAAGTCAGGACGTTGACGCCCAAAGGCGCAGCGCCCGGATTAAAGGTCGCTCCATTCAATCCTGCTCCCGAAGCCGTCCAAGTTCCACCCGGCACATCGGCCTCCAAGCCCACGGCACCACCATCCTCGCACAAGGCTTCTGGCAAATTGGCTGACCCGATCGGCAAACTTTCGTCAACGGTGACCGTGGCACCGCTTTCTACACCGCAGCCCGCTCCAGGCATAAAGCTCACTTCATAAGTGCCAGGACCCGGCGGGTTAAACGCTCCGGAACTTTGAATGCACCCTCCACAGTCTGCCGTCCAAGTGCCCGCCAGTCCATCTCCATCCAACTGCACCGCACCAATGGACTCACAATAACTCAGGTCTTCTAATTCAATGGAAATGGCCTCTCCAACATTGACAGCGACCTCACCAGAAGCCGTACACAACGTTCCAAACGTGTAAGTGGCTGCATATGAACCTGCACCGGTAGACGGGTCAAACACCCCGTCCTCGGTCAAACAGTCCCCACAATCTGCCTCCCATTCACCCCCCGCAGGGGTACCTATGAGCTGCACCGGATCGGCAAAGGGACACAGGGCTCCAACGCTGCCCGTGTTGACATTGGGGGTCAACCCCACCTGCAACTCTTCTACTTCCGTGACTTCACCACAATCGCCATTCAAAGTGTAACTCACTTCCAATATCCCCGGAGGAGCCTGACTGGGGTCAATGGCGCCATCGGAATCCAAACATCCGAGACAACTGGCAGACCAAGTTCCCCCAGGCGTGCTGGCCTCCAGGGACACCACTTCGTCACCACTGCACAGAACATCGAGTGGATTGCCGTCCAAATCTTGGATGGAGAAACTGGCATTCTGAGACTCAAAGGCGAACTGCACCATGATGGTGTCAGACGCCATGAATTGCGACGTATCGGGCTCTTCTGGTTCGAGGTTACAGAGGTAAAACAAGGTCACCGACCCTTCGAAATTCACATTGGATCCAGATCCTCCCCACGCATTTTGCACCGTCAAGGTCCAATTCCCGTCGCCCTCCAAAAGGTTGTCCGGCACGGCAAAACAAGCCTCGTAAAAACCACCGAAAGTCGTGTTCCAATTTCCAGGCCAGTCGCCAATCAATACGCCTGGAAGGTCAAAGCTGAATCCTTCAATCACACCGCACGACCCCGACGGATCGCAAATCGACATGGACATGTCACCGGGCCAACTGCCTCCAGCGGGGGACCAATTGTTGGTCGCCGCAAACCCGAGCAACTCCCCTTCAAAAGGAAAGTTGAAACTTCCTGTTTGGTTGGCATTGAGGTTGAAATCATACGCCATGGTCGTATCGCAGGCTTCATCCGGAATCGCATCACAGCTGCCTGGTGTAGGCGGTGGTGGGAGGATCTCAGGGAAATTGGCGCCGATGATGAGTTCCGTGTTTTCATCAATGCAGACAGAAAGGCTGTCCCCTTGCCCGATGATCTCATCTCCCAAGAGGTACACCAATTGAGTTTGGGTCGCTCCATTGGGCGCATATGAAAACGCCAAGTCATCGATGGCAAATTCTCCCGTGTTGTAAGCATCGGGGCCGAATCCACCTTCGTTGCCTCCGCCCTGAATGCCCACCAGCGCGGTAATGCCCAAGCAAGACTCAAACTGCCCAATGTGCATTTCGACCTTGTTTGAAGTCTCATAGAGCACCACCTGCGTCAACAACAGGTTGCTGCCACAACCGGTCTGGGGCAGGTTTTCCCAACTGATGATGAACCGACGACAGGGAAATTCACCCTGCAACTGCGTCCGAATTTCACCCCCACTGTTGCCGATATACCCGTAGGGGGCCATGATGGAATTGGGAGGCAAACTGCCCGACCCCAAGTCTTGGTTGGGATAATTAAAGGTCCCGGTCAAGTTGGTATTGAACGTCAAGAATCCCTTCCGGCTCACTTTGAAGCTGAAGAAATCCGTGTCGAAAAAACTAAATCCAAATGGGATCCCAATGTTGGCGGTGTACCCCGTCCCTTGCACATCCTGAACGGTACCTGTCCCAAGGGCCAGAGGGGGCGCGTAAGCGATGGAGTCTACGTCATATCCTGTAGTCTCGGGGGAACGCTCGAAATCAGGCACAACCCAGACACAAGAGTCTTGACACCCGGCTTCCAATCCTTCTGGGCCCGTCAGAAAACCACAATCCTCTTGGGCATTGAGTCCAAAAACAGAAGCGACAGTAATCAAAGTCAATGCCCTGAGGCCGTGACACAAGGAGCCCGAAAAGTTCAAAAAGCGCATTTCGAAAATTAGGGCAAATAAGGCTTCGATATTCCCCGCCTTACGGACAGGACTCACCGTAGCTGGCCAACAACTCCAACACGTCGTTGACACCCACCACTTCATCGCCATTCACATCGCCTATGAGGGAGGGTCCATAGCTGCCAAAATCAGCCAGAGCTTCGAGCAAATCAGTCGCTCCTACTACCCCATCACCATCCAAATCCAATGGACACAAGTCCACTGTGGCAGAAGGCGCAAATAACTGGGTCACACGGTTCAGAGCCAGCGCTGCGATTTCGACCCCCAATTGCCGGCCGGGGAAATCATCAGCCGGAGGGTGAATGCCCCCCCAGATGCGGGACAGGCTGCATTGATCGGACGCATCACGGTAAGTCGCCCACTGCAAATTGAATGTCTGGCTTGGGCCGTCTTCGAACACCAAAAACTGGTTTTGGACCACTTCATACTCCCCCATCCCACCGGGGAAAAAAGGGCTTCCTGTAATGGCTGTCAACACCTCTGCCGCCGCCCTTGAAAATGTGCTGTGACCACTCACATAACCCGCAAATGGCGGTGTTACAAAGCTGGGCCGTTGATAGGGCCACCATTCCTCTGCCAAGATCCACCCCACTTCAGCTTCATCCCAGAGCGGCGAAATCACGGCGTCTGGACCTTGCCAAGCCAAAACCTTGATTTTTCCTTGATTGCCCCCTGAAGCCAAGGGGTCTCCAGCCTCAATCACCTCAATGCGACCCGGCACAAGTGGCATGCCACCAGGATGATAAGAAGCCAGGGTAGAATCAGAGCGCTGTCCCAAAGAAGCCATGTATCGGATGGCAGACACAGGACGGATGTAGTCGTACAGGCCCTTGTGCGACCAAGCTGCAATCGCAGCGTCGTGCATGGCACCTCCCAAGGTCAAATAAGCGCGAACGGTGTATTGCAAGGCATCCAAAGCATCCCCTTCTCCCAACCATTGAGATGTAAAGTCAGGGTGTTCCATGACCCCGTTCAAGAGGACAAACCAGTGGCCCGGAGGGGTTTCACTGTCCGGACCATCGGCCCAAAACTCTGCCAAAACCCTCGAGTAATCTCCACGCGGAACAATGTTCGCAGCGTAGGCTTCTCCCGTAACAGGATTGACCTCATGGCCCTCACTGAAATCTCCTCCTTCCGTCCAATTGTAGAACGTGTCCATTTCCGAAAAACCAGCGGGTCCTGTGACGTCCAAATTGCCCAAGTTGCTGGGCCCTATGTCCAACATGACACCATCCGCGGGGTGCAAATGGGCACTCCAGAGTGCCACGAGTGAAAAACCCCACGCATACGCATCAGCGATGTCGCCGACGGCTTGTCCTTCGCCAAACAAAGGCGGGACTCCACAGTCCAAGAAAAGTGGCCAATCCAATCCACCGCGCTCCACCAGGGTTCGGCTCGAATCCTCCAATGCAAACGACTCCACAAAACCCCATTCAGCTCCCTGAAAGTCCGGAGTCTCACTCAGAACATTGCCCGACTGATCCACGAAAACTGGAATGGCCAAGGGTTGCCACGCATTGGGATCGATCAAATCTGGATTTCCAGATCCTGCCAATTCCAAGTCGGGGTTGATGGCCTCGTAATACTGATTGGCATAATCCTGTTGCTCATTGGCCCCATCCTGCAACCCAAACGCTATGAGCTGGGCCCCGAGATAGTTGCCCAAGGCAGCTGGACCTTCCGAGATGTCCTGAGACACATAAGATGCATCGTGTCCCAATTCCGTCATCAATGCATCAAAAGCGAACAATGCTCCCGCACTGCCCGGACTGCCAGAAAAGCGGTGGGTCAATAACCGATACACCGCGAAACTCATGGCCTCTTCAATGGCGAGGCTGCGCTCAGAGGGGTCTTCTGGAACATCCAGAGCCGCAGTGTCGAGTGGGCAATCAAAATCCCTCCAGACGTTGCCCAAAAAGACGGGGTCGTCTGCCTCGTGATACACCGCGAAAGCATCATACATGGCGACGGAGGAGTGAAACAGGTTCCGCGCATGGACCGTGGGGCGCGCAAAATCTCCACGAATGGCCTCCAACAGCACTTCATTCCACTGCCTCGCCACAGTTTCGTCAACAGCGCTCATCCTCGCTTCGGTGGGCGTTCCATAGAGCGTCGAACCCGCGTATGGTTCTTGTGCTACGGCGTCAAACACCAAGAATGGCGCCCAAACAAGGAGGAGAGCAATCGTGCTTCGGTTCATGGCTACTTGAATATAATAACCGCCAACCGTTGCATAGGTTTCTTACCTCAAGAGACTCAAGTACAGATTTGTAATTGAAGGTCACGAGTGGCCTTCAAGCGACTTCAATCTCCTTCACCCAACTCATTGAGCACCTTTTGGACTTCTCCTTCTGCCTTGCGCAAGCGGTCGCCACAAAAAGCAATCAATTCGGCGGCGCGTTTCACTTTTTCGGCCAGTTCATCCACACCAATCTCATCCTGTTGGAGGGCTTCAAGGATGGCTTTTAATTCACCAAAGGCGGCATCGTAGCCCTCTGGAGTTTCAGCATTGCTCATGTCAAGTATCGGTTTGTTTCGGTGAGGTTGATTCTACTCTGGACTCAATGGTACCATGCGCCAAGCGGGTTTCAATCAGGTCCCCTGCCACCAGTTCATCGGAGCTGCGCACGGCCTTTCCGTCTTTTCTTGTGATGGAGAACCCCCGCCTCAGGGTAGGTTCAGGGCCCAATAAGGTCAGAGTGTCCTTGATGCTCCCTACGCGCTCCTCCTGTTGCTTCAGCTGGCGGGCCACTTCCAAGCGCATGCGCTCTTGCACCTCTGCCAAGGCTTCCTTTTGGGCGGCCGGCACGTCCAACGCCACAGAAGCCATGAGTGATTTGAATTGCCCCACCAAAGCAAGCTGCTCGGACAGCAGGGTTCTGGTTCTGCGGACGACGGCGTTCGCTCCTGAATACAGCTGACCACGCTCCCCTCGAACCTGCGCTATAGGTCGCTCCTTTACCATGGTCTCAAACTGCCCCAACCAACCTCGGTTCTCCGACAGCTGAGCCCTGGATTCAGCGGCAATGGCCCTCCCTTCCCTTCCTACAGCCCCTTCGAATTCGGCCATGCGGTCCACGATAAAGTCTGCCACTGCAGTGGGCGTTTTGCATGCCGTATGTGCAACCACATCGATCAATGTCTGGTCCGTCTCATGACCCACGCCTACAATCACGGGGACTTCCATCGCAGCTACTGTCCGACACAGCGTCAGGTCATTGAAGGCATCGAGGTCAAGCTTTGCTCCTCCTCCCCTCAGCAACACAACAGCATCCAAGCCTGACTTCAACCCGACCCGTCCTGCTTGGTGCAAAGCGGCAACCAATCCTTCTGTGGCCTGGAGCCCTTGAACCGGAGCATCGATGATGCCGATGTCCACCCGATAGCCCCAAGCGTTCTTCTGCAGGTGGGCCAAAAAGTCCGTGAAGCCGGCAGTCCCCTGAGATCCTATGAGCACAATGCGTTGCGGCACCGAGGCCAGCAGCAGTCGGCCATTCCTTCCCACCGCCCCCTCCTTCTTCAAGGCTTCCATGGTGGCCTTCCTGCGCCGCTCCATTTCCCCGAGCAATGCATCGAGGTCAATGTCATGGATGTTCAAGGAGAACCCGTAAACCGCATGAAAAGCCATGCGCGCCGAAAACACGATCTCTCGTCCTGGTTTCAGCACCTCATCGAACTCCTTCCCCAAGGCCGCTCGAATGGCTTCCAAACGCCCCGCCCAAATGGTTCCACGGAGCTGCGCCAACTTGTTTCCATCCCTTTCCTCCACGAGATCCAGGTACACATGCCTGCCCTTAGAATTCCGCTGACTGATCTCTGCACGGACCCAGAAGAGCGCCCCTTTGGATTGCTTTTCAAGCATGTTGCCCACCGCCTTGGTGACCTTGCTCAAGGGAAAAACCTTGCGCTCAGGACCAGTGGATAGGGAAGCCGGAGATATTTCGTTGATCGACGTCATGCAGACTTGAAACTTACCCCAAAAAGCGGGGAGGTGAACGCCGTTGCGCACACCTCCCTCAGAAGAAACCAAAACCATAGGTGCTGATAAAAGTGGGGGCTTTGTGGAGGGAATGATCCCAGCTTCCCCATTCAGACATTGCGAATATGAAGCGCCCACCTGGCCGCAGAGAAGCGTTACGTCAGGTCCAGAGATGACATCCATCATGGGCCGTCTCCAACGAGGAGGTCCACAGCTCAAATTCAGGAGAACAACAGCACTCCACCCGCTCCAACACTGAGAATGCAGAAGGCCGCCCCTTGCGGGACGGCCTTCCAAAATTCAGTGTTAATCGGTTCAGAAGATCACTCGCTGACGAGGAGCTTCTTCACGAGCACGTAGTCGTTGCTCGACATGCGAATCTGATACATGCCGCTGGCCAATGTGCTGGCGTCGATGTCCAATACATACTGGACCTCTTCGCTGGCGTTGCCATCGAACAACTCAGCCACGTATCCACCTCCCATAGTGTAGAGGTCAATGCGGAGGCGCATGTTGTTGCTTACAACGAACCCGAGCGTAGAGATGTCGCTCGTTGGGTTTGGAGACAGACCCGTGATCCGGATTGGATCCTTCAGGCTGCTGGTTCCTGCCGTGATGTCCACTGGTGAGTGGCCACCGCTCACAGTGCTGTTGGCACTGCTTCCGAAGGCTCCTGTTCCAAGGTCCGTGTAGTTGAAGCCATTGGAGTTTCCGCAGTCGTCCACAACGTTGTAGCTGTAGTCGATCTGCCATCCGAGGCAGCAATCGAGGTCCATGAAGATGTCTCCACTGGAAGCCATAGAACCTTGGCTTGCTCCGTCGAGTACATACTCACCTGTCCAGAAGAACCAAGCGCTAGCACCGTAGTTCTCGTTCTTGTTGTTGGCACCCTCACCAATCTGCAAACCGTAGTAAGCATTCAATGGCTGGTGTTGGAGTGCGAACTCAGAACCTGCGAAACGACCTGTACCGCTCATGGTACCACCGTCCATGATGTAGTACAACCACTCCGTCCAGATTTCGACACCTGGGAAGATCTCAGCACAGTCCTTCTTGTAGTTGTGCAGTCCTGGCAGTGCGAGCCACTCGTTCCAGTCGTGAGCACCTTCATAGATGGCGTCGAAGATGAATCCGGCGTCACCGTCAGCATTCGCAACCTCCAACACAATGTGCATGGAGCTGTCCTGCATGACTTCAACAATGCTGCTTCCTCCGTCAACGAGGGTGTAAGACTCACCACCTGAGAAGTTGAACAAACGGATGGCTTCAGGAGCGCGATCGTCGCAGGTCTCGCCATTGGCAAGTTCCTCAACCGTGATCGGCATGCAGAAGTTCGCGATGTCACCCGTTGGAACGTATCCCATGGTATCGGCTGTCATCGTCAAGGCCGGTTCACTGTCACAGTTCTCAATGAATGAAGGAGCGCATGCTGCAGGAATCTCCGTGAAGTCGAGGACATCGTTCACACCGTTGCCATTGTCATCAGCGCAGGTATACTCTACAGTCTCACCATTGTCAATGTCACATGTGCTTGTGAATTGTGGTGCGATGGTATCGAGAACCACGATGTACTGAGCGGTGTATGTGGTGTCCGCGTTTCCGCAGTCGTCAGTCACAATGGACTGCCACGTGCGCGGCACAACATAGCTGCCTTCAATCGCGGAGTCGTCGCCTTCACAGCCATCACCGATGGTCACAGTGCTCAGCTGCTGCTGGCTTCCGTCACCCTGTGGGAAGTACTGGATGAACAACTGACCGTTCACGATACCGTCTGTCGTCAACTGTGCCACGAGGACCTTTCCGTCGGCACCAGCGTATCCATTCGAGTTGCCGTTGAGGGTGTAGAACGCGCCACCGAAGTTGCCGTCGATCTCCAAGTCTCCACCGGCCTCAAATTCAGTTGGCCATTGACCCACGACATCCACAGTCTCAGCTTGAGGTCCGTCTTCCCAACCAATGGTCACCCAGCTGTCGTACTCCAACTGTGGATTCAGGGCAAACAGAACTGGGTTCGTGCCCTCAGCCAAAGCACTGCCTAACGTATCCTGGTAGAAACTGGTTGTCGAGCGCAATTGTGTGCTGAACTGCCCCTCTCCACTCACGGAGCTCAGGAAGTCACCTTCTGCAGGCAACTGGACATAGACGCGGTAAGTCGTCATTCCGGCCAGAGGACCGGTTGTGTGCTCAGCATACGTTTCGAGAGAAGCCCCAACCGTTCCGAACAAGGCTCCGAAGTTGGATGAGTAGTCCTCATAGCTGATGGCCACGTCGACGTCGCTGTCACAGTTGTCAGCAGCTTCAACACCAGGCATCATTGCAGGCGTGAGGTCCGCCTCGCAGTTGAGGTCGAGGTAGAGCGTATCCGTTGGCAATGTGGCCAAGGTCTGCGTTGGAGCCAACTCGTCGTTGACAGTGATGCTCTGATCGCAGGTGACGCTGTGGCTGTTGCCACAATCGTCAGTCGCAACTGCAGTGAACGTACGCACGAAGGAATATGAACCATCGAGTTGGTCATCATCTCCAGCGCAGCTGTATGTAGGTGCACCGTCGGTGTAGGACACCTCCACAGTCACGTTCAAATCGCAGTTGTCTGTACCTGAACCGGTCGCCATTCCCAGAGCGTCAGTGCTCAAGTCAGCTTCACAGTTGGCATCCAAGGACACCGTTTGGTCAGCTGGGCATTCGATGCTGGCCACAGGTGCGATGTTGTCTTCAACCACAATCACTTGGTCACAGCTCTCATCTGAGATGTTGCCACAGTCGTCTTCGGCCGTTGCCGTCCAAGTACGGATGAATTCGTAACCGCTCGTTCCACACAGGTATGATGGAGCGCCATCGGTATAGCTGTAAGTGATGGTCACTTCCGAGTCACAATCGTCTATTGCATTGGCGACCGCATTGCCAGTGATGGATGGGTCAACATCTGTTGAACATGTCTCATCCAACTGGACCGTAGCTGTGTCTGGGCACATCAACGCAATGGTAGGAGCCGAAATGTCGAACGTGTTGATGGTTTGAGTGCAAAGCTCTGTCGTGCTGTTGCCATTGCAATCAACCGCCGTCACCGTGAAGGTCCGGACAAAGTTGTAGCTGCCTTCTGGGTTGGCATCAACGCCCACCAAGCCGCAGTCAAACTCCAACTCATCGCTGTAGGTATAGCTCACGTCCAGGATCTCATCACAGTTGTCTGTGGCCTCCCACTCTACCTCACCCAAAGCTTCGATACTGGTGTCAATTGAACCCCAGCATGTGTTGACCAGATTGGCTCCATTCGGGCAATCCAAAGTCAACTCTGGTGCTGTGTTGTCTGTGACAGTGAACATCTGGTCACAAGCGTCAGAGCTGCTGTTTCCGCAGAGGTCCGTGACGGTTACCGTCCAAGTACGTGTGAAACTGTAGGTTCCTACTTCTTCGCCACAAGCATACGTACGTGGTCCATCGACATATGAAAGGTCGACTGCAGGATTCGTGTCGCAATCATCGCTGTAGATGGGCTCTGCGAAACCATTGGCCTCTGGGCTCAAGTCTGCAAGGCAATCCGCGTCCAAAGTCAGGTCCGCATTGTCTGGACAGTTGATGACCACTGTTGGAGCCACGATATCGAATGTCGGGATGTATTGGATGGCTTCTTGAGCGGACACGTTGCCGGACGCATCATAGGCCACCCAGTGGCGGACCCATGTTCCAGGGCAAGAACCAGATGTGAGGTATGCATCGACCACTTCATAGGTCAAATTGCTCACACAACCGTCCGATGCGCTGACCGGCATGAAGGTCACGTCATAGGGGTCTCCCATGTCGGAACAAGCAATCGAAGCAGGATACAACTCAGCCGGGTCTTCCGACATGAGAGGACCGTCACTGTCCGTGAAGGTGATGCTCTGGTCACATTCCTGAGTGGTCACATTGCCACAGTTGTCAGTAGCCGTCACTGTGAACGTCCGCGTGATGAAGAAGTCACCAAGCAGTTCGACAATGTCATCCGTGTAGGTGTAGCTCACCTCAACATCGGCATCGCAATTGTCGCTCACCGTCCAAGTTGGCTCACCATTGAGGTCCGTGGACATCTGAATGCTGGCCTCAGAAGAAGGGTCCCCATCCTCTCCACCGAGGAAGCACTCATTGATGTGCGGGAATTCGGCGGGACAAGACATGTTCAACTCAGGAGCCTGCGTGTCCAAGACCGTGATGGTCTGGGTCTGCGTGTGGCTGTTTCCGGCACAGTCAACCGAGGTCCAAGTGCGCTCAAGCGTGTAGCTGTCTGGGCAAGCACCGTCGGTGCGAACCTCTCCATCGTAAGTGGTACTCGGTGCACCGTCACAGTTGTCACTTGTACCCAAGCTGGCGATTGTGGCCAGAGCTGGAACAGCGTCACACTCAACGTTCACCACATCAGCGGGGAACAGTGTGAATTCAGGAGCCGTCGAGTCATCGATGGTGATCTCCTGAATGTGCTGCGAGAAATTCTCGTCGCAATCGTATACGCTGTAAGTACGGCGAATGACATACTCCTGATCGCAAGCTGTCGTGAGAATCACGTCTTCATAGGTCACCGTGATAACAGCATCACAGTTGTCCATCGCCTCAGCGTGGAGTCCATCGCCTGGGGTGTACTCAGGAACAGCGTAACCATTCACATCACCAGTGAGTGAAGCATCGCTGCACTCCAAGGTCAAGTCTGCTGGAGCCAACGTGAACTCAGGCGCTGTGCGGTCTGCCGTCACAACAATCTGCTGCACTGAAGTGCTGTTGCCACACATGTCGTAGGCAGTGTAGTCCACGATGTAATCGTCGGTACAAGCACTGGACAGCGGAGTGCACTCCACGTCAACATGGCTCAACTCACAGTTGTCCGTTGCCGTTGCCAATCCGATGCTGTTGAGGTACTCATAAGAGCAATCTCCCCAGAGGTCACACTCAATGGTGTCCACCTGCAAGTAGCTGAAGCTAGGAGCAATC
Source organism: Flavobacteriales bacterium (assembly GCA_022428285.1). Classification (GTDB taxonomy): domain Bacteria; phylum Bacteroidota; class Bacteroidia; order Flavobacteriales_D; family Sanyastnellaceae; genus UBA8752. The sequence continues at coordinate 11,987 of JAKMCX010000107.1, forward strand.
TGGTCTTGAATGTCAATGCGCTGGTTGTCGCTCACCGCCATGGCGTTGCCACAGCTGTCAGTTGCAATGGCGGTCCAAGCACGAATGATGCTGTAGCAACCTGAACTGATGCTGTCGGTAACGTTATCTGTGTAGCTCAAGCCTGTTGTGGCGAGGTCACAGTTGTCAGCATATGTCGTCTCGGCTGTTCCCGTATTGCTGGGGTCGAGGTCAACATAGCAGAGACCATTCACATTCAGCGTGATGTCTGCCGGAGGCGTCACCGTCACTTCTGGTTGAGTGTTGTCCTCAATCGTGATGGTCTGTACGTGGTATGCTTGGTTGCCGAAACAATCCGTAGCCACCCATGTGCGGTTCAATACGCGGCAGCTGCTCGCAGTGTATGAGATTGTAGACTCGCCAACGAGCTCAACACATACATAGACATTGTTGCCATCAGCGAAACCGGTGGTGTTGGGGTCAAACCCAGCAGCACATCCGTATTCTGAGTCATCACAGTTGTCGCTGAACAAGACGATTTCGTCCGCAGCAAGGTTGTCAAGCAACCACTGATCGCTGATCGCGCAATCAAGGGTGATGTCAGCTCCTCCAGAAACATAGGTCGGAGCAGTAGCATCGTCGCGGTCAACCATCTGGATGTTGAGCTGTGCAATGTTGCAGAGCTCGTCGTAGGCCACATAGTGGAACTCCACAAACTCTCCGTCTTGACAATCCGTAGCGTATCCTACAGTGGGGTCAAGCGTAGAGATGATGTCACCAGCCTGGCCATAAGCAGGCTCACCTGCAATGGCTCCACTCCAGCTAAACCATCCGGAGAATCCGTTGGCATCACAGTTGTGGTTGTTGGCACCATCACCCAGCTGATAGCCGAAGTACTGGCTAGAAGGCTGGTGGTTGAAACGCAAGAGCGTTCCGAACTGCCAATCTCCACGACCTGTGGCATAGCTCATGTCGTCGTTCAGGACATACATGGTCCAATCATCGGTATTGACCGTACAACCGTAGTCGTTTTTGAAGCCTCCACCCCACGCGTTTCCAGCAGTGCGGTTGTCGAAATAGAAGTGGATGTCCAACCCGCGGTTGGCATCGTCCATGTCTACGACTGAACCTTCGAGGAGGGCCGTACCATTTTCGTATTGGGTCATGGTCACGCCACCAGCGGCCAAGTCTTCCACGAAGTAGACCGCCTGGCCCATGTCTCCGTCGATGTCATAGAACTGGAGCAAAGCGTCGGTTCCGTTGTTGAAGTTGGCATCGTCACCAGCAGACAGAACATTCCAAGTTTGGCTCGTTCCGCCACCATTTTCAATCTGGTTGCGGCCATCAAACTGCAGCTTGGTGCTGTAAACCGCATCGAGCTCAAGCTCAGAGCAAGCGAAGGCAGCAACGTCTGCAGCGGCCATGGCTGCATCGAGTTCAGACTCACACTCTACAGAGTAGTCTGCGATGCTTCCGGTCATCTCAAGCTCGGTACATCCGAGGCAAGGATCGGCTGATGCCAATGCAATAACACTACCCAAGGTGTAGACTTTACTGCCGCTGTCAAAGCTGTAAGCACCGTCCTCCACTGGGTAAACATCTCCACTGATCAGGGATTGGATGGCGCGGTTGCCAGCTCCGTCATCACTGAATTGGAAGATCTCACCGTACCAGTTGGTCAACTGCTCTCCGTTTTGCAACTCATCACAGAAGCCAAGGAATACGTGTCCTGCAAGGAGGTCTCCAATGACCTCTTGACTCAGCGCCTCAAGGTTGTATCCAGCAGATCCCCAAGCACCGTCCGTTGGGAGGAAAAGGGTACCGCAGTTGGCCACTTGGCTGCATGCTGTGCACTGTCCCCAAGTGTCATTGATGTCACCTGAGCCAACCATCCACTGGCGATTGGCATAGCTGAAGTAGTCTGTAATTGGAGCACACGCACCGTTCAGGTAATCGTCATATCCGTCACCATAGAGCAAGTCAGCACCGAAGTCGAGGAGGTCCTCATCCTCTCCGTTGATGACCCACTTGTACTCCATATTGTCTCCGGGAGCTGGATCGAATACAACCTGCCAGATTCCCTCTGACACTTCCGTTGCTACAGGGCCCCCGTTGGGGTCCCAGCCCCACCATGGGCCACTGATACCAACAGAGGTAACATCGTCGATTCCGCTGCAGCTCAAGTCGAGGGTAGCCACCAAGGCTGTGCTCTGACCTCCAATTCCAGGAACAAATCCAATGCCGAGGCCATCAAAGGCATCTGCAAAGTTGCTAGAGCCGCCACCTCCAGAGAGGACGAGGTCTTCAATGATGGTAATGGTGGAGTCCAAAGCGTCTCCAGAAATATCATTGATGATGTCCAAGACCTCGTCGAGGTCCTCGTCTTCATCACAGGTGCCGTCCTCGTCAGCATCATTCAAGCAAACTCCGTCACAATCGACATTGCTCACTCCATAAAGATCAATGGGGTATTGACAAGAACCATCGTTGTTGTTGGCTTGGTCGAAGTAGTTACAAGCCTCAGTTTCCGTGCAACCAGAAATGACGCAGGTTCCGTCATCGATGTCCGCTCCGGCGTAGTAGTTGTCTGCAATCGGATCGGTACAACCTGTGCAGCTGCCATCGTCGTCGGTGGCGCATTCGTCATAGTTGTTGGCACCGGTATCGGTACAACCGGCAATCTCAGACTCGTCACAGATACCATCAAGGTCGGCGTCGTTCAAACAACCGCAATCACAATCAAGCAAGGATGCCGGCGTCGTGTTGCAGCCGTTGTCGATGTCGGAACAAAGACCAAGGTTGATGTCGTCATAAGGGAACTCACAGAGCGTATTGTCCGTATCGACGAGCGGGTTGTCATCGTAGTTACACGCCTCGGGATTGGTACAAGCGTCCGTCTCCTCCTCGTTGCAGATGCCATCATTGTCGGCATCGTTCAGGCAGTTGCCGTCGCAATCGAGGTAAGACACACCGTAGAGGTCAATCGGGTACTCGCATGAGCCGTCTTCGTCAGTAGCTTCAATGTTGTAGTTACAGGCTGCTTCCTCGGTACAACCGGGGATTTCGCACTCGTTACAAACGCCGTCGTCGTCGGTGTCATTGGCACACTCACCATCGCAATCCAAAGCTGCACCTGAACAAGGCAAGGTGTAGATGTCTTCTGGATAGAGGCAGCTGGCGTTGTCGATGATCGAGGCATCAGCGTTGTAGTTACAAGCGTCGGTCAAACCACAACCGGAACATGTCTCGTACTCACAAGCCTCATTCGCTGCGTCAGCGTAGTTACAGGCGTTTGTATCAGTACAGTTGTCATCACAAGGCTCACCCAATCCATCGCTATCTACGTCCGTGCTGGAACCACCGCAAAGACCACAGATGTCGTTGACGTTTCCGTCACAGTCACATTCTCCGTCAGGGATACCTGAACCTCCGCATACCCCACATTCGTCGAGGTAAGCACAGGCCTCATTGCCAGCATCGTTATAGTTACAGGCGCCGGTGTCCGTACAGTTGTCTGCATCGTCACAAATGGCGTCTCCGTCGGAGTCAGCAGTGCAATCACCGCCACAAACGCCCAAGGCGTCAAGTTGGTTTCCGTCACAGTCGCAATCGCCATCGGCAATGCCTGAGCCGCCGCATACGCCGCACTCGTCGAGAACATTGCCATCACAGTCGCACGCTCCGTCAGCGATACCGCCGCCGCCACAGATGCCGCACTCATCGAGGTAGGCACATGCTTCATTGCTGGCATCGTTATAGTTACAAGCGCCTAAGTCTTCACAGGGGTCGCTGGAGGTGCAAACACCGTCTCCATCCAAATCGCTGAGACAGTTTCCGTCACAATCGACGTCGGCATCGCCGTAGAGGTCGAGTGGGAATTCGCAAGAGCCATCATCATCAGTCGCTGCACCATCGTAGTTACAGGCTGTGGCATCCGTACAACCCAACACCGGAGCACCTGCTCCGAAGTAAAAGGTGTCGCGGAATTCGTTGGCCCCATCTCCTTCGATGAAGACCTGACAGTACAATTGACCGCTCAGGTCACCATCGGTGGTGAACTGACCCACCAATACGCGCAGGTCATCGCCAGCGACACCGTTGGCGTCTCCATTCAAAGCATACCATGCTCCGCCGATGGCATCGTCAATGGCAATGCTCGCACCGGCAGCGCCAAAGCCCGGATCAAAGTTGGTAGACCAGGGATTGTCGCCTGATTGGACGACGGACACCGCCGCTTCGCCAGCACCGGCATTGAAGGATTGCTCCAATCCCACGGTGACCCAGCTGTCATAAGGCAAATCTGGGTAGAAACCGTACAACACGGGATTGATGCCGCCTGGAGTGACTCCACCCAATTCCGCATGGTAGAAGTTGGTCGTGGTGTTGACATAGGTCGGATTGGTCGCATCACCAGAAACGGAGGACATGAAGTCCGTCGCATTGTTCATGGTGACGTACAAGCGCGTACAGCTGTAGCCGGTGAGGTCAGTTACCCCGAGCGGACCGACTATCATACCGAGGTCTTCTGAGACAACTTCGACTTCCAGGTCATAGCCTTCTGGGGCTGAGGCAGCATTGACAGCGATTTGTTGCTGAGAATAAACGCCTGTCAGACCGACAAAAAGGGCGCAAAAAAAGAGGGCGGTTTTGTGTAATGATGTTACCATGACAAATGGTTTGGCCCTCCAATGTATTTCGCCGATTTGAGAAATGTGCGCCTTAAATTTCAATGTCGTAGAAAACACGACAAGGGCACTATTCTAGCCCTCCTCAAAAAATATCCATAAGACCAAGCCACGTCTTGTGCTCATTTTGGAAAATTTCGCCAGTACTCACCGGCCCATGTTGACATGGCACAAAGCGTTGGCCAGATGACCTGGTCTGGACAGAGGTGAAAATGCCCAGAGTTGTCCACCTCCATTGG
>JAKMCX010000114.1 GCA_022428285.1 Flavobacteriales bacterium
GAAATACAAGGACTGAACATCGCATAGAAGGGAAACTACCCCCGCTTTCACCTCAGAACACTCAATGTGCGTGGACTGTGGAAATTTGGTCGCGTAGGGCGAGGACGCGTTGCTCGGCCGCATCGGCTGAGTCAGCCAGCACGGTGACATGGCCCATCTTCCGTCCTTCGCGGACCGCCACCTTGCCATAGATGTGGGGGTGCAGTCCCGGTTCGGCCAGGGCTGCAGCCAAGCCAGTATAGAGCGGGACGCCGTTGGCACCGGGGCCACCAATCAGGTTGAGCATGGCCGCGGCAGACCGTTGTGCAGTGTCCCCGAGGGGCAGGCCGAGGATGGCGCGCAAGTGCTGCTCGAATTGGGACGTACCGCACGCTTCGATGGTATGGTGGCCTGAATTGTGGGCACGGGGGGCCACTTCGTTGACCAAGATGCGGCCCTCCTTGTCCAAGAACAGCTCCACCGCCAAGAGCCCGACAAAGTCCATCGCTTCCACCACGGACAAGGCGATGCGCCGAGCCTCAGCCTCCACCGCCTCCGAAATCCTCGCTGGTGCCACGAGGTAGTCCACGAGGTTCAGGGCATTGAACACCGACTCGACCACAGGGTACGGCTGGACCTCGCCAGTTGTAGAACGGGCCACAATGACGCTCAGTTCCTTGTCGATGTCCACCGCGTCCTCCAATACGCTTGGCGCATCGAAGGCATAGCGCGCCTCATCTTCGGTACGGATAACCTGCACTCCACGGCCATCGTAGCCACCCGTGCGCAGCTTCTGCACCACTGGCAAACCGCGGGACAGCGCCTCTGCGCGGCCGTCCTCCACCAACGCAAAGTCCGACGTCGGAATGCCGTGTTCGGCATAAAACTGCTTCTGAACCCCCTTGTCGCGGATCAATGCCAAATGCGCAGGGTCAGGCAGCACCTTCACCCCCATCGCCTTTAATGCCGTCAGCCCTTCCGTGCTCACGTTCTCAATTTCCACGGTGACCACATCGAGGCTGCGGCCCCATGCGATGACCGCTTCGGCATCATTGAGGTCGCCTTGGGTGAACTGGTGTGCAATGCGCGCACACGGGCACTGCGGATCGGGGTCCAGCACCTCGATGCGCATGTCCAAATCAAGCGCAGCCTGTATCGTCATGCGGCCGAGTTGACCCCCACCGAGAAATCCAATGCGCACATCGGGCCCAAAAGCCAGCGCATCCTTCATGCCTTCTGCCATGTGGCGAAGATACCGGTGTAGATTCGGAGCCTCATGCGGTATGTTCTATTCCTCATCTGTCTTGCCACGCCTTGGGGCATGCAGGCCCAAAGCGAATGGTGGTTCGATTCCGAAGAGCGGGAGCGGGAAATCACAGGGGTCGACAATCGCGATTTTGCAGAGCGCTCCTTCAAGGAAAGGCTCACACTCGGCGGAACTGGCGCCTTGCAGTTTGGCACCAACACGATTCTCGGAGCAGCACCCCAAGTTGGGTACCGGGTCAACCAAGACTTCATCGTCGGTGTCGGGGGCACCTACTATTTCCAGAGGCTCAAACAAGTCTTCGGCAACTCAGACAGCGAATTCTATGGCGGCTGCGTTTTTGCACGTCATCGCTTGGTCACCCGGATTTTCGCCCATGTCGAATGGGAGCATGTGAACTATCAAACCGGACTGTTCATCGACCCTCCTGCGCGTGACTGGACGCCACTGCTTTGGGTCGGAGGAGGGTATTACCGTGGCCTGAGCGACCGGCTGGGTGCGGGTTTAACCGTGCTTTACGACGTTACGGAAAACCCCTTGAACCCCTATGACAACCCCACATTCAGGGGAGGATTAAGCCTCGGCTTCTAAACGCCCGATATTTCATCGGAAAGCCGCAATTTGCGACCGCATTCACATCGCCATGGACATTCTCCAAAACACCTTTCTCGGCAACTCCCTCGAAAACTGGCTGATGGCATTGGCCTGGGCTGTCGGCGGAATCATTGTCGCGCGCATTCTCTACAAGATCGTCGGCAGCATCGCCCGGAAAATCACGGCCAAGACCCGCTCCAACCTCGACGACCTCATGGTCGACAAATTGGAGGAGCCCCTGGTGCTGGCCTTGGCCATCATCGCCCTACGAACGGGATATGGCCAGCTCACCTTCGGCGATGGCGTGGACACCTTCGTCGATTCAGCGATGAAAGTGGCATATGCCCTGAACATCACGTGGGGCATCGCGCGGCTCGTCGATGCGGTCATCCTCAACTTCTTCGTGCCCTATACGCTCAAAAAAGAGAGCGCCATGATGGACCAATTCGGTCCGATTCTGCGCAAAGGATTGCGTTCGGGGATTTGGGTGTTCGGCCTCATCATGGCCCTGAACAATGCGGGCTACGATGTCGGAGCGCTCATCGCAGGTGTCGGCATCGGCGGCTTGGCGCTGGCCATGGCAGCCAAGGATTTTGTGTCCAACATCTTTGGCGGCATCACCGTCTTTGTGGACCAACCCTTCAAGGTGGGAGACCGCATCCAAATCTCCGGCTATGACGGAACGATTGAAGAAATCGGCTTGCGCTCGACGCGGTTGCGGACGCTGGCAGGGCGGATTGTCATCATCCCCAATTTCAAGTTCACGGACACCTTCCTGGAAAACGTCACCAACGAGCCTTCAAGAAAGGCGTCCGCCACCCTCGGCTTGACCTATGATACCACACCTGAGCAGGTTGAAGAGGCCATCGGAATCCTCAAAGCCATCATTGCCGAACGTGCCGATACGTTGGAGCAAGAACCCACCATTTGGTTTGACAGTTTTGGTGACTTCTCACTCAATGTGAAGCTGGTGTATTTCATCAAGAAGGAAGGCCACTGGGCACACAGTCCAAGCGAAGTCAACCTCGAAATCCTCAAGCGCTTCAACGCCGCCGGACTCGACTTCGCCTTCCCAACCCAGACGCTGTTGACCCCAGACGTCGCCAGCAGCTGATCAAGCTTCCCGCTGAATGACGTCTGCCACACGGGCCACGTCATGCTCTGTAATCTGGTACATCAATGGCAAGCAGGCCACCCTGCGTGTGACGTCGTGTGCCACAGGCAAGTGTGCTTTTTGGACGTATCCCACAGTATCTAAACTGGGATAGAAATAACGACGGGCCGTGATGCCACGGGCGGCAAGGACTTCAAGCGTCCGCTCCAATGCCGTCTCGGATTCGAAGAGCACAGGGTAGTACGAACAATTCCAATCCGCGCCCTCGGGAACCTCCAACTTGGCCACCTTCGATCCCACTAAGGCGGTATCGTACCAACCATGGGCCTCCTTGCGCTTTGCCAAGATGGATTCCATGTACCGAATGTTCACCAATCCCACAGCCGCGTGAAACTCGGACATTTTGCCGTTGATGCCCACACCTTCGAATCGCTCTGGGCCGTCATGACCAAAGTTCCGATTGAAAAAGATGCGCCGGTCAAGGGCTGCATTGGCCGCAACGATAGCACCACCCTCTACAGCATGCAACAACTTGGTAGCATGTAGACTCGTAGTACTAAAGTCACCAAAAGAAAGCAGGCTTTGTCCCTTGTATGTAGATCCCACAGCATGGGCGGCGTCGTAAATCACCTTTAGTCCATGCCGATTTGCTATGTCCTGAATGGCTTCAACATCGCATGGCAGACCATAACAATGAGTGGCAACAATGGCCGTGGTCTGATCGGTGATCGCCGCCTCAATGGCATTTGGGTCCATGCACAAAGTGGTGGGCAACACATCCACAAAAACAGGCGTGCAGCGTTCCCAAACCAAACTAGAAGTGGTCGCGATGTAGCTGATCGGTGTCGTGATGACTTCGCCTTTCAGGCCCAAGGCTTGGTATGCCAATTGCAAGGCTACAGTCCCATTGCTGACCAGTTTCACGTGGTCAAGCCCGAACGTCTCGCCGAATTTCGCTTCAAGCTCCTGGTGCACAGGACCGGCGTTGGTCAACCAATTGCGGTCCCAAATGCCATGCAGCAAATCGAACACTTCCTGTCTCGACGTCGGAAATGGAAGGGTAACCGGTAAAGGCTTGTATTCGGCCATAAACAAAGGTCGCTTAGATTCCTCAATTTCCGGAAGCCTAGGTACCTAACGCGTGCGGCCCGGGTTTTCGCGGACGAAGGCGGCCCAGCCGCCGCCTTTGCCTCCGAGCGTGGGCGTGCCCATCTCATAGAGG
>JAKMCX010000144.1 GCA_022428285.1 Flavobacteriales bacterium
TCAAAAGCCTCGACCTTGTAGTGCACATCGGTGCCCTCACGCCCCTTGACGATCAATTCTACCACCTGCAATACCGCGGGGTCTATGAAGCATTGAATCGTATGAAAACTGCGCTCCTCGGCCCCCGTTGGATGCAGGTCGACCCTCGCCAAGGTCCTTCCTTCTGATTCCAACTCGCCCTTCCACACTTTCTTGAAGTCCGCTTCCCAGATCGTGAACATCTGAGCAGGGTCCACCCCATCCTCTGCGATCGTTTCGGCGTCGTCGATGTAGCACTCCCCCATCTCAGGTTCGTAGGTCCACACTGTGCTGCCGTCACAGACGATCATGTATTCTCCCAACTGCAGGTGATAGCTTTCGCCTTCGATCCAAACCTCGCCACTTTGGTCCATCTGAAAGTCGCTCTGCAGGTCGACCATTTGTGAGGTGTACTTGGCGTGAACCGACCCATACTCCTGCATTTGAGCCGACACTTTGCCCAAGAGCTCGTCGGCCCGGGGGTCTTCTGACTGTGCCGAAGCTGTGAATGAGAAGGCAAGCAAAACAGCGCAAATGGCTGGGATAGGATACAGGAATGACTTCATAGGGGCGGCGAAATTAATCGGAGATTTCTTCTTCAGAACCACTCCCACGCAACAACTGTTCCAAAGTCATTTCATCGGGGACCAAAACCTTGCGCGCCTTGGAGCCTTCAAATGGTCCTATGATGCCTGCAGCCTCCAGCTGATCCACCAGCCTGCCCGCGCGGTTATAGCCCAATTTGAGCTTGCGCTGAAGCAACGAAGTGGACCCTTGTTGGTGCAGAACTAAAATTTTTGCGGCCTCCTCGAACAGGCTGTCCCTTTCCTCTCCCGCGATGTCGGCCATTTGTTCGCTGTGCTCGTCGGGCACCTCGGGCAAAATCAATGCATCAGGATACCCCCGTTGGCTGCCAATAAAGTCGGTAATGGCCTCCACTTCCGGGGTGTCTACAAATCCACATTGAAGGCGAATGAGGTCATTTCCTGTGGAGAGCAGCATGTCGCCTCGGCCGATCAACTGGTCCGCGCCGCCAGCATCCAAGATGGTCCGGCTGTCCACTTTTGAGGTCACCCTAAAGGCCACGCGGCCGGGGAAGTTGGCCTTGATGGTTCCCGTAATGATGTTCACAGATGGCCGCTGGGTTGCAATGATGAGGTGTATGCCAATGGCACGGGCCAACTGGGCCAGTCGGGCAATGGGCATTTCGACCTCTTTGCCCGCTGTCATGATCAAATCGGCGAACTCGTCGATGACCAGTACGATGTACGGCAGATACCGGTGGCCATTTTCGGGATTGAGCTTGCGCCGGACAAACTTGGCGTTGTACTCCTTGAGGTTCCTGCACTGGGCATTTTTGAGCAGCTCGTAACGCTGGTCCATTTCCAGGCAGAGCGACTTGATGGTGCGCACGACTTGGCTGTTGTCGGTGATGATGGCCTCCTCGGTGTCGGGCAGTTTTGCGAGGTAGTGGCGCTCGATGTGGTTGAACAAGGTGAGCTCCACCTTCTTGGGGTCCACCAAAACGAACTTCAACTGGCTCGGGTGCTTTTTGTAGAGCAGTGAGACCAACATGGCATTGAGACCGACCGACTTTCCCTGTCCCGTCGCACCAGCCATCAGCATGTGGGGCATTTTGGCGAGGTCGAAGACGTAAGTCTCGTTGGAGATGGTCTTTCCAATGGCAATCGGCAAGGCGGCATCGCTGTTCTGAAACTTGTCGCTGGCGATCAAGGACCGCATGCTGACCACGTCCGGATTGGAGTTGGGCACTTCGATGCCAATCGTGCCACGACCGGGAATGGGGGCGATGATGCGAATGCCCAACGCCGCCAAGCTCAATGCGATGTCATCCTCGAGGTTCTTGATCTTGGAGATGCGAACGCCCGGAGCTGGCACCAGCTCATACAGGGTCACCGTCGGTCCAATGGATGCCTTGATGCTCGCAATCTCAATGCCGTAGTTGCTCAAGGTGTCCTCGATGCGCTTTTTGTTGGCTTCGAGCTCTTCGTGGCTTACTTCCGTCTTTCCTGACCCGTGCGAAGCCAGCAAATCAATGTTGGGCAGCTCATAATGGCTCAAATCCAACGTGGGATCGTACTCTCCAAAGGCCTGAACCTTGGCGTCGATTTCGTCCTCGGTCAGCGCGGCTTCTTCTGCTGCAACCTCCACTTCCAAAACTGTAGAACCTGTATCCGTTGCGGGAGGCGTGGAAGCTTCCGGTTCAGGCTCAGGTGTAGGATCTGGGACCGGGGCTATAGGATCTTCGGATTCCATGTCCGCCAGGGGACGAACATGGGGCACCTTTTGCTGAGGCTCGTCCTCTGAATCGGGGCTGACCGGGATGCGGTTGGGGTCCAAATAGGGGTCCCACCCATCCGAATCTTCTCCTCCTTCAGCCTGGTTTTCGACGGCCGTATTCCTCCCTGTAGGGGCAGCATGGTCGGGAACCAAGGCTTCTTGGCTGCTCTCTTCTAAAGCATCTTCAAGGTCCTCTTCAGGCGCATCTTCACCTTCATCTTCCCAAGCGGCCTCACGTGCAAAAAACTCACGCAACCCCACCGAAACGGAGGGGTGCGCGATGGCCCAAATGGCATAGGATGCCGCCATCACCAACACCGATCCTGTTACGCCCAGTGCAAAACGGCTCCATTGGGTCATCCACAACCCGACTGCCCCCACCAAATGGTCGTTGCCCCAGCCGGCAATCAACCCTGTTTCGGCGTCAAAACTCAACGTGAGCAAACCCACCGTCCACGGGAGCAACACTGCGGCTACACAAACATTGCGCAATGACCTGCCGATGTGCGGCAAGCGCTGTGGTGCCATGAGCCTCACTCCTGCCGCCAAGCACCAAGCCCCAAACAATGGTGCCGCGATGCCAAATCCTCCGCGCATGAACGTGAACGCCCATTGGGCGCCCAATGCGCCCAGAAAATTGCGGAAACTTCCTTCTCCGGCTTCTGTGCCGCTTTGAATGAAACGGATGTCTTCAGCGCCGGTGAGCATGGCGCTCACACCTGCCAACAGCATGAAGCTGCCCGCGGCCACGCACAACACACCCCCTGTTTGCTTGACCCTGGGGTCACGGAGCCAAGCCGTGCGCTCCTGCCACACCGCTTTGCGTTCCTCGCGGCGCGCGTCACGCTCCTCCATCCTGCCCCTGCGCTCTTCTGCCCTTTGCTCTCTGCGACTGGTGCCAGAAACCTTTCCTGAAGCCTTCCCAGCCGCCTTTTTTGGCTTCGTTTTGGACGGAACCTTCGCAGCACCGGCCAAATCTTCTTGGTCGAGACGTCGGTTCCTTGGCGCGCTTTTGGCGTTGGACTTCCTTGATTTCCGGGGTGCTGGGGCGCGTCGTGACATCATTTCGAAATTAGCTTGGACAGGTAATCCAACGCGAAGTGTCATCCTTGCTTATTCACAAGAGGAATGGGAGGGAGAAATACCTATCTTTGCCCTCCATTTTCCCTGAGCATGGCGAAGAAAGGTAATCGCGTACAAGTTATCCTCGAGTGCACCGAGCACAAGGAATCCGGCATGGCTGGAACGTCACGTTATGTGACGACTAAAAACCGTAAGAACACTCCCGAGCGGATTGAGCTGAAGAAATTCAACCCAATTCTCCGGAAGATGACGGTTCACAAGGAGATTAAGTAACCCCCAATCTGAGAAACTATGGCTAAGAAGACCGTCGCATCGCTGCAGAAAGGAGGTGGAAAGCAGCACACCATGTGCATCAAGATGTACAAGAGCCCCAAGACCGGAGCGTACGCCTTCCGTCAGGAAGTCGTGCACAACGACAACATCAAGTCCTGGTTCGCGAACTGATTTCGCACCATGGCTTGCCCTAACGGGCACCCCGAGGGCCGTCTTCCATACCCGGGAAGCCGGCCCTCGTTGCATTCACCCCCTACCTTAGACCCATGTCATTCTTCAAAAGGCTCTTTAGCTCGGAAAAGAAGGAAACCCTTGACCGGGGTTTGGCCCGCACCAAACGCGGCGTCTTGGAGAAACTGTCCCGTGCCGTCATGGGCAAAAAGGACATCGATGCCGATGTGCTTGAGGAGTTAGAGGAAGCACTGATCACCAGCGATATCGGTGTCAAAACCACCACGCGCATCATCGAACGCATCGAAGAACGCACCTCCCGTGCCTCTTCCAAATCGATCGACTTGCTGCTGCCCATGTTGCGAGAGGAAATCGCAGGCATGCTCGAGGGCAACCGCGGTGACCAGCCCACCGACTTGGGCATCCCCGCCACAGAAGGCCCTTATGTGTTTTTGATTGTCGGCGTGAACGGGGTTGGCAAGACCACCACCATCGGCAAACTCTGCCATCAATTTGCGGCCCGAGGACTCAAAGTCACGGTGGGCGCAGCGGATACGTTTCGCGCCGCCGCTGTAGACCAACTCAAAGTGTGGTCGGAGCGCACCGGCGCGCATTTTGTTTCGCAAGGCCAAGATGCGGACCCCGCTGCCGTGGCTTTTGACGCGGTTCAAAGCGCTGTGGCCAAGGGCCACGATGTGGTGCTGATTGACACAGCAGGACGCCTCCACAACAAAAAGCACCTGATGGACGAACTGTCCAAGATCAAGCGGGTGATGCAAAAGATCGCCACAGGCGTCCCCCATGAGGTGCTCCTCGTCTTGGATGGCTCCACCGGGCAAAACGCCCTCGAACAAGCCAAGCAATTCACAGCCGCCACCGAAGTCTCCGGCTTGGTGCTCACCAAGCTCGACGGAACCGCACGGGGCGGTGTCGTGATTGGCATCGCCGAGGAATTCAAGATTCCAGTGCGCTTCATTGGGGTGGGCGAGCAGCCCGAAGACCTTCAAGTATTCAATGCCATGGAATTTGTCGATTCGTTGTTGCCCGAGTCCTTTGGCTCTGAAACCACCACTTCATGAGGGCCCGAACTTCCTCTCGCCGGCGCGCACATGTCGTCACACTTGGCTGCGCCAAAAACACCTTTGATTCAGAGGTGCTGATGCGCCAGCTCGAAGCCAACGACTTCGACGTCACGCACGACACCCCGGTGGATGCTGCTCCCGTGGTCATCATCAACACTTGTGGCTTTATCGAAAGTGCCAAGCAGCAGAGCATCGAAACGATCCTCCAGTTTGCCGACGCCAAGCAAGATGGCCGTGTAGAGCGCGTATACGTGACCGGCTGCCTGAGCGAGCGTTACCGCGACGAGTTGGAGCAGGAAATCCCTGATGTAGACGCTTATTTCGGAACGCGCGAGCTGCCCAAACTGCTCAAGACGCTCAACGCGGACTACCGCAAGGAACTCGTGGGTGAGCGCCTGCTCTCCACGCCACAGCATTACGCCTACCTCAAGATTGCGGAAGGATGCGACCGTCCCTGTGCGTTTTGTGCCATTCCGTTGATGAGGGGCAAGCACCGCTCCACCCCCATCGAGGACCTGATCAAGCAGGCCGAAGGATTGGCCGCTCAAGGTGTAAAGGAGCTCATCCTCATCGCCCAAGACTTGACCTATTATGGGCTTGACCTCTACAAAGAGCGCCGATTGGCTGAACTTGTGGATGGCCTGAGCCAGGTCGAGGGCATCGATTGGATCCGCCTCCACTATGCTTTCCCCAGTGGATTCCCCATGGATGTGCTCGATGTGATGGCGGCCCGCCCCAACGTCTGCAACTACCTGGACATGCCCCTGCAGCACGGTGCCGATCAGGTGCTCAAGAACATGCGCCGGGGCATCACCCGCGAGAAAACCGCCAAGCTCTTGGCCGACATCCGTTCGCGCGTCCCCAACATCGCCATCCGCACCACGCTGATTTGCGGTTTCCCGGGCGAGACGGAGGAAGACCACCAAGAAATGCTGGACTGGGTGGCCGAGAGCCGCTTTGACCGATTGGGCTGTTTCACATACAGCCACGAAGAAGACACCCACGCTTACAACATGGAGGATGATGTCCCAGAGGATGTCAAGCGCCGCCGTGTAGAGGAGGTCATGGCATTGCAAGCCGGCATCAGTGCTGAGCTCAATGCAGCCAAGGTGGGAAAGACTTTCAGGGTACTCTTCGACCGCAACGACGCGGGGGTATTCATCGGACGCACCCAATTTGACAGCCCCGATGTAGACTGTGAAGTCCGAGTAGAGGCCGGAGAGGACACCTATGTCCGACTGGGTGACTTTGCCGACGTGATCATAGAATCTGCCACTGAATTTGACCTGTTCGGCCGCTTGGCATGAGTACAGTCTCCTACCCCGTAATGGAGGCCTTTGCCACCGTGCAGGGCGAGGGAGCGCACTCCGGCACTCCAAGCTGGTTTTTGAGGCTGGGCGGATGCGATGTGGGATGTGTTTGGTGCGACGTCAAGGAAAGCTGGGATGCCAATGCCCATCCGAAACAGACGCTTGAAGCCATCGTGGAGGCTGCTGTCGACAGCGGACGCAAAGTGGTGGTGGTCACCGGTGGTGAGCCCGCGATGCACAACCTGGCCCCTCTGACGGATGCACTGCACCAGGCGGGCCTGAAGACCCACATTGAGACCAGCGGTGCCCACGCCCTGACTGGACAATGGGA
Source organism: Flavobacteriales bacterium (assembly GCA_022428285.1). Lineage (GTDB taxonomy): Bacteria > Bacteroidota > Bacteroidia > Flavobacteriales_D > Sanyastnellaceae > UBA8752. Next base: position 6,570 of record JAKMCX010000144.1, read on the forward strand.
CTGGGTCACCCTTAGCCCAAAGAAATTCAAGGCCTGTCGCGAGGATGTTTACCCCTTGGCCGATGAGCTCAAGGTGGTTGTATTCCACCGCAGCGACATGGACTGGGCTGCTGAACATGCAGAACAGGTGAGCCCCGAGTGCGCTTTGTTTCTTCAGCCAGAGTGGGACAAGCGCGACGAGGCTACTTTCTGGATCCTTTCGTGGATAGCTGCCCGACACGGATGGCGCATCAGCCTCCAAACCCACAAGTACATCGGGATCCCCTAATCCTGCTGCATGAGGGCGCCCTGCCGCTCGGAACACGGCGTGTAGCATGTGCATCCCTTGGCTACCAAGGGTGTGAAGGCCTAAGAAAAAACGCGTGCTGTTAGGACCAGCCCAACCAATCCACCCCTTCGACTCCTTGTTGCAACCAAGCGAGGGTGTCCGCCTGAGGCGAACCTTTTGGGGGCTGGTGGTCATACTCCCAATGGGCCCGAGAGGGCAGGCTCATCAATATGCTCTCGGTGCGTCCTCCAGAGACCAATCCGAAGCGGGTACCGCGGTCGTGAACGAGGTTGAACTCCACATATCGGCCCCGGCGTAAACCTTGCCAATGCATGTCATCGGCATTGACAAAGCTCTGATAAAACGGAGCCGCGCGCTCCTCGTAAATCCTGGCATACGCGCTGGAGAGGTCGACACAAAAGGCCAGCGCTTCCTCTCGGTCGGCACTGCCATCTCGACCGATATGGTCAAAGAAGATGCCCCCCACTCCCCTCGACTCATTGCGGTGTGGCAAACTGAAATAACGGTCTGCCCAAGGCTTAAAAACACTGTAATCGGCCACTGCATGTCGGTCACAAATCCCCTTGAGCTCGCTGTGAAAAGCCCGGGCTTCAGCAGGCACGATGTAATGCGGCGTGAGGTCGATGCCCCCTCCGAACCACCAGGTGCCGTCGTCCAAGGTGAAATACCGAACATTCATATGAATGATGGGGACGTGAGGATTGCTGGGGTGTAAAACGCTGGACACGCCAGTGGCCGCAAAGCGCGTAGCCGAAGTATCCAATTGCTGGGCGAGTGCAGATGTAACGTCGCCTTCCACCGCGGAAAAATTGAGTCCTCCTTTCTCGATCACCTTGCCCTCTTTGAGAATGCGGGTGTCACCGCCGCCGCCGCTTTCGCGCTTCCAATGGTCGCGCGTCAAATCCACTTCGTCGTCAAACGCCATCAAGGCCTCAACTTGCTCGTTTTGGACGGTGCGAAATGCCTCCTGCACCTTCGACAAAAACGCATTGTCCATCATCGGTTTTCTGCTTTGGGATCGGTGTTCGAAGGATGGAGCTCCAACCATTTAAAATCTTCCTGTCGCATCAGCCTCACGGCTCCATTAACCAGTCCACCACCTGCACCATCCGCGGCGCGCCAGTCAAAAGCATACTGGCCATTTCTCGGCTGGGGCCATGTCTGAATGAGCCGCCCACCATTGGCCAGTGCTGTGGGCCAAGAAGGGCCATGCGCCAAGGTCCAAGCCAACACATCCCTCAAGGCATCGTGGGCCATCCAACCATAGCTGCCGGCAAGCCCGCCCCTCAATTCTGACAAGCGTCGGGCGAGACAAAAATGGGACGAATCCACAGCCCCACACAGGGAGGAATCCGGCAATGCCCCGCCCCCATCGACCAC
>JAKMCX010000018.1 GCA_022428285.1 Flavobacteriales bacterium
GGCCACGCGCACCCGGCATGTTGTCGAACATGATTTGGGTGTACTTGCCGTCCAAACCCAGCATCCGAATCTGTTTGGTGCCTGTCACCGCGTCGGTAAAGCTGGCGTCCACAGCTGCATTGGTCTCGAAGGCTTCGCTGAGATTACAACATGCTGCCCGACACAGTTCGTCTCGGCCCAAGGATTGAACCACCAACGGATCCAGCAAGCTCACTGACGTAGTGGGCCCTTTTGCCACCACTTCAGCCTCGTTCAATTGAAAGCCCTGGCCCAATGGAATTTCCACAAAGTCCTGACCAATAAATGGCAATTCAGCAGACTCCAACCCGATGAAACTGGCCACGAGCGTATCCCCTTCTGCGCCTTCGAGCCTAAAGAAACCATGTGCATCGGTGGCCGTCCCTTGGCCCGTGCTTTTCCAAACGACATAGGCTCCGGGTAAGGCCTCCCAGTTTTCTTCTGCGCGGCCCTCTTCTGATGAGTGGTCATGTCCAGTATGGTCCACCACCTGCTTAGAAAACACCTTGCCTCTTACCACCACTGTCTTTTGGGACCAGGTGGTTTCAGCACAAAGAATCAGGAGTGCGAGCAGCGACGCTGGCACCAGTGAAAAAAAGTGAGGCAACTTCAAGCGGGTGCGCATTAGCGGTCCTCCTCGTCATGATCATGGCCCTCATGATCATGCTCTTCGTCACCTTGATGTCCGTTATGCTCAGAACATCCTGGACAACCGTCTCTGTACAAACAGCAATCAGCGAGTGCTCCATAGGCCTCGTCACTGGCGATAAACCGCTCCGTATCGTGACCGGCATCTGCCACCAATTGCTCAATCTGATCCTCAGAAATTTTCTTGGGCTTGTAGACAACAAATGCCTTTTCCTTGAACTGGTCCCATTGTGCCACGCGCACTCCCGGAACATCCAAAGCGTCAAGGATTCTGTCCTCACACATGGGGCAACACCCCTTCGCTTTAAACTCTATTTCTGCCTTGCCTTGGCCTTGCACTGCAAGTCCTACAAGAGACAGAAAACACACAACAACAGCTTTCATAAATGAAAGATACTCTGCTGCTTAATAGCCTGTCAAGCAGAATAGTTAAAAATTTCACACCCTGTATGGGTCGCGTCTTTAATGCGGGCAAAATTGTCGTCCCCAAAAAAGTCGCGGACCGGTTTTGAATGGTCCCCAGCGGGCTGAAATTGGCGGTCCAATGCCGCCGATATATCCACCTTGACTTCGACCCCCAGGGCCTCCAAGGTTTGGTTGATCACCGCTTGTTTTCCCTCGATGAAATCTTCGTAGCGAACCACAACAGGAGATGCTCCCTGACCCTGCGTTCGGACCAAGGCATCCACAGAAGTCTGCCACAGCGTAGCCAGCCCTTCCACATAATGCCGACCCGAGAGCCAAGCGGGCTCCTGGGGTTCGCACTTGTAGGGCCAGTCATATGCCCAATGCCAATTCCTCTTTGACAGTTGTAGCCTTTGTTCAGCCGTCAAAGCCGTCAAGTGACCGGGAACGCCTCTGCGCTGCAAGATGCTTCTCACTGTAGTCACCGGGTCACGCACCACGAAGACCACCTTTTTCGCTTCCAAGCGCGAAACCAAGGCGTCCATAATAGGCGTAAGGCCCGGCTCTTTAATCAAGTCCCTGCTGAAATAAGCCTTGTGGTGTGACAGCAGTGTATCTATCGATATCCGCCCCTCCAAAACGTCTGCAGCTGGGGTTTGCCAGAAGGTGGGGATGTCCACCGTCGCATTCAGAGCACCAGCCTGAGCCAACAAATGGGCAACGGCAGATGTCCCAGACTTTGGACAACCGAACACAAGGACAGCATCAGGGTTAACCTGACGAAAAGGGGTAGACAAACGAAACAAGCGGTCGGCCAAGAATCTGGCCCAAACTTGGGCTTTGCTGCCTCCCGGAATCACTCTCCTGAAACCTGCGATTTCAGGTAATCTCGGTTCATGCGTGCGATGTTGTCCAAGCTGATTCCCTTGGGACACTCAACTTCGCAAGCTCCAGTATTGGTGCAGTTTCCGAAGCCCTCTTTGTCCATCTGATCCACCATGCGTTGGACCCGAGCCATGCGCTCAGGCTGGCCCTGAGGCAGCAACGCGAGCTGACTGACTTTGGCAGAGGCGAACAACATGGCGGAGGCGTTTTTACATGTCGCCACGCAAGCACCACAGCCAATGCAAGTGGCTGCATTGAAAGCCTCGTCTGCATCCGGCTTGGGAATCGGAATGGCGTTCCCGTCAAGGGGATTGCCTGAGCTGTTCACGCTCACGTAACCACCGGCCTGAATGATGCGGTCGAATGCTCCACGGTCCACAGCCAAGTCCTTGACCACAGGGAAAGCCGCCGCCCTCCAAGGCTCGATGTAAATCGTTTCGCCATCCTTGAAGCTGCGCATGTGCAACTGGCAAGTCGTGGTCTTGCGGTTGGGTCCATGCGCTTCTCCATTGATGAACATGCTGCACATGCCACAAATGCCCTCCCGGCAGTCATGGTCAAATGCAACGGGGTCTTTTCCGTCCCGAATGAGCTGGTCGTTCAGAACGTCCATCATTTCCA
>JAKMCX010000155.1 GCA_022428285.1 Flavobacteriales bacterium
GCTTCATGTAGACCATGGCCTCCACGACGATTCAAAGGACATTCGGTGCTTCGTGGGGGATGCTGCCGCGCGGTTGGCACTTCCATTTGAGTACCGCACCCTATCGGGACTGAGCGATTCTGAGGAGCGGCGTACCCATGGCCTTGAGGCAGCAGCGCGGTCCGCCCGATACGCTTGGATGGCAGAAGTCGCAGGAGAAGGTGGCACCGTGCTTACCGCCCACCACGCAGACGACCAGCGTGAAACCCGACTGCTCCACCTCTTGCGGGGGAGCCGGCCAGAGGCGCTGACAGCCATGCTGGTCTGGACGGACGACTGGGGATTTGCGCTGGGAAGGCCTTTTTTAGCAATGCCCAAATCCGCGTTGCGCCTTGCCATGGAAGCCTCCGGAAGCGCCTGGCGGGAAGACCCTACCAACCTCCAGCCAGACTTCTTGCGCAACCGGATTCGTCACGAACTGCTGCCCTTGCTTGACAGCATGCGGCCAGGCTGGGAGTCAGGGTTGGAGCGCATGGGGAGCTTGGCTTCGGAATGGCGCGCGCACACCGAAAGTTTGCACAGCCGTTTGGGTCCCGATCCCCATACCCTGCCGATTTCCACCCTGCAGCAGTCCCCTTCTCCGACGCACTTGATGGGGGTTTGGGGCCAGCCTTTTGGATTTGGTCCAGCGCAGGCCGGTGCATTGGTTGAACTGGCCCACCCCAATACTGAAGTGGGCCGGAAGCGGTGTTCGGATTCACATTGCGTTGTCAGAGAGCGCGACGCGCTGGTTGCCCTCCCCGTCGCGTTGGACATCGAGCGGTCTCCGCGGTCATGGTCCCCCATTGAAGGCCAGGCAGAAGGCGCAATTGCAACGCCAGACGGCACCTTGACATGGCGCATTGAAACGCCCGATGCTGGCTTCGCGCCTGATGCTGATGACAGCACGGCCGACTTGGCCATGGAAACGATTCAGTGGCCCCTGAGCTTGCGGCCCTGGGCCGATGGCGACCGCGTCGCCCCTCTTGGAATGCAGGGGAGCCAGAGCGTCTCAGACATATTGACCCAGCGCAAAGTTCCCGGCGCTCAGCGCCAATCCCAGTGGTTGGTTCAAGACAAAACGGACCAACCCCTCTGGCTGGTGGGACACCGCATTGACCGGCGGGCAGCCCTGCCAAGGCCTTTCGACCCCAGCCAGGGCCAGCGCGTCCTCCGCTTGTGCTGGACGCCTCTTCGGTAAATTTGCACAGCGCACTTGACCCCCATGAATTCAGAACTAGCTCCTCCATTGGTACCGGCTTCAGAACGGGACAGAGAATGGGCACTGGGACTCTACCTGGCCCTGGCCGCTCTGTTTGTCGCAAGCTTGGTGACCTGCAACCTCATCTTTCGCAAGTTTTTCTTCTGGACCATGCCTGGCATGGGGTACACATTTGAAGCCAGTGTTGGCCTGCTGCCCTATCCCCTGACTTTTCTCGTCACCGACCTGATCTCTGAAATCTTTGGCAAAAAGCGCGCCGACGATGTGGTCAAAGGGGGCCTCGTGGCGTCTGTGTTCACCTTGGGGATCATCACATTGGCCGGCCTTGCTCCCTCAACCGATTGGTCGCCAGTCAGCAACGGAGAGTTTGACCACGTCTTTGGACAAACCGTCCTCGCTGTGGGCGCTTCCATGGCCGCTTACCTGATCGCTCAATTCTTGGACGTTCGCATTTTCCACTTTTGGAAACACCGCACTGGCGGGCGGAAACTGTGGCTGCGCAACAACTTTTCGACCATCCCTTCTCAGTTTGCCGACACGGTGGTCGTCCTTGTTTTGTTGTGCCTCGTGGGTGAAATCGAGTGGGGGCTTTTCGGGGCTTTGTTGGTCAATGGTTTCGGTTTCAAGGTGCTGGTGGCCGCGCTCGACACGCCCATTGTTTATGGGGTCATGGCGCTGATACGAAAGCGTTTTGGGCTGGCGCCCGGGCAGGAAATCGCCCTCTAAAAAGCCCCATTCTGGAGGGTTTCGCAACCATTGGCCCGCGGCATTGGCACTGCAGGGTATGCCGGCGTTATCTTTCGCGCCCGCAAAGCAACGTGTCCGTGAAGCCCTTCAAGCTCCTTCTCCCGTGGTTCGCCCTCGCCATTTCTGTGGCCACAGGCAGCCAACAAGCCGATGCCCAAATCCATGACCCCGTGGTTTGGGACTTCGCTGCCTATGACAATGGTGATGGCACCATCGACCTGGATTTCCATGCCGAAATCGAATCGGGATGGCACGTCTACAGTCAGTTTTTGAACCCCTTTGACGGGCCCATTCCCACATCATTCACCTTGGAAACAGAGGGAGTCCAGACGGTGGACACTGCGGCTGCGGAGTGTGAACCGCATCTGGAATACGACCCGAACTTCATGATGGACCTGCTCTTCTTTGAGGAGGAAATCCATTGGGTTCACACCGTGTCCTTTCCGGGGGCCATTCCAGATACGGTCAAGGGGTATTTGACTTTTATGGTCTGCGACGAAAGCAAGTGTCTTCCGCCCGAAGACATCGACTTTGCGTTTGCGTTGTCCGACCTCAAGCCGGAATCTGCCAAGCCAGATTACTGCGCTGAAGCAGCAGAGGGCGAGACTTTTGATGACGGGGGCTCTGACGGGGCGCCAATGGGCATTTACGACCCCGTCCAATGGGACATTGCCCTCTACGCCACAGGCGATCAAACGGCGACCATCGTGGCCACGGCTGAAGTGGAATCCGGATGGCATGTTTACAGCAACGACAACGACCCCCTCGACGGCCCCATCCCTACCTCTTTTGTCCTGTCTACAGAGGGGGTAGAAGCCGTTCAATTGCAGGAATGCACCCCCGAGGTTCACTACGACCCCAATTTTGACAAGGACGTCAAGTCTTTTGAGGGCAGCGCGAGCTGGGGGCTGGACATCCGCTGGGAAGGGCCTGCTCCCGAACAAATTGCGGGCATGCTGACCTACATGGCCTGCGACGACTCCAAGTGCATCTTTCCCCCCGATGTTGAGTTTCAGCTGAACACCTCCGAGATGATCACCTCGGCTTTGCCAACGCTTTGTCCTGAAGGAAATGGCGGCGAAGACACACTTGATGAAGCAGGAGATGAAGCAGGAGATGAAGGCCTATTGGTGCTCTTCTTGTTGGGCATGGGCCTCGGTTTTGCGGCCCTGTTTACCCCTTGCGTTTTCCCTCTGATTCCGATGACGGTGAGCTTCTTCACCAAGCAATCAAAAACGCGCGCCGAAGGCATCCGAAATGCCCTCATTTATGGTGCGAGCATCATCTTCATCTATACGGGATTGGGCCTGCTGTTGACCGCCGTCTTTGGCGTTGATGTGCTGAACCTGATCTCCACCGACCCTTACTTCAACATTGGCTTGTTTGTGCTGCTGGTGGTATTTGGGGTCAGTTTTCTCGGGGCTTTTGAGATTCAGCTCCCCGCGAGTTGGGCCAATAAAGTCGATGCCCAAGCCGACCGCGGTGGTCTGATTGGCATCTTCTTCATGGCGGCCACCCTGGCCATTGTGAGCTTTAGCTGCACTGGCCCTTTGGTGGGCAGTGCTTTGGCCGGTGCTGCAACGGGGGACTTTGGAGGGCCTGTGGCCGTCATGTTTGGCTTTTCGTTGGCCTTGGCCATTCCCTTTACGCTGTTCAGCGCCTTCCCAGGATGGCTGAACTCCCTGCCTCAAAGCGGTGGATGGTTGACGAGCGTGAAGGTGGTCTTGGGCTTGCTCGAGATTGGATTCGCTTTCAAATTCCTCTCCAACGCTGACCTGGTATTGCAACTTGGTTTGCTGAAGCGCGAGCTTTTCATCGCCATTTGGATTGCCGTGGCACTCTGCATTGCCGTCTACCTCTATGGCGGCCTGCGTTTCCCTCACGACAGCAAACTCGAGCGCATGAGCGTGGGACGTTGGAGCTTGGGTACGGTGTTTCTGGTGTTGGCCATTTACATGATGCCCGGCATGTGGGGGGCGCCGCTCAACCTCATATCGGGCTTTCCCCCTCCCATGTTCTATGCTGAGAGCTCCGGTGGCGTCAGCGCTGGAGGACATGGCCCTGGAGAACATTCGGCCTCGGGACACGTGGAAGCGCGGTTCCGCGATTACGAGGAAGGCCTCGCCGCTGCCAAGGCCGAAGGCAAGCCCATGATCCTCGATTTCACCGGCTGGGCTTGTGTGAACTGCCGAAAGATGGAGGAGCAAGTGTGGCCGCACCCAGAAGTGGTGAAGTACCTCACCGAGGAAACGGTATTGGTTTCGCTCTATGTAGACGAGAGAAAAGCCTTGCCCGAATCTGAGCAGCGCGTTGAACAATTTGGTGGGAAGGACTTCCGCATCCGTACCGTTGGCAACAAATGGACCTATTTGCAGGCATCGCGATTTGGCACCAATGCGCAGCCCTTCTATGTCATGATTGACCACAATGGCGAAGCACTGGGCAACGGCGTTGGGTACGACCCCGATCCCGAGAAATTCATTGCATTCCTGAAGGAAAACATGGCCCGTTTCAAAGCCGGTCAGTAAACCGCATTGCACGGCAGCAAAGCCAACGGCGTCGGTTGCACAACGCCCGTCGGTCGTTAGATTGCCACCTGCACCTTGCCCCCATGGAAAGAGCCCAGCACATTCGGCAGCACTTTGAAGACGCCCAGCAAGTCCTTCGGGACTTTTTGGCGCAGGGGGCGCATTTGGACGCCTTGGAAAAGGCTGGAAACCTCATGGCAGAGGCCATCTCTGGTGGCGGCAAAGTCATCTCTTGTGGCAATGGAGGTTCCATGTGTGACGCCATGCACTTCGCAGAAGAACTGACGGGGCGCTATAGAGACGACCGACGCGCTCTGCCTGCCGTCTCCATCTCGGACCCGTCGCACTTGACCTGCGTTGGCAACGACTATGGTTTTGATGCTGTTTTTGCCCGTTATGTGCAGGCCATGGGACAAAGCGGAGATGTTCTGCTGGCCATTTCTACTTCGGGCAACTCTCCCAATGTGATCAAAGCCGCAGAGGCTGCGCGCGCGCAAGGCCTTGCCGTCGTGGGACTGACCGGGAAAGACGGCGGGTCTCTTGCCGGATTGTGTCATGCTGAAATCCGCGTGCCTTGGAACGGCCATGCCGATCGCATTCAGGAGGTGCACATCAAGTGCATCCATGCTTTGATCGACCACATCGAGGCGCACTGCGCCTGAGTCCTTCCCTTTTTAATGTTGGTTCGTTTGCATGCGGCCGCCCTGCGCGGTGTTGACGCTGTGCCCGTCACTGTGGAGGTGCGCGTGGACAGGGGCATTCACTTTTTGATGGTCGGGCTGCCCGACAGCGCCGTTCGAGAGAGCCAACAGCGGATCAAAAGTGCCATTGAGCACCTCGGCTACCGGTGGCCAGGCAAGGGCATCACCATCAACCTCGCCCCGGCTGGATTGCGCAAAGAAGGAGCCGCCTATGACCTTCCCCTCGCCTTGGGCATTCTGGCGGCTTCCGGTCAAATAGAAGCCGAAGCCTTTGAGCAGACCTTGTTGATGGGTGAGCTAGCGCTCGATGGCACCCTGCGGCCTGTTCGTGGGGGCCTGGCATTGGCCCATGCTGCTCGGGAGCCGGGAATACACAGCCTCATTCTGCCCCGAGCATCCGCTGCTGAAGCTGCCCTGCTGCCCGGTGCCATCACATTGGGTGCCGACCACCTTCGCGACGTATTGGACCACCTTTCAGGAAGCCGGCCCTTAGTGCCGGCCTCTTGTGAGCTGCCCAGCATGCTCGCCCAGCAAGCCGGCCGGTCCCTAGAACCATTGGCCGACATCAAAGGCCAGGAACGCGCCATCGCGGCCATGGCCCTCTCCGCTGCCGGCGGCCACAACGTGTGCATGGTCGGGCCTCCTGGTTCGGGCAAATCCCTCCTCGCCAAGGCCATGGTCGGCTTGCTTCCACCGCTCACTGCAGAAGAAGCCATAGAAGTGAACCGCATCCATTCTGTGTCGGACCGTTCAGGCCGCTCTTCAGGGGTGGTGTTGCAAAGGCCGTTTAGAAGCCCTCACCACACCATTTCCGACGTCGCGCTGGTGGGCGGGGGTTCAGACCCGAGGCCGGGCGAAATCAGCCTCGCACATGCTGGGGTGCTGTTTCTCGATGAACTGCCGGAAATGCCCCGCCATGTGCTGGAAGTGCTGCGTCAGCCCATGGAAACATCGGAAATGACCATCAGCAGGGCGCGCTCAACCGTGGTTTTTCCCGCTGCATTTCAACTGGTCGCAGCCATGAACCCTTGTCCGTGTGGCATGTACTCGAACGACCCCAAACTCCGAAAAAAATGCAGTTGTAGCCGCCATGCCCGACAGCAATACATGCGCAAAGTCAGCGGGCCATTGATGGACAGGATCGACATTCATTTGCAGGTGGATGCCGTTTCAGCCGCTGCGCTGATGCCAGAGCCAGGCGCACTCGGTCGGGAGCGCAGACGCCAAAGGCTTCAACGCGCTCAGGACTGGAAACAGCGCGTCGGCGCAGCGCGTGACATTCAACAGCAGCGCAACCCGGACGGCAAGACCAACCACGCCTTGGATGGTGAAGTGCTCCACGACATCGCCACACTTGACCGTCCAGGGTCCCTTCTCCTGCGGCGGTGCATGGACCACTTCGGGCTAAGTGCCCGCGCCTACACCCGGCTGCTGCGCATGGCACGGACGCTCGCCGACCTCGACAGCAGGAGCCAAGTGTCTGCCCTCGATGTCGCCCAGTCCATTGCCTTTCGGCGCGCTGGAGAGGATACAGAATCTTGGTTGGACGGGCAGGGAACCAAACCCACGCCCAACCTCTTCACACCTTGAAGGTCGTGGTGTACTTTCCGGTCATGAGCGACTCCACCTCTCCTGCACAGCGCCCAGTCATTATGCCCGTCAACGGCACTGAACCAAGTTTTGGGTCAGGGACGTGGCTGGCGCCCAATTGCACCGTCGTCGGAGATGTGACCACGGGACGCGATTGTAGCATTTGGTTTGGCGCAGTGGTCCGCGGGGATGTGTGTGCCATCAAGATTGGCCACACGGTCAATGTTCAGGATGGTGCCGTGTTGCACGGGACGTTCGAAAAAACCCACCTCGAAATTGGCGATCGTGCCAGCATAGGGCACAACGCCATCGTGCATGGCTGCACGGTCTGCGAAGGCGCCCTGATTGGCATGGGGGCGGTGGTCATGGACCGGGCTGTCGTGGGGGCTGGAGCCGTTGTGGGGGCTGGGGCAGTGGTCTTGGAGGGCACCCAAATCGGGCCAGGAGAATTGTGGGCTGGCGTGCCTGCGAAAAAAGTCAAGGAGGTGGACGAAGGGCTCGCCCAACACCTCGCCGCAACGGCCACCCGTTACAAGGAGTACGCCGGTTGGTTCAACCCCGGCTCAGAATAAGCGCGCTCCTTTAGTGCTGAAACCAAGGTCCTCCGGGGACCAAGTGCACCTCTTCTCCAAAAAACCGCTGGGCCGATTGGGCAAAATTGTCCGTGAGGTCACTCACCATGAATTCGTGCTGCCCCTGCCGTGCATCTGCCGGTGCGAGCATTCCCCGTGTTCTCAGGGCCGCAGAAACGGCCGCAGCCACAATGGAAGGCCCGTCGATCAAATCGACCTCTGGTCCCAATACCTGCCTGAAAGCAGGTTCCGCCAGCGGGTAATGTGTGCAGCCCAATACGAGGGCTTCGATGTGGCGCTCTTTTCCTGCATGCCAACCCGCCGCTTCCAAGTACCCTTGAATGACGGGCAGCATCAATTCATGTGATTGCCATCCCTCTTCAATCAGTGGGGCCAACAAAGGTGTGGCCCACTCCTCGATGCGGCCACCGGTCAGGCCATTGGCGCGTTGCGCCTCGCGCAGGGAATGGCCATAGATGCCGCTGCCAATGGTCGCCCTCGTGCCCACGACGCCGACGCGCTTTACGCCTTCGTGGGCCAAATGCTGGACGACCGGGGCCACCACATCTATGACAGGCACATCCTCGGGCAAACAGGCCTCGACTGCAGCCTTGGCGGTTGCCGACGCCGAATTGCAAGCGATGACGATGGCCTTGCAGCCCTCGGCAGCCAGAAATTCCGCAATCCGCACAGAGTAGGTCCTCACCAATTCTGGCGAGCGGTCTCCATATGGCATGTGGGCCGTATCTCCGAAATACAGCATGCGCTCAGCCGGCATGGCTTGCGCAATGGCATGGGCCACCGTGAGGCCGCCTATGCCGGAGTCAAAAATCCCGATGGGGGCGTCAGAGGCCAAGCTTGGCCTTGACGAGGGCAAGCACATCCTCCCCTCCATTGTACACAGTGGCACCCGAGGACGTGTCGAAGATGTAGGTGAAGCCTTCTTCTGCTCCAACACCTTCGATGGCCAGGCGCGCACGTTCGATCATGGGCTCCAAGAGGCGGGCCTCCATGGACGCCAACTCTTGTTGAACCGTTTGATAAAACTGCTCCAGTCCCTGCTGATCAGCCGTGATCTCCTGCTCCTTTTGGGCGCGGATGGCAGCGGGCCAAGACTCAGCCTTCTGCTGGTACTCTCCCACTTTGGCCTCCAGCTCCCCCTGCATGCGCACAATCTCCTGCTCGAATTGACCCGCAGCGGTTTCAATCTCGGTCTGGATGGAATTGCGCTCGGGCATAGACTCCAAAAGAGACTGGGTGTCAATGTGACCGAAACGGGCCTCCATCACCTGAGCAAACGAAGGAGTGGCAATCAGGAATGCGGCCATCATCAGGCCAAGGGATACGGTGTATTTCATGATGTTGTGAATGCGAATTGAAAACTGCGTTATTGCTTGGGGCGCCCTCCTGTGGCTCCTCCCATGCGGTTCACGACCTGTTGCTTGCGGTCGTTGACCTTGTCTTTGCCCTTGTCGAGCGTGTCATTCATCCGGTCTTGGAGGGACTTTCCTTTCTCTCCTGCTTCCTCCTCTGCCTCGCCACCAATGGTCTCACCAGGGGTGTAACCCAGCTCCTTGATGACGCGGTCCGAAACGTCATATTTGGGATTGGTGTAGAGCATGTTCGAGTCCTTGGCCTTGTCAAATATGACCATGTACCCCCGCGAACTTGACAGGTCCTTCAACACTTGAAAAATCTGCTCTTGCACAGGCTGTATCAGCTCTTGACGCTTCTGAAAGAGTTCGCCTTCAACGCCAAACTTGGCCTTCTGCATGTCGGTCGCCTCGGAACGCTTAGAGGAAATCTCGTCCTCGCGTTTGCGCCTCATTTCGGAGGTGAGGAGGACGCGCTCTGCGCGGTATGCCGTTTCGAGTTGGTTCGCCGCGCTGTATTTCTCCTCGATCTCATCCAGCCAGCCTGAAGCCAAGCTGTTGAGCTCCTTTTGCGCCTCGGCGTATTCGGGCAAGTGAGACAAAATGTACTCCGTATCCACGTAGGCATATTTCTGGGCCAAAGCCGAGAACGACGGGATGATCAGGAGAATCGGGAGCAGGTGACGGAGAAGACGCATGGATTTCGGAAGGGTGAAAATAAGACGGCTCGGTGGCACAACGTTCATTCGGGGGCGTTTCGCACGTACGGTCACAAATCGCCGATGTTCATGCCCAAGGAAAAGTGGAATTGTCCGCGCGCCATGCTGGGTGCCGTTGGGACATCGTCAAAGCGCCATCCGTAATCGAGGCCCAGCAATCCGAACATGGGCAGGAAGATCCGCATTCCAACGCCACCAGAACGGTAGACATCAAACGGATCGAAACCATCGCCCGTGGCCCAGGTGTTGCCCGCCTCCAAAAACGCCATGGTGTAGATGGTCGCAGAAGGATTGGTGGACAGGGGGTACCTCAATTCCGTTCCGTACTTCACGATGGCACCCGCACCTGTGTTTTGGTCGGGGGCGGTCAAGGAAAGGTTGTCGTACCCGCGCATCGAAATGATTTCCCGACCATCGAGCACATAACCACTCAAGAACACCCCACCGAGGTAGAACCGCTCAAAAGGAGAGAGGCCAATCTGGCGGTTATACTGCCCGATCATGCCGCCACCGAAGTAGGTGCGCAATACCAGTGACTTTGGGTTTTCGCCACCACCTGTGGTCAGTGGTGTGTACCAATTGGCCACAAACTTCCACTTGTGGTACTCCACAAATCGGAAGCGTTCCTGCTCGCTCAAACCGCTCCAATCCTTGCCTGGCTCAAACAAACTGTATGGCGGGGTCGCCTTGACACTCAAACGCACTTCGGATCCCCAGACCGGGAAAATGGGGTCGCTCACCGAGTTTCGGCTCAAAATGAGGTTGAGCGCGATGTTGTTGGAACGGCCGTCGGTGAAGCTGAACAGACCGCTGTTGTATTGGTCAAAGTCAAAGCGCTGGTAGCTCAATCCCGCATTGACGCTGAACCAGTCATCTGGCTGCTTCCAACGCTGACCGATGGACGCCGAAACGCCCGTAATCATGAGGGTTTGGCGCAAAGCGTTGGGCTCGCCCTCCACGTTCTTGGGCTGGCCGTTGGACTGGATGGAACGCCAGGCAGCTACGGTGAGTGCGTTGGGCTTTTTGCCGCCCAGCCACGGCTCGGTGAAGCTCACATTGTAGCTCTGGAAGAACAGGCCGTTGGACTGGGCCCTCACGCTCACGCGTTGTCCATCGCCCATGGGTACTGGTCGCCAAGCGCCTTTCTTGAAAGCTTTGCCCACCGCAAAGTTGTTGAACGTCACCCCCAGAGATCCTACGATGCGGCCACCGCCCCAGCCGCCTTGCAACTCAATCTGGTCTGTCGGCTTTTCTTCCACTACATATTCGATGTCGACGGTGCCGTCTTCAGGGTTTTGAATGGGATTGATGCCGAAAGCCTCAGGGTTGAAGTAGTTGAGCTGGCTCAATTCTCGCTGGGTCCGCATGACGTCCGTGCGGCTGAACAGATCGCCAGGCATGGTTCGGATTTCTCGCCGAATCACGTGGTCGCTGGTCTTGTTGTTGCCCCGAACATCCACCCGACCAATCCGGAATTGCTTGCCTTCCACCAAACGGATTTCCAGGTCAATGCTGTCTTTCTCAGCCCTAATTTCTACCGGAATTGCCTGAAACGTCAGGTAACCATCGTCACTGTACAAAGCGCTCAGGTCGATTCCCTTCGGGTTCATAAAGAGCCGCTTTTCCAATTCCGCTACATCATACAAGTCGCCCCTTTTAAAGCCCAACAAGCTGTCGAGTTGAGAGGTCGAATACTTGGTGTTCCCGGTGAAGGTGATTTCTCTGAAGTGAAACTTGACCCCTTCGTCCACCTGCACAGCAATGCCCAACTCTCCTTCTGGAGTGCGGAACAGACTGTCGCCCGAGATTCTGGCATTGCGGTACCCCTTCTCCCGGTAATACGCAGTGACCCCATCGAGGTCCGCATTGAACTCTTCTTCGAGGTATTTCGAGGACTTGAAAATCCGCCACCAAGCGCGCTCCTTGGTGTTTTTCATGCGGCGCTTGATGGTCTTTTCGTCCAGCGCTTCCGACCCCAAAACCTGGATGGTTCCGATTTTGATTTTCTCTCCCTTGACGATGTCGATGTTGACCCCTGAGGCATTTTCCAGGACACTGTCTGGTGTACTTGTGATGGTTACCGTGGCGTCGAAATAGCCTTTTTCTCGGTAATGGTCCTCCAAGATGCGCCGGGCGGTGACCTGGAGGTTTTCGTTGACGATTTGGCCCCGCACCAAATCCAACTTTCCGCGCAGGGTTTCTTGCTCCCCGCGTTTCACACCCGTGAAACCATATCGGGTCAACCTCGGCATCTCCACGACCCGAATCACGAGGTAAACATCGGTGTCCCTCAACTCTGCCAGCTCGATGGAAACATCGCTGAACAGCCGCTGATCCCAGAGGTTGCGCACGGCTGCAGCGAGCCGCTCACCAGGAATGACGACCTCATCGCCAACCTGCAATCCGCTGAAAAGCTTGACCGCTTGCACATCGGTGTATTCAGCACCCAATACTGTGATGCCCGCAATCCTGTAGTCGCTGGGAACCGCGAGGTCAATGGCGTCTGAGCCCGGCTGAGCCCACATGACTGCCGGAACAGCCAGGGCCAGCATAACTGCAAAAAGTGCGGTGAAGTAAGTCCTCATTCCTCCTTCGTGATTCCCTGATTGATGTCTTGTGCCCCGTTCAACAGCTGGTCTCCAGTGCGTCCGAAGCGCCTTTCCCGGCCCCTGAATTCTAAGATGGCCGCCTTGAAATGGTCCTCCCGAAAATCGGGCCACATGACGGGCGTGAAATGCAACTCTGAATAGGCCAACTGCCACAGCAAGAAGTTGCTCAACCTTTGCTCTCCGCTGGTGCGAATGAGCAGTTCTGGGTCGGGCACGTCCGGCATGCTCAAATGATGCCTGACGGTTTCTTCGTCGATGTCCTCTGCAGGAACCCCGGAGCTCACAATTCTGCGCACCGCCTCGGTCAATTCCCAACGGCCACTGTAGCTCAAAGCCAAGATGAGATTAAGTCCCTCGCAGTGGGCTGTTTTTTCTTCTACGTCCCGCAATCCGGCGACGCAAGCTTCCGGCAATGCCGATATGTCTCCTGTTGACCGCAAACGCACCCCCTTGCGAATCAGCTCGCCGACTTCTCCAGCGAGGCTCTTCACGAGCAACTCCATGAGGGCGTTGATCTCCTCTTGTGGTCTGGACCAATTCTCTGTGCTGAATGCATACAGCGTGAGGTATTTGACACCGAGTTCACCCGCAGCACTCACGGCAGACCTCACGCTCTCTACGCCGCTTGCGTGACCGAAAACCCGGTCTTGTCCGCGCTCTCTGGCCCAACGCCCGTTGCCATCCATAATGACCGCCACATGGCGCGGAAGATGGTGGGATGGAGGTGTAGGCTCAACCATGTTGGTTTGCGTGAATCGCGGAAGCGGCAGCGAAAGTGGTCACCAACGCAATGCCATGCAAGGTAGACACCGCATTCCGCTTCGAGATTGGGAGTTTTTCACCTAATTCGACAGAAGATCAACGGTCCCAGCACGTGGTGGGCGACTTGTCGATTCGAAAAGTGAACGACACCGTCATGGAAGCAAAGCGGTCGTCCAGGTCATTGAATCCCCGCATTTGTCCCACCGGATCGTCCAAGTCTCCTTCCTTTTCGATGCGCGAAACGCTGAGTTCTTCTGCCAATGGGCCAGCCTCATCTTCCAAAATTGCTGTGCTCGCATAGTAGCCTGCCACGTCATCCAAGTGGTCTGTCCATGTGCGGCGAATGCCCCATTCAAAATTCAGGGCCGAGAAGTGCCCCAAGTTGAGCTTGAACCCAATACCAAAGGGGACTGCAAATCCCGTGGTCGCGTACCTGCCTTCTCCCGTGCTGGTGCTTTGCCCTTCTGTTCCAAGGGGTTGCAACTCGTACCAGACGTCCCCGATTTGTGCCTCGGGCATGTGGCTGTAAAGGGAGAGGCCCGCAAACAAGTACCCTGTAAAGCGGTCCTTGGTGTTGCCAATTTGGTACCGGGTGTAATTGAATTCGGCCACCACTGCGCCTTCGGTAATGGCGTTGCGAAAGTGGAGGTTCCGGTTCGAGATCCAAGGGTCTTTTGAGTCGGAATCGTAGTACAACAAGCGGGTGCGGTTCAAACTCGCCCGCACTGCAATGCGGCGGTTCACATTGAACCGGAGAAACCCACCAAATCCAGGCTGCATGCGCCCTTGAAAATGACCCGTTGGATTGAGTTCACCGAGGTAGTATCCCGTCCCAACGGTCAACCCCATGGTCTTGCTTGTTTCGAATTTGCGCTGGCCGCTGGCCGTCCCGATCAGGAGCACGGAAAACAGAGAGAGCACGAAAAGCGGGCGTAACATCATAACTGAGGGCGCTGCTTTAACGGGGATGATGGCCTGTTTCTTGCCCCCCCTCCATAGAATGCCCTTCGCGGGCATCCAATCCAAGGTGCAACTTGCGGCGCACCGTTTCGATGAAGTCCACGCCGGGAAGCTGGACCAACAAGAAAGGCCGTTCGGCAGGGCGCACCTCAAACCGCGCAGGTGCTGCCACCTTGTAAGAGCGTGTATCGATGGTCAACATCAAGTGGTCGTCGCGTCCCTCGGCCTCGATTTCCAGCGTGCCTTCCAATGGAATGACGACAGGACGGTCGTAGAGGTTGTGCGGCGCAATGGGGTTCAGCACGATGGCGTTGCTGTCGGGGTGTATGATCGGGCCTCCACAGCTCAGCGAATAGGCTGTCGACCCCGTGGGTGTGGATACGATGAGCCCATCTGACCAGTACCGGTTGATGAAGACGCCATTGCGGCTCACAGAAACCCGGATCATGCTGGCTACATCCCGACGGTGCACGGTGATTTCGTTGAGCGCACGCAGGTTGGACCCCAATTCTACATGGGGGAAGTCCACCTCCAACATGGCCCGCTGTTCGACTTTGTATGCCCCTTCCAAGATGCTGGGCAACACCCTTGCTGCATCGGGCATGGGCAAGTGAGACAAGAACCCGAGCCGGCCCGTGTTGATGCCCAGAACAGGAATCGGACGGCCGGCCAGCATGCCTGCTGTCTCCAACACTGTTCCGTCTCCACCAAAGGTCAGCACCATTCCAAACTCCCTGGCACTGTCCAAATCACATGCAGCATCTTGGGAATCTCCCAAACCCATATCGGAGAGCGCCACGTGAAAACCGGTCGTGAATGCCAAGGTCACATCGGCCGCCCTCAGAACCTTGAGGACATCGCGGTACGCCGGAATGTCGGCCTCGGCGATCACCGTGCCGTGCAGCAAAAGGGATTGGATGGGGGCGTTTTGATCGTCCATAGATCAGATGTTCATGTAACGTCTGAAGGCCGCCATCCGGTTCTTCATCTCCTCTGCATATTCCTCCGCCCTGTAGAAAGCGCGCACTTCATAACCGTGCCTTCTCAGTCCATCGATGAGCCCCTCAATGTTTCGGGTTGAAAGCCTGAGTGCCACTTCGGCGTTCTCTGGTTGGTGCCCGTCGCTGACCAAGACCTGCAAGATCTTGACCCCTTCGGACTCCACCCTGTGGGACACTTGGGCCAAGCTGTAGTCTTTCCAGGGCATTTCCAAGGTCAGGATGCTTCCCTCACTGAAAGGGGTGAGGCTGTTGTGAAAAGCCCGCCACAGGTGGGCCCTGTCGGTACATCCCAGCAACATGCCCTCTTCCACCACTGGCACCACGCTGACATCTGCTTCGCAGAGCACGTCCACCACTTCCAAAAAATGCTGGCCCGGAGCGACCATGAGCGGCATCAATTGAACATTGGTCAAAAAAACCGCTTCTCCCTCTTTGTCCAAGAGGTGTTGCTCCGCCACAAGCCCGAGGTACCTGCCCTCAGCGGCGACAGGAAGGTGCTCCACCTTGAATTCATCCATGGCGCGCAGAGCCTTCTCCAAGGTATCCCCTGGGTTGAGCGCGATCAGTTCGTCGTTGATGATGCTTTTTGCGTGCATGGACTTCATTACTCCCAACTATAGGGACTTTGCGAAATTAGCCGTCAGTAAGGGCACAACCCCATTAGGTCCATGGAAACTTTCCCAACGCGACTGAGCGTCAACGTCAACAAAATTGCCACACTGCGAAATGCGCGCGGTGGAGCGCTGCCTTGTCCCATCGCTGCAGCCGAGCGGATACAGCAATGGGGGGCCGACGGCATCACTGTGCACCCCCGTCCTGACGGCCGCCACATCACCTTTGGCGATGTTCGAAGGCTCAGGGCGGTCACCACCCAAGAATTCAACATCGAAGGCTACCCCTCCGCAGAATTCGTGGACCTCGTGTTAGAAGTCGCTCCGGAGCAGGTCACCCTGGTGCCCGACCCTCCAGGAATCCTCACCTCCAATGAGGGTTGGGATACGCGCACCCATGCTGCTCTCTTGACCAAGGTCCTCTCCCAGTTCAGCGGTGCGGGCATTCGAACCAGCCTGTTTATCTCCACAGATCACGACCTGATCCAAGGCGCTGCAGACGCTGGAGCGGACCGCATCGAATTGTACACTGGCCCCTATGCCGCAGCCTTTCACCGGGACCCTGCAGCCGCAGTTGAGCCCTTTGTTGCTGCCGCAGAATGCGCTTCAAATGCGGGGCTGGGGGTCAATGCAGGGCACGATCTAGACCTCGATAATTTGGCCCATTTCGCCCGGCACGTTCAGCCCCTCGACGAAGTGAGCATTGGCCATGCCCTGATCAGCGACGCCCTTTATGTGGGCCTTCAGAACGCAGTGGGCCAATACAAAGCGCAACTGCGCCCCGCCTGATGGAGCTGTTTCATCGCGTTTTGGGAACGCACCCCTTGGACGGCCCGATGGTGCCTTTGGTCATCTTACATGGGCTGCTGGGGTCATCCGACAACTGGCAAACCCTGGGGCTGCGTTGGGCAGAGGACAGGCCGGTCATCCTGATCGACCAGCGCAACCACGGCCGCAGCCCGCACCATCCCAACCACAGCTATCCCGACATGGTGATCGATTTGCTCGATACCCTGGATGCCTTGGGTGTGGTTCAAGCTGATTTGCTCGGTCACAGCATGGGCGGCAAAACCGCGATGTATTTCGCGGACCGATATCCGGAAAGGTGCCGCAGCCTCATCATCGCAGACATGGCCCCTGTGGCCTATCCACCGCACCACCTGCCGCTGTTCGATGCCCTCGCATCGTTGGACTTGGATGCCTTTGAGCGGCGTGGCGAGATCGATGTTGCCCTTGCGGCCGATGTGCCCGAAGCCGGTGTGCGACAGTTCTTGTTGAAGGGGCTCTACCGCGATGATGCCAAGCGGTTCGCATGGAGGTTCAATTTGCCGGTGCTGCGGCGCCACCTGGCTGACATGACTGGCCACCGCCCCCTCGGAGTGGTGGGGATTCCTGCGCTGTGTCTTTATGGCACGCGGTCGGATTATGTCGTCGGAAGGGGAATGGACGCCATGAAGCGCCACTTTGTCCAATTGGAGACCCAAGCCCTGGATGCCGGTCATTGGCTGCATGCAGAGCAGCCCCAAGCTTTTGATGCCGCAGTGCGCGGCCACCTCCACCAACAGGGGTCTTAACGGCAAAACGCCCGCTTCGGCGATGCCGAGCGGACGTTTTGAAGTCTTGAGAAATGCGCTGGTGTCAGCCCTTGGAGCCCACCATGATGCTGACGCAACCCTCGTGCTGGATCACCGCATCCGTAGATGGGACTTGCACACGGATGGTCATCTGCTGCGTGTTGGCCACCCGAAAGTCAAAGTGGTCCTTTTCCTTGTCTGTGCTGTCATAGATTCCGTTTCCGCGGCTGTCCAACACTTGGAAAGTCAGGTCGCCGAGCACGGGGTGTCCGCACACCAACAAACGGTAGGCGCGGTCTCCAAAAAATGTCAGTTCGAGTTCTGCTTCATCACCGGGAATCAGAACCGCGGTGTTGTAGTTGTCATTCTGCACGTAATCCTCCAACGCAGGAAGACAGCGCTTCTTGGTGAAAGTCCGGCATTGTGCTGAGGCATCGGCCACGGTGAACATCATCACCAGGGCGAGGGCAGCGAGGGGGATTGTTTTAATCGCAGTCATGGCGCTATTCATTACGTTCACTTTGCGTATTGGTTACGAACTGCAGCAATTGTTTCAGAAATCGCTTC
>JAKMCX010000181.1 GCA_022428285.1 Flavobacteriales bacterium
TCAATCAACTGCGTCAAGAGCTGAGAACAGAGCCGTGCGGCTACCAGCTCGCTGTCTTCCAGACCCAGTCGCCCCTCGATCCGCCGTCATTTTTGTGTCACTCTCGACCACCACCACCACCACCCTAACCTGACGCTAGGTCCACTTTTTTCAGAGCGATGACTGGCGAGATGGAACGACAGCACAACGGACAATGCACCCGTGATGAAGAAGCCTGGTTGACACGCCTGCCTTTACCCGTGCACACGCAACTGTGTCAGTACCTCAATGTGCCCAGTCTGTCGGTCCTCAGGTGAGTCTAACCCATGTCGTTATGGCGTGGACCGTCACCAGCCCTTCCAGCCACCCAGCTCTGCCCGCTCAGGCCACGCCATGTCAGGTCGACGACGCAGGCGGACAGACTGACCCCGCGTCATTGGACTGACATGGTGTCGGCGTGAGCGAGAGCCACCTCGACCCACGCGGCATCGCTCGGTGGACCAGCGTCTCTTCCTGTCGCCAGACGACACCGCCGCCCAGGGAAACGTGTAACATCGGAACATCACACGCGATAAACTTACATTCTATTGAAAGTGCGTCAGCCAGACCCCCCCTGAAGCGTGTCTCCCCTGGTCACTGTGTCCACCCGACGGTGGGCTAGGTCCAGTCGCCACCGCGTTGGACTCGACTGAGGCTAGACCCCCCGGTCGGGTGAGCATGGCCCAATGTCGTCCTCGTCGTCGTGCTAACGCGTCGTCAGAATGAAGATGGCAGGCGTGCGACTGACTGGGGGCACTCGACTGACGGGGTCTAGACCCTGATGGACCACAGCCCCGTAAGTCTGCCCCCCGACAGTCGAGTGCACCAGCTCACACTCGTCAACGCGAGTCCAGGGCGGGTTGGCGCTGGTTCAAACGTCCCCTCGCGTCCCAGGTGTTGAGGACCAGCCTGGCTCGCCAGGCCTCGCATGACGGTTTTGACTGCTGCTCTTACTAAGGCTTGGCTTCTCTTTGTAGGCGAACCTGTCGCCGTCTATGTCAAGTCACGCCACCCGTCCCGCCTACCAACTACTGGGTGCAGCATGACGGCCGACTGGTGCTACTCTACATGATTGACCGCACGGTGGAGTGGAACGTGGCTTGGCTTCGTGCTCGCTTCCAGCGCATCCGACAGGCTTCCCGCTACAGGGCGATACGTCTGCGCTGCATGTTGGCGCGAGACTTTCAACGGTTCGGACTGTGTGAGGGATATGAGGGATGTCGTCATTACAGGTCTGTTCGCCTCCCTTGGACCAGTCTCGACGCATGGATGCGGGTGCTGACCACACAATTGTTACAACAGCAGCAGCCACCAGGTCGAGTACTCACCAGTGTGCTTTTGGATGTGCGCTTTACCCGTCGTGAAAACGCGCTCAGTGCCCCCTTGCTCGCTTTTCTCACCGAGTGGGCAGTCCGGGCAGAGTGCAGGTTCGACTTCACCGACTGTGCAGCCCAGATGCGGTGGTTAAAATGGTTGCGCACCCACCCAGGTTGTGTGACGCTGGCGAGACTTACTTCTCCCGTGTGGATTGGTCTTCACGGACATATCGATGCCGATGAGTGGTTGTATCACTATGCTGACACGTTATTTTTGACCTTGGACATCATCTACAATCAAGTGAAACAACCCAGTCTCGTCATACTCCACTACCAGCCCGATGACTGTTACTACTTGGCGGAGGTGATTCGACTTTTCAAAGCGATGCTCAATTTTCGTCGCGCTGAGGAACCAGGACCCACAAAAGACAACTTCATCCTGAGACTGGACTTGACGCCGTGGCACCGAGCTAGGCGCTGGCATATGTTTGCCATGCTCATTGACAGCTTGTACAAAAGTTTCGCCATCCGGGTGATGCCCCAGTGTTCATCCCTGCACCTGCCTCCTGCCCATGCTGGTGTCGGCAAGGACTACATGTTTAACCCCGACTACTTTCATTACTCGCGCTTGTCTCATCTCCACTGTATTGATGTAACACCCAATCGTGGGTGCTTGGACGCGACCCAACATAGAGACATGCGCACTTTTAAATTCAAGCTTCATCAAAACCACGTGGGTCTCACGAGTCAACACTCGCCCTACATATGTAACATAGAATCAGTTGTCAATGAACCACCAGCCCACTAGGCCGCAATGCCCAGGCCACCCGATACCATCCTCGTGACAGACGAAATGTTTACCCACCATCCCTGTCTCAGCTACAACATCAAGTTGCTCGCCATGGAGAAGACTATCGTACCACCGGCCAGCAGCTTGCCGATTGTTGTTAATGTCACCGTCAAATACTGCACGGGCTTCGCCATCAGTGTTCATCCGCGTCGTTGTTGGCGTCCCTTCATCACCACCAACGGACCCCTGTCAGCCGGCACCATGAACGAGGGCCTGAAACTACAAGTGACCAACATTTTCAATCATAACCTTGTGATTGCATCCGCCACTCATCTCGCTAGTCTTTTGTTGTTGCCCTATCCCACCACCCATTGACCTGGTTGCGCTTATTTCAGAATGACAACCAGCCTTACGCTGCCCGAACAGGAGGAGCTGGCCTTGCCTTGGGATCGCGAGGACGAGACAATGTCCCCGATGGATGTCCCCTCGGTGGAAGACTTGGAGCCCGTCCCAGGCTTTACGGGCAAATTTGTCAAAAGGGTCTGTGCCCAAGGGTTTATCTTTCACACCCTTGATGAGAGCCAGCCGATGGTGCTCTTGTGGTTCGAGACCGCGACCGTGGTCGAACGCAAGGATGTGAGGAGGTTAATTGAAACTTTCAAGTTTGACACCGTCTACCAATGCAAGGATGTGCACGAGTTTACGGCTTGGATAAACAACGGTAAGTCTAGGTGGTGGTGGTGGTGGACTCGTGCTCATGGACTCGTTTTCAGACCAAGATCGTGCGGTGCTCATCGACGACCTGGCCCTCTATGACCGCTTTTGTCTGCCGGAGAAGGTTCAACGTGTGATGGCCTGGACACCGGGCTGCTCCCTGACACCGAAATATAGCCTGCGTAAAAAGTATGCTCACCTCTTGGTGACAGGTAGGCAGACCCATGGCGTTGACGAGGTGTCCACCTGAGCTTGGTTGTTGTAGATACTCCCGTGCTGCTGGCCAGCCTCAAGTCCTCCATGGATCACTGTCCCGAGGAGACAACAGAGTTTTTTATGGGCCGTGTTCAGGTTCAAATCACTCGAGCGTGCGTGGGTCAGGCCGAAAAAAGCCGTGGGCCCAAAGGCGAGAAATTTCATCGGGTCGAGGTGGGTGACAAAAGCAGCCGCATGGAAGCGTTTTTCTTTGGACCCGAGGGTATCAAGATGGCTCGCACCCTTCAAAAGGGTGCCTACTGGGAATTTGCGAGATTTTTTGTGCGCAAAGCTCCCTATAACATTTTCCAGTTGAACATGAATATGTACAAGCAATCAGAGTTCAAGAGATTAGCTCGCGCGCCTCCCACCTGCAACTCCGTGGCTCCCCCTCCTCCCGACGAGACGAAGCGTCATGTTGTGGGCTATGTGATGGGTGTGGACCAGCTGTATTTGAATAAAAACTGCAGCGAGTGTAAAAAAGAAGTCCGCGTCAAGGTGTGTGTTAACAAGGCCTGTCGTTACTTTGATTCTCACCCCGCGCGAATCGACAAGATGAAGACCTACCGTGCTACGTGCACCATCACCATTACCAAGGGAGAAGATGCAAAGTTGGTGATAGCTGAGGATGGTACTCGCAACATTGCGGTGATGGGCAAACCCTGGCTCATGAACCAACACTTGACTCAGATCTTTGATGCTGACCTGGTGCAGCAACTGTTGTCAAGCACTGGCAAGGAAAAGGACAACGATGACATCCGCGAGTTGCTGGCTGAAATGTGGCAGGTGTGGGCAGACTGTGTGAGACAATCCAATCAAAAGTATGAAATTGCCTTCACCAATAAAAAGTATGGCCTGACCGGTGAGCCTGGCGGTGGGTCCAGATATCTGACGGGCATGACGATTGACTACGCGCTGGTGAAGACCACGGGCACCTCGTATGAGGACACACTTGCGT
Organism: Flavobacteriales bacterium; assembly: GCA_022428285.1. Lineage (GTDB taxonomy): Bacteria > Bacteroidota > Bacteroidia > Flavobacteriales_D > Sanyastnellaceae > UBA8752. The sequence continues at coordinate 4,052 of JAKMCX010000181.1, forward strand.
CCTTGAAGGAGTTTCTGAACGACAACGAGGACAGCGAGTAGCAGGGGGGAGGACTGACCCCACGACCACAACCTGGAGCCCACCCGCGCGTTGGAAAAGATTTTTATTGTGTACCCATTTTCTTGTGTGTGTGGGAGGCCGCCCCACGGTCTGTGTAGTGCATGTGTAGCTGTAGCGGGGTTTTTTTTTAAAAGGCTTCCCTTTGCAGACTAAGCGAATCCCCCCCATGGCCAATCCTGGTGGGCCACGGGTCTGCCCCGTGAGACATTGTCCCGGACCCGCTCAACCTGATGACCCGCTGCACTGGTTCGAGCATGAGCGTGATCACCAGCGCCACCCAGCCACCGGTCTCACGTGTGAGCTGTGCCCTGTCGTGGGCGCATTTACCACACCTGATGCCTTGGAAGAACATCGAGCCTTGGCCCACACCAACGAGTCACAATGGCACCTGGCACAGTGGTAAGTAGACCTGCCTGCACCCTCGGTGACTGACTGTCGCCCGTCTTTAGGTTCTGTCCAGGATGTCAGAAACAAGAGACAACCCTTGATGCTTGGACCGAGCACAAAAATGTTCATGTAGAACCGCTCAATCAGTTGCCCAGAATGGGACCCACCATAGTGCCACGGGTAGGAGGTGTGGTTAACGCACTCCCTGTCGAGGGAAGGGTCAGCGAACCCGTGTTGAGAACAATTTTTGCCATGGACAATAATATTTGCGTCATTGAGCTGAGGGAACCAGACCCCCCTGTGACACCCCCCGTTCCACCGAGTGATATTTTTTTACTCTTTAATCGTCGACGAGCAGAGGTGCGACAAGTGGTAGCTACCTTTATGACTCAACATCCGCGCGTCAAACTTTCACTCGGTCTCCAAACTGTGTTTACACGCGACCGCACGGAGGGTGTTCAAACAATTCGCGACTACGCTCGAACAGCCACGGAAGAGATTGCTAATGTGGATGTGGATCTGACCCGCATGTTTGATAAGGCAATCCAGTACTTGTGGTTATACATTGAAAATTTCGTGCGCAATGGATCCAACTGGGTTCTTAACCACTACAAGAGTGTGATCATTCACGTCTACGCTCTTCCCCCCTTGGCTGTGGGACTGTGGCAACGCACACCACGCGAACTGAGTCGCAAGGGGTGTATTATCAACGTCAGGTCACACGATAATTACTGCTTCAAATGGGCCCTCTGGGCCAGCATCGTGTACCACCATGCATCAACTGTGTCTGTCCCTTGGCGCAGGCACGAGGCCCAACGTCCCGCCTACTATGAAGCGCGCGCCTCAGCTTGGCAACATCTTGACTTCAGCTCAATCACACCGGGTCAGCTTGTCACAGGACACACGGTGAACCTTTTTGAAAAGGCTAACCCTGACTATGCTATCAATCTCTTCACCTACGTCAACATGGATGCTGAGCTCACTTTTACCATGAGACCGGCCGGTTTATCGAACCAAGAGAAAAGGGAGCGAAAAAAACTCATCCAGCAATTCCACGTCTCGCAACATGTGCACAACCCAGCGCGTACGCTGCTCAATCTACTCTTGTTGGAAAATCCTGTCACCGGTGAATATCATGCTGTGGCCATCACCAATCTTGACACCTTCTTCAACCTGCCCCATCGTGGGGTCAAGGTTTGCCCCAAATGTCTCCAAGTGTTTGTGGGGGGTACCAAAAGCTACAGGCATCGAGCCTTTACCAAGCATCGGGACGAGTTTTGTGGGGACCCCAAATATGACCGCTACAATGTTAATTTTCCCGAGACACACCTCTCCTTTACCAACTCTGCCTACAGTATGCGTGCCCCCTTTCATATTTTTGCCGACTTCGAAACCTGGGGACAGGTTGGCAAAAATTATCTCAATCATGATACATCACAACGCACGATAATCAACCGTCACCGAATCATGGCCTACTCACTGGGTGTTATGACAACGCCCGGTGTGAGTGATCATTTGCAGTCTCAGTTTCCCCCCATGAGCTACTGTGGACCCCACGCAGAAGAGCACTTTGTGGCCGACTTCACCACCGTTAAAAATCGTATTCACGCCACGATCGAGACCATGAGACAAAAATACAAAATCTTGAAACCCGTCAGTGAATTTACAGCCGAAGAAAAAGCCCTGGCTGAGGCACCCAACTGTCACATCTGCGGTCAAGAAATCACCAATCACGGTCGTCACTGGAAAAGAGACCAACAGCTCTATGAGGCATTCTTGGAGGACAATGATATTTTAATTATCGACGACTACAGTGTACCCGGCAACTACTGGCGTGGTCCGCGTGTGGTCGATCACTGTCATATCAGGTCAAGGACTAGACGCGTGGTTGTATTTTTTTTTTTTTTTTTTTTTTTTTTTCGGGGAAAAAATCGGGGGGGTCCACACCAGGATGGGAAAGTGAATTATCCCGGGCGCTTTAACAAAAATCCCGGGGACGACAAAAATGG
>JAKMCX010000249.1 GCA_022428285.1 Flavobacteriales bacterium
TCTTCACCATCACGAACTACCGCGGATTCGACCCCGACATCGGTACGAGTGGATGGATCCTCGATACTGGAATCGACAAAGGATTCTACCCCAACAACCGCTCTTTCGGTGCGGGCCTCAACGTTACCTTTTAATCGCGCACTACGATGAAAAACATCTATCGCAACCTCACCATCGCAGCAGGATGTACCCTGCTTTTGGCCGCCTGCAGCAAGGACCGATTGGTCGTGGACCCTGTCAACGAGTTCCTCTCCAGCAATTATTACCAAACCGAAGATCAGGTCGCCTCGGCCTTGATTGGGGTGTATGACCCCATCGGTTGGTCCATGGCCTATGGCCAGTGGATCTCCCCCACCATGATGGGTGAAATCCGCTCGGACAACGCCAATGCAGGTGGAGACCCCTCCAACAACGACCAGCCTGGCTGGCAAGAATTGGACGACTTCACCAACACCAATTCAAACGTGGTCCTTCACCCGATTTACCGCAAGGGCTACATCGGCATCAGCAGGGCCAACGCATTGCTGGACCTGACCGAAATCGAGTCTGAAGCGGTGAGTTCTTACAAGGCACAGGCACAATGGCTTCGGGCTTACTACCACTTCGAGTTGTTCCGTCACTTCGGTCCAATCCCTGTGGTAAACCAAAGCCTCACGCCCGAAGACATGAACCTCGAACGCGGCACGCTGTCCGAAGTCATGCAGCAAATTGTCTCCGATTGCCAAGAGGCCCTGCCCTACTTGCCTCTGGTGGCACCCAGTGGACAAGAGGGACGCATCACCCAGGGCGCAGCGTATGCCCTCATGGGCAAAGCGTACCTCTACTGGGCAGACCTCAAAGGGGACGACCCCGCTTTGTTCCAATCTGCAGCTGATGCGTTTCAGTCCATCGTAGACCTCGGCGCTTACCAACTCCAAGACGACATGCAAGAGCTGTTCGTTTTTGAAAACAGGAACACCTCAGAATCTGTCTTTGAAATACAACACAACCCCCTCTGGTCCAGCGACTGGGGATGGTTTGAAGGTGTAGACGGCAATGGCATGATCCAACTTTGTGGTGTCCGCGGATTGTGCGCTGAACACCCCGATTACGAGGCTGGATGGGGCTTTATGTCGGTCACCGAAGGCCTTTGGAACCACTTTCTGGACGACGACACTTTCCGCCGTGATGTGGCCATCCTTTCAGAAGATGAATTGGCCCAGCAGCTCGCCGATGCAGGCGTCAGCTGCGACCCCATCATTGACATGACCCAAAACAACCCTGTGGACTTCACCGGGTATTGGCAAGAGAAGTATCCCAACCTGAAGGCCTTCGCCGGCCTCAACGTCAACGGTGGCAATGAGCACCTCACCAAGGCCCAGAACACGCATGTTTTCCGCTATGCCGATGTCTTGCTCATGCTCGCCGAGGCCTTGCACCGCGGCTCAGGTGACGATGGCACCGCTCAGATGTACATCGACATTGTACGCGAGCGCGCCGCTGGTCCTGGAGACAACACAGGCAACTTCCGCTCTGCAGCCACTGTGATGGCCGACGAGGGTTGGAGCCTGTTGGACCTCATTTGGTACGAGCGCCGGGCTGAGTTGGCCTGCGAAGGAGACCGCTGGTACGACCTCGTCCGTTCTGGACGGGCAGACGCCAGTTTGTTTGCCGGCGACGGAGACAAAGAAGCCAACTTCGGGCCTGATGACCTGTGGCTCCCCATTGCATTGGAGGAGACTCAAATCGCCGCTGGCCTGACCACGTATCCTGACGAATCATTGTTCAACTGATTCCCCCGGGACCCCATCAAACGCATTACCGATCACAACACAATTCAATACACCATGAACAAGACGATTCAAGGACTCGGGCTTTTCCTGTTGGTGAGCCTCGCCATCGTGAGCTGCAAGCCAGATCCGGATCCGGAACCCAACCAGGTCATTGCCAGCTTTCAATACACTGTAAGCGAAACCAATTGGTCTGAGGTCACCTTTACCAACTACTCCGCCAACGCCACCTCCCACACTTGGGATTTCGGTGACGGCAACACGAGTACCGACACCGACCCTGTGCACGAGTATGACGCTGGTGGCGTCTACGAGGTCACGTTGACCGCCATTGGACTTGACGGCTCTTCTTCCAAGACCGAGTCCATCACGATCACAGACCCCAATACAGCCAGCGTCTTCTTGTCTGGAGTGGACAGCAAGACCTGGTATTTGGACCGCGAGAACATTGCCATGAGCATCGGGCCTGCCATCGGAGACAACAGTTGGTGGTCTTTTGGAGGCGTAACGCCGCATGGCGATCGTCCCTGCATCCTCGACGACAGCTACACCTTTAATGCTGACGGCACTTGGGACAAGAGCACCAATGGCACGCTCTTCGTAGACTCTGACGCCAATGGAGGTTGGCTCGGCATCGATGAGAATTGCATGGACGAAACCACTCCAGGCATCTGGACCGGTCCCAACGGTGAAGACTTGAGTGCTTTTGCTGATGGAGGTGCTTACACCTTTGACTACAACACCAATACCAACACCATTTCTATCGATGGGTTTGGAGCGTATATGGGCCTCTGCAACAAGACGGAGAACGGAGACAGCTATGTCCCCGCAGCCACCAAGTTGTATACCATCATCAGCACTGAAGAAGGCCCCATAGCAGACCGCATGGGATTGGCCCTGGTGCGCGCCGACGGCAGTGCTTGGAATTTCTACCTCGTCCATTACCACGACGAAGCGGACCTGCCCCCCATTCCTTCTTCTGTTCCTACCGCGAATTTCTCATCGGTCACAGACGGCACTACGGTGACTTTTACCAATTCATCTTCTAACGCCACTTCCTACAACTGGGACTTCGGTGATGGCGCCATGACTTCTGATGTGAATCCCATTCACACTTACGCCTCTGACGGA
>JAKMCX010000037.1 GCA_022428285.1 Flavobacteriales bacterium
TTTTGCGGAGCAGGGCAACCACCCATGCGAGGAGTCCGACGACCAGCGCCAGAATGCCTGCATTGAAGAGGCGCTCGGCACCCATGAGGTGGTTCAGCTTGAAGGTCACGCCCAAAAGGACGCCCACAAGGCCGAGTATCATGAGGGTCAACGTGGGCTTGGATGGTCGCATGGCACGGGGTCAATTTTTCATGAAACGCTTGGTTTCAGTCTGGGCCGTTTGGTTGGTTGTCAATCGTAAGATATAAATCCCGGGTGTCAGCGAGGACACGTCGAGGGTATTGGTGTTCCCATTTGGGCGAATCGATTGTTGCGTCCGGCCGAGGGCATCCAGCACTTCGATGTAGCTCAAGTTGAGTGAAGAACGGATGGTCACTTGATCTGTAGCTGGATTCGGATGCAAGATGGTGGCATTGCGCTCCCTTTCATCCAGGCCATTGGCAGTGCCGTCAGTAAAAAACCTCACCCGACTCGGTGAAGTCAAGCCGGACATGGATGCGACCCCCAAGATTTGTCCGTCCGAACTCAGTGAGATTCCACCGGCCAATTCAAGTGGATTTTCACCCCAAACAGGTTCGCCAACGGCAACCCAATCCGCGCCATCCCAGTCATACACAAAGCATGCACCTTGTTGCTGTAGTCCAATGGGTTCGAGGCTGGCAGTCGGGGCTCCCACAGCCAAGCGGTTGCCGTCCGATTGCATCGATAGACTTAAACCGAACCCGTCTCCGTTGTCCTCCAAAGACAATGTGCTTCCGCGTTGCATCCAAGCATTTCCGTCCCAGTCATAGACATACACCAATCCAGGGCCCCATGCATTGGGGGTGCCATAGCCAGGGCTGGCGACCGCCAAGGTGAGGCCGCTGGCCGAAAGGGCCAGACGCATGCCCAACAGCTCAGAATCGGCTGATCCCAAAAGGGGGTCTCCCATGGGAACCCATTCCTCGCCATCCCATTCGTAGGACTGCACCCATCCAAGATCTTCGGTTGAACTGCCGTACAAAGGCCCTCCAACAACCAGGATGTTGCCGTCTTGGTTCATGACCACACTCTCACCGAAATCCATGTCTTGAGTGCCGCGCAGGTCTTGCCCTCGTTGAGACCAGTCTTGGCCATCCCACATCCACACTTGCACCAAGCCATGTTGGTCCAAGGCGGATGCATCTTCGGATTCGTTCGGGGCCCCAACGGCCAAAATGTTGCCGTCTAGACTCATGTCCAAGCTCTGTCCGAATTGTGGCCATGGGCCACCTTCCGCAACCGCCCCATTTCCCGGCCCTTCGAGAGGAGCTCCGCGCAAAATCCAGTCTGTGCCATCCCATTCATACACCCTGACCACACCTGACTTTTTGCCGGCAGCGTTGAATTCGCCTGGACAGGAAGCCGCATAAACGGTTCCAGCCTCATTCACGGACACCACCATTCCGCACCAATCGTCTGGGTCTTCACCATCGTGTGGATTGCCCATGGCATTCCAAGAAGTACCATCCCATTGCACGACTTGTGACCTTCCTGCTATGAAGGTGCCGGTATTGTAGTCCCGGCTGCCAATGACCGCCACATGGCCATTGGCGTTCATGGCCAACGGTGATTGGTGAACTGTATTCATACTGACCCCGTTGATTTGATCGCCAAGTTGAATCCACTGGGCGTTGAGCAAACAGGGCAGGAACAAGCAGGCAAAGAAGAAAGAGAGTTTGAAAGGCATGCAGAAAAGTAGCACAGATGTTGCATGTAGCTGTGAGGCTCACGGCCTTTAGATGCCCTTACTTTTTCACGGGTCGCGTCATCTCAAGGGCCCAACCAACGATGCCATTGTCATGTGAAAGAGGCCCGAATGGGCACAACAGCGAAGAGGGGTTTGCGTCCAGTGGAGGTCGGGAGAATCGGGATTGAACCCTTTCTTTATGGGGTTGTTTGATCCATCAGACACCCATAACATAAAGACCACCATGCAGCCATCCGCTTTGATTTCCATCATGACGGTGCTCGCCTTTGCTGGACTCAGCGGAGCAGGAGGCCATTCCGATACACCCATGTCAGATTCTCAGGCTCAATACGTCCACCATGAGGCCAATACGCGGGGCCACGCGAATCACGGTTGGCTGAATTCTTTCCACTCGTTCAGTTTTGCCAGTTGGCACAACCCCAAGCGCATGAATTTTGGCGCCTTGCGGGTACTCAATGACGATGACGTCGCCGGCGGCGGTGGGTTCCAGACCCATCCGCATGACAATATGGAAATCGTGAGCATCCCTTTGTCTGGAGATTTGGAGCATGCCGATAACATGGGCAACACTGCGGTGATCCGGAGCGGTGATGTACAAATCATGTCTGCCGGCACAGGGGTTTTGCACTCTGAGAAGAACCACAGCGCCACCGACGCTGTGCAATTCTTGCAGATTTGGGTGTTTCCAAATGAAAGCGAATTGAAGCCGAGCTACGACCAAGAGACATTCTCTGCCGAGGCCGAGCGAAATGACCTGTTGTGCGTGGTGAGTCCGGACGGAAAGCAAGGGGTGCAAATCCACCAAAATGCATGGTTTCACTTGGGAACTTGGGATGCCGGAACCAAACACGATTATGCCCTTCATGGCACAGGCCAGGGCGTCTATGTCTTTGTGCTCGAGGGCGCCATTGAACTCGATGGCAAATCCTTGGCCCGGAGAGACGGCATGGGGGTGTGGCAAACCGGTTCCATTTCCATCACAGCTGCGGAGGATGCGCGCTTCCTTTTGATGGAAGTGCCCATGCAGTGGTGAGCCCATACCCTGTCTTTTTCACCCGTCAGTCCTGAGCGGGTTTGAATTCAGGTGTTGCAGTCCCAGTCCGGTTGTAGTTTCGCGGCCGCATTGAAATTGCATCCTCCAAGTCCGCCACCATGAAACGAGTCAAGGAATTCAAGAAAATGTTTGAGGTGGAAGGCGCCTTGGATTTGAAGCAGCTCAAGAAGCAGTACCGGAACTTGGTCAAGGAATGGCACCCCGATAAGTTTCCGAACGGCGGCGAAAAAGCGGAAGAAGCCGAAGCCATGAGCCGCAGGGTCATCGAAGGCTACCATTTCCTCGTGAGCATGGCCCCAGAGACCAAGGAGGCCCAGAAAGAGGAGTACACAGAGCTCACCACAAACTCTGGAATCCAAGACCTGCAGCACAAAGGACTGCTCTTGGAAATCACCTTCCTCAATGGGGATACCTACGAGTACTTCGGGGTGAACGGGCAGCTGTTCAACAAGTTCCTGAACGCCGACAATCAGTACCGTTTTGCCAAGCGCAAAATCTTCAACTCCTTCACCTACCGCAAGGCCAAAAGTGGGGCTACGGATGATGGTGGCTCAGATGGAGACGCGGGCTGATTTCAGAATGAACGGTGCGTCGTTCACGCATACCAGTGCTTCAAGGCTTACTTCTTGATGAAGCGCAGCCGCACCGAACTGTGCGGCACTTGAAGGGTGTACATCCCGGTTGCGAGGTGTTTAATGTCCGCAGCACCATGGGTTAAGTACGTTTCGAGAACGCACTGCCCTTGTGCATTCCAGATTTCGATGGGGGCATCTGGCAGGACCCCTGTGACCTTCAGTTGGGTCTGCACAGGATTGGGATACAGCTGAATTTCATTGTCTGCGCTTTCTGCAGCGGTGATGCTGCTGGTGGTGCAGCCGATTCGACCGTCCATGTTGTGCTGGCTCAAGGCTTCCCAAATGACATCGTGAGACACGAAGTCCATGTTCCCGAACGTGCCCGGCCAGTCGTGGTCTCCGCCATTGACCTTGTAGTGCAACAGCTCGTGGCAACCGTCTGATGAGGTCCAAGTGTACAGCTCTGCCGAACTGCCATCGTTGGTGCTGATGTTGGGCACATCGGTCACGACAGGCGCACTCTGCAAGCCATTGGCCTCAATCCAAAAGTCGTTGCACTCGTCGTTGCTGTGGTAGTAGAGGGTCCCTTCGTAGACAAGGCCATCGTATGGGGATGCGAAGTCGTTGGTCCCCAGAATGGTCACCACAGGGGTGGGGTGAACGACATTGCACTCGGCAAAACTCTCCGCATACATGGTCCGCGCCGTCACGCCAATGCCTGTGATTTTGTGGTTCAACCGACATGCCAAGTCAAAGCTGAAACCGCCACCGTTCGAATAGCCCATGGCATAAACCCGCGTGGTGTCGATGTTGTGGACTGTGGCCATTTTATCGATCAGGGCATCCACGAAATCAATGTCGCTGTGCGG
>JAKMCX010000036.1 GCA_022428285.1 Flavobacteriales bacterium
GTGAATTACCGCATCGCCCCCAACGATTTGATCAGTTTTCAGCTGTACTCCAATCAAGGGGAGCGGCTGCTGTCCATGACCGCTGGAGCGGCAGCCGGAGCGGCGAATGGCGGCGGCGGCATGAATCAGCAGATGATGGGCGGCAACAACCGTTTTACCTATGAGGTGCGGCCCGATGGAACGGTGGACTTGCCCGAATTGGGGGCGGTGAAGCTCACCGGTCTCAGCATCGATGAGGCCGAGACCTATTTGGAGGACGAATACAGCAAGAATTACGTCAACCCACTCGCGCTCATCGAGGTGACCAATCAGCGCGTCTTGGTCTTCCCAGGGGAGGCTGGTGTGGCGTCTGTAGTACCGTTGGTGAATCCCAATACGAGCCTCTTGGAAGTTCTGGCGCTCAGTGGTGGCATCCGCGGCCGTGGAGATGCGCGCAACGTCAAATTGATCCGCCGCAATGTCTCCGGCCAAACCATCCACCAGTTGGATTTGTCGACCATAGAAGGGTTGAAGTTCGCCAACACCACGGTGCAAGCCGGCGACATCATTTACGTGGAGCCGCTGCCCCAATACGCCCAAGAAGTCCTCGCTGACATCGGCCCAGTGTTGAGCTTGATCACCACCATCAGCAGCTTTGTGGCCCTTATTTCTGTCCTCAACGGCAACTGAATCCCATGGCACATCCACTGGAAATCGAGCACGGCGCCATTGAAGGCCCTGTGATGTTGCGGCCTCGGCGTTTTGGCGACGACAGGGGGCATTTTTCGGAGACTTGGCGACAAGCGCATTTCGAAGAGGCCCTCGGCCGGAAGGTCCATTTTGTCCAGGACAACGAGTCGGTGTCGGGCACCGGCGTGTTGCGCGGCCTGCATTTTCAGATTCCGGACAGGGCCCAGGGCAAATTGGTGCGCGTCGCACGAGGAGCTGCGCTGGACGTGGCCGTTGATTTGCGGAAGGGTTCCCCAACTTTTGGCCAGCACCAGAAAGCACTGCTCACAGAAGAAAACCGCTGGCAGTTTTGGGTTCCGGAGGGCTTTGCCCACGGATTTTTGACCTTGGAACCGGATACGGTCTTCTGTTACAAATGCACAGAAGTCTACAGTCCAGAGCACGAACGGTCCTTGCTTTGGAACGATGCGGACCTGGCCATCGACTGGGGGACAGCGTCTCCTTTGCTCTCTGAAAAAGATGCCGTAGCTCCGGTTTTCGCGGCGTTCCAATCGCCTTTTGACTGATGGCTTTAAATCTTTGGAAGTCTATGACCTGGGGGGGCGTTGCCGTCGCTTCTATTGTCGCCGCCGCCTTCAACAGCGCCGACACCTCAGGGTCATCGGTTCCAGCCGAAACGGCGCAAGACCGGCAACTCCAACAAGTGAGTCCGCCGCGCATCCAAGAAGGCTTGAGTTTTGCCGGGTCGACATTGCCGCTTGAGCGTGTGGGCGTCAGAGAGCGCATGGAAAAGGAGTTGCTCATAGGCACCTTCCGACACAGCAGCAGTTTGCTGACCCTCAAGCGCTCAGGAAGGTGGTTTCCGGTGATCGAACCCATCTTGGTGGATTCCGGCATTCCCTCCGATTTCAAGTACTTGAGCGTCATTGAGTCTGGCCTCGCCAATGCGGTTTCCCCCTCTGACGCCCGCGGGTTTTGGCAATTCATGAAGCCCGCCGCAGAAGAATTTGGATTGCGGGTGGACCGCGATGTGGACGAGCGCTATCACGTCGTCAAGGCGACCCGCGCCGCTTGCGCGTATCTCAACAAGGCCCACAGACGCTATGGCGACTGGATTTTGGCCGCAGCCAGCTACAACATGGGGATGTCGGGGCTTTCCCGCCGCATGGAGGACCAAGGCGGCGCCGCCTATTGGGACTTGATGCTCAATGATGAAACAGCCCGGTATGTCTACCGGCTCTATGCCACCAAGCAGGTCATGGAGAATCCAGAGGCACACGGCTTCGTTCTCCAAGCCGAAGACTGGTACGCCCCATTGGAAACCCGCGATACAGTCTTGGTAGATGGTGTCAATGACCTGGCGGCGCTGTCCCAGAAGATGGGAGTGAGTTACAATGCCCTGAAAACCCTCAATCCTTGGTTGAGGTCGGGCAAACTGCCCATTGCCGAAGACCAGTACTATGTGCTGCGCTTGCCATTGCGGTGAATGCTAAACGCCACTTGGCGCACGTGCTGTACCGTTTGCCCTTCGGTTTCGAAGGTGGCGGTCATGGCCCTGCCTGAATCGCTTGCCAAAGCCTCGGAGACCTTGTTCACCTTGCCGAGGGGGATGTTTCGCTTGAAGGCTTCCGCAAGCAGAATCTCGGCAGGTCGCTCCAAAAAGGCAGGAGCCATGAATTGAGCCAAGGCCTGGCGGTGTTGGACCCTCAAAGGGTTCGATGTGAACCGATTGTCTTGCGCCCATTCTGGATGTCCAAGCAGACTGCACAGCGCAATAAATTGAGGGTCGTTCCCCACTGCGGTGACGATTTGATCCCCGCAGCGGCACATGAAAGTCTCGCCATAAGGGGCGATTTGCGGGTGCAGTGCCCCCAAGGCTTGGGGCTCGTTGCCCCCCACAAGGTGCTCAGTCGCCCGGTTTGCCAAGGCACTCAATCCAGAAGCATCCAACCAAACTTCGAGGTAACTGCCCAAGCCGTCGCGCTCCCGCTGCCACAGAGCGAGCAAGGCAGCAGACCGCATTTGATGCGCGGCCAGCACATCCATAAGGGCAACGGGCATGCGGAATGTTGGGCCATCGCCCTCACCATTCATGGCCATGAAGCCCGTTTCAGCTTGAACCACCATGTCATATCCAGGACGGTTGACGTCCGACAAGAACCCTTTGAGGTGAACGTGGATGAGGTGGGGGTGGCGCGCGGCCAAGGCTTCTGGTTGGAGCCCTAACCGTTCCAATCCGCTGGGCTTGTAGTTCTGCAGGACGATGTCGGCATTGGCAAACAACCCTTCCAATTCAGCCCGGTCCCCCTCTTGTTTGAGGTCGAGCATGCGCACCTCTTTGGGACCATTGGCTGCAACATAGTAAGCGCTTGGACCGCCGAGGGGCTCCCCGGTAGACCGCCATTGTCGGGTCACATCTCCGCCGGTTGCCGGATTCTCGACCTTGATGACTTCAGCTCCGAGCTCGGCAAAAAAGCTGCCAGCCAGGGGTCCTGCCAAAACGGACGCGAGCTCGATCACCCGCAGGCCTTCGAGCGGGCGCTCCATTCCAAGGGGGGAGGAGGCACGGTCTTCCATGCCCACAAGTTAAGCCCCGGCCAAGGCGGCCTTGTAGGTATCGATCGCCCGCTGCCGCGCCATTTTGTGCTCCACGATCGGAGCGGCGTATTGCGGCGTTCCCCACTCTGGAACCCAGCGCTTCACATAAACGCCCTTTGGGTCGAATTTCTTCATTTGGCTTTCGGGATTGAATACCCTGAAGTAGGGCGCTGCATCACAACCACTGCCCGATGCCCACTGCCATCCGCCAACGTTGGAAGCCAGCTCGTAATCGAGGAGTTTTTCGGCGAAATACCGTTCTCCCCAACGCCAATCGATCAGCAGGTGCTTGCACAAAAAACTGGCCACCACCATCCTCACCCGGTTGTGCATGAAGCCGGTGGCATTCAACTCGCGCATTCCCGCGTCGACCATGGGGTATCCCGTACGGCCTTCGCACCACGCGGCAAATCCTGGTTCATCGTGTCTCCAGGGAATCCGGTCATATTTGGCCCTAAAGGCGTCGCTCGCACTGTGCGGAAAATGATGGAGGATGGCCTGATAGAATTCCCGCCAGATCAATTCCGTGAGCCATTTGTCGCTGTGCTTCATCCCAAACCGGGTCAGAGATCTGACCGACACCGTGCCAAACCTCAGGTGGAGGCTCATTCGGGTGGTGCCTTTGGCAGACGGGGTGTCGCGCATCTCGGCGTATTCCTGAACCGTTTCGGCCTTCAAGGGATGGTCAAAAGCAACCCAGCCTTCGGGGTTTCCGCTCTCCGTATCGAAGCCAAGACTTTCCAGCGTTGGGATGTCGTTGGACTGGACTTCTGCCCATGATCCGGAGGCCAGGGGGTCGGCAGAGGTGAGGGGAGAGGTGGGCATGGCTTCCAAAACCCGGTGCCACTTTTTGCTGTAAGGTGTGAATACCGTGTAAGGTGTTCCATCGTCCTTGAGGACGCTTTCTGGTGGCATGATGACATGGTCTTCGTGCAACTCAAAGGCCACACCGGCTGACCCACACCATGCGGCCACATCTGCGTCGCGTTGAACAGGGTAGGGCGCATAGTCGCGGTTGGCATGCACTGCTACAACGTTGTGGCCCGCTTCACGGAGTTCAGCAATGGTGGCTTTCAAGGCTTGCAGTGGCTGCCCAGATGCCGCGATCAGGCCACCCCCTGATTGGGAGTATTCGTGTTGAACAGACTTGAGGTGGTGGTGAATGAAGCCCAGACGGCGATCAAGGGCAGGCAACCGGTCAAGGATGTGTCGGTCAAAGCAGAAGAAGCCCACCACAGGAAGGCCGGATTTTCGCGCTGCTGCCAGCCCTAGGTTGTCTTGAATGCGGAGGTCCCGGCGGTGCCAGAAGAGCGAAATATCAGGCATATTGAATGGGGTAAAATGAGGAGGCCTGGGGTTTCCCCCAGGCCGCCAGCAAATCAAACGTGATCATAAACACCTTACTGATCATGAGTCCCTCGTTCGGGATTGTAGGAAGAACCATGTCAGTC
>JAKMCX010000042.1 GCA_022428285.1 Flavobacteriales bacterium
AAATTGAGCATCAGTACAAGCTCGAAAGGACAGCGAGCCGTTTGGGTGCAACAAATGCGCCGTGCACACGGAATTGCAAGATCTCCATTCCAGGCCAGGAAGTGGTCGAGGCAGGAAAGGAAGCGCCGCAAGAAGAGCCAGAGGAGGAGGTTGTGATTGTGGAGCGGGCATCCGGTTTCTCCGGTTTGTTTGGGGGAGTCCGAGATGCGGTGGCTGCTGTTACCTCTGGGACCTCGGAGACTTCTGGGTCGGCACAGGGTTACAGTGACGGTGCTGTGGGTCCAAAGAAAGACAGCTACAGGGTTGGTGAAAATGTGTGGATGCCGTTGGGAGATGACCGGATCAAAGGCCAGGTGGTTCAGACCATGGGGTCCAGGGGAATCAAGGTGAAGTACGTTCATCCGCAGATGGGTGTGAAAACCAAGCTGTGCGCGGTGGCTGACGTGTGGAGCAGGGATTGACAAGACACCATTGAACGAGAAAAAGCCCGCAGATTGCGGGCTTTTTCATGCCGTGGAGTTGGGGGAGGAGCTGAATGGGCGGCCCAAATGGGTGGAACCGGTCCTTCCTTCGTAACCTGCGGTATGCGCAAATGGGGACTGGGGGCCAGCACAGCATTGGTCTCGGGCAACATGATTGGTTCGGGCATCTTTCTGTTGCCGGCAGGCTTGGCGGTCTATGGCCGTTTGGGCCTGGCCGGCTGGGTGCTGGCTTCGATGGGTGCCATGCTGCTGGCGGCGGTCTTCCGTCGGCTCGGAACCTTGCATCCGCATGCGCCAGGAGGGCCCTATGCCTATGTGCGCCGGGCTTTTGGTGACTTCGCCGGGTTTGCAGTGGCGTGGGGGTATTGGGTGTCCATTTGGTGCACCAATGCGGCGATCGCGGTGGCTTGTGTGGGCTATTTGGGGGTGTTTTTCCCGGTGTTGCAAGCGGATGCCACAGCCGCCGCTTTGAGTGGGGTGGGCCTCATTTGGCTGTTCACTGCTGTCAATGGAGCAGGGGTGAGGGAAGTGGCGGCAGTCCAAGTCGTGACCACCGTGCTCAAGGTCCTGCCGCTGGTGGCGGTGGGGGTGTGGGGATTGCCTCACGTAGAGTGGTCCAACCTCTGGGTTGCCGGAACCCATGGCGGCACCGTTTTTGGCGGGATTACCGCGGCCACCACGCTCACCCTTTTTGCCTTTCTCGGGGTGGAGTCGGCGGCCATTTCCAGCGCGAGAATTCGGGATCCGGAGCGGAACATGGGCCGGGCCAGTGTCTGGGGAACGGTGCTGACGGTTGCCGTGTATTTGTTGGGTTCCATCGCGGTCATGGGGGTGCTGCCCCCTGAATCGTTGATGGGTTCCAGTGCCCCGTTTGCGGATGCTGCGGGCACTTTTTGGGGGGCTTCGGCGCGGCCCATCATGGCAGCGGCGGCGGTCATGGCCACGCTGGGCGCATTGAACGGCTGGATTTTCATCCAAGGCGAATTCCCCATGGCGGCTGCAGATGATGGCTTGTTTCCAAAGGCCTTTGCAAAGCGGAACCGCGCGGGCATCCCCATTGTGGGGATCGCCGTTTCGTCGGCCTTGGCTTGTGCTGTGCTCCTTTTGAAGTTTTCGGATTCATTGGTGGAGACCTTCACCTTCATGATGACGCTGTCGACGCTTTCGGCATTGGTGCCCTATTTGTTGTCTGGGTTGGCCCTTCGGTGGTTCCTGCGCGGTGAGCCATCTGCGAAGGGTGGCCGTGCGCTGGGTTTGGTGACGGCGGTCTTCTGTGGCTGGGTTATTTTTGGTTGCGGCTGGGAGGTCCTGTTGTACGGCGGCATTTTGCTGTCGGTGGGGCTGATGCTCTACAGCCTTCGATCCGCTTTGAAGACCTCCGATGAATCCATTTCACGTCGATCCTGACATCCGCAAGGCGGAGACCTTGCCCTCGGAATTCTACACGAGCGACGGAGTTTTCGAGGCGTCCAAAGAACGCGT
This sequence comes from Flavobacteriales bacterium, assembly GCA_022428285.1. Lineage (GTDB taxonomy): Bacteria > Bacteroidota > Bacteroidia > Flavobacteriales_D > Sanyastnellaceae > UBA8752. Next base: position 1,965 of record JAKMCX010000042.1, read on the forward strand.
GTTCGCGCGCAGTTGGCAGTGGGTGGGCCATGCGCCCACGGAGCTTCCAGATGCAGGCTCTGTGGTACCGGTCAACTTGCTTGGGGGGCTGCTCAACGAGCCTTTGCTGCTGAGCCGGCAGGCTGGGGGCGAAGTGCAATGCTTGTCCAATGTCTGCACCCACAGGGGCAACCTGCTTGTGGCTCAACCCGGCAAAGTCCGCCAATTGGTTTGCGGTTATCACGGGCGCAGATTCGACCTCGACGGCACCTTCCGCTCCATGCCTGAGTTCGACGGTGTGGAAGGATTCCCCCGCCCTTGCGACCACCTGAAGCGCTTTGACTTGAAACAGTGGGCCGGGCATCTTTTTACGGCACTTGAGCCGGCCTTCCCTTTGGACGGCGTGCTCCAAGCGATGGAGGAGCGCGCAGGTTTTCTGCCCCTCGGCGATTTCCAACACGACCCCGAGCGCGACCGCACTTTTGAGGTGGCCGGACATTGGGCCCTGTACTGCGACAATTTCCTCGAGGGATTCCACATCCCCTTCGTGCATCCCGACCTGAATGCAGCGGTGGACTACGACCAGTACACCACCGTTCTATTTGAGCATTGCAACCTTCAAATCGCCCATGCTCGAGGGGAGGGAGAGGTCTTTCAGCTGCCGCCAGGGCACCCTGAACACGGACAGAACATCGCGGCCTTTTACTTCTGGGTCTTCCCCAATATGATGTTCAATTTCTACCCTTGGGGATTGTCGGTGAACCTGATCGAGCCCATCGCCAAAGACCGGACCCGTGTGCATTTCCGCTCCTATGTGCACGACAGTGCGTTGCTTGGTCAAGGTGCAGGAGGGGACCTCGACCAAGTCGAACACGAGGACGAAGCCGTGGTAGAATCGGTGCAGCGGGGCATTCAATCCCGCGCATACACGACGGGCCGGTTTTCACCCCGCCGCGAACAAGGCGTTCACCATTTCCACCGTCTTCTGGCTGCTTGCTGGGACTGACTTTTCCTTCCTCTCAGTTTGGGTATTTAATGATGCCGATTGAGCGAAGAAGGGTTGACACTTTGGAGGCAGCGTACCGACGGGGGAGTCGCAGAGAAAAAGAGAAAAAAAGGCCCGCTTTGGCGGGCCTTTTTTGTGGGTCTTTTTGTGGGGGTTAGAGGTCGATGCGGTAGAAGAAGATGGGGAGGAAGCCGAGTTGGTATTCCTCGCGGATGCTGTCTTCGGGGTTGCCGTTTTCGTCGGGGGCGTAGGTGAGTTTCAGGACGTTTTGTGTGCCGAGGATGTTCACGAAGTCGATGCCGAGTTCGTGGGTAGCGGTGGGCCGGTTCCACGTCAGGTTGGTCTTGAGGTCCAGGCGGAAGTAGTCCTTGAATTGGAGGGTGTTGCGGTCGGCGTCTTCGTAGATGATTTCGCGAAGTTGGTTGGAGGCGGCCACATCGACAGGGCCGTACCACCGGCCGCCGACCATGGTGCACTTGGCGCCGGTGACCAGCGAGAGCCCGCGTTCGTTGAGGCGCCACTCGCGGCTGCCGAGGGCGTTGAGCGCGTAACGGCCGTTGTAGTTGGTGTTGCGCCATTGCTTGTCGGCGCCTTGGAACTGCGCGTCAAAGACGGAGCCTGTGAGCAGGACAAACCAGCCGTCGCGGAAGGCCCGCGAAACGGTGGCTTCGACGCCGTAGTTGCGGGAGGTCCCAGCGTTGATGAGGGTGCCGGGGAAGAGGCGGTCAAAGCTGCTGCC
>JAKMCX010000053.1 GCA_022428285.1 Flavobacteriales bacterium
TTTCTTGGGTGGCGCTTTCCTGTGGGGCAGGAGTCCCTGAACATCCAATGAACATGATAGGGGCAACAAACAAGGGGAGCAGGCGTAAAGTCATAGGGATCATGAAATGAAGTAGTGGCACCAAAGATGGGGCGCACCACGGTTTTTCTTTGCATGCAAAATAGTTCGGCATGAAGGATAGAAACACCGCCCTTTTGCATTTTAGAAGTGCGGGAATTTTGATTGTTGTGGGCACAATGGCCGGTGCCTTTGGTGCGCATGCTTTGGAAGGAGTTTTGGACGCGAAAGGCTTGGCTTCGTGTGAGACCGCATCGCGATACGCCTTGGTCATGGGGGCGGCTTTGGTCGGGGCCCTCGCTTCTGGAGAGCGCCGGGGGTTGGCCTGGGTACAATGTGGGGCTTGGTTGTTTTCGACCAGCATTTTTTTGCTGGTGGCAGACCGATTTTGTGGATGGGGCTTTGCGTTCATCTGGGGCCCTGTAACCCCCATCGGTGGGGCCATGATGATCATGGGGTGGCTCTTTTGGGTGGCCCGATTTGGCAAGAAAGGGTGATCCTCAGGCCCGGAACCGGATTTTTCCTATGGCCTCATCACAAGGTGGCTTTGGTATTGGATTATCTTTGAATTGGCAAGCAATGATCTGCCAAACATCATGGTACACCAAGGAAACACTCCTTTCCACCCCAATCTCAATAAGATTGGTTTGCACAAAGCGCGCAACGTCTGGTGGAATCTCCCCCCTGCACGTCTCATTGAGCGGACGTTGCTTGCAGGCGAAGGGAAACTGACTTCAACTGGCGCCATCGCCATAGAAACTGGCCGATTTACAGGCCGAAGTCCATTGGACAGGTTTATTGTCAAAGATGACACCACCCGAGACGAAGTGTGGTGGGGAGACATCAATCAATCCGTAGAGACCGAACAGGCGAACCGCTTGCATGCCGACATGATGGAGTACATCGATGGCAAAGGGCTGTATGTGCGCGATGCTTTCGTGGGTGCAGACGTTGAGTTCCGAAAAGGCGTTCGTGTTATGACTGAAAAGGCATGGTCGAACTTGTTTGCTTACAACATGTTCATCCGCCCGACAGCCCAAGAAGTCGGGACGTTTGTGCCCGATTGGCATGTGGTGTGCGCACCCGGATTCATGGCGGATCCAGAGCGGCACGGAACCCGTCAAGCCAACTTTGCGATTTTGGATTTCACCCACCGGCGCGTGCTGATTGGGGGGACTGGTTATACCGGAGAGATCAAAAAAGGCATGTTCAGTGCCATGAACTTTCTGTTGCCCACAGAATTCAACGTCTTGCCCATGCATTGTTCTGCCAATGAAGGTGCAGACGGCAGCACGGCGGTATTCTTCGGGCTCTCAGGAACCGGCAAGACGACGTTGTCGAGTGATCCCCGACGCAAGCTGATTGGAGACGATGAGCACGGCTGGGGACCCCGAGGAATCTTCAATTTTGAAGGCGGTTGCTATGCCAAGACCATTGATTTGGATCCGGCCCGCGAGCCCGACATCCATGCGGCCATTCAACACGGTGCCATGTTGGAGAACATTGGTTTCGAAGCCGATGGTGTGACCCCCGATTACATGGATTCCCAAACGACTCAAAACACCCGAGTGAGTTATCCCATTGGGCACATCAAAGGCGCCAAGCCGAGCGGACAGGGAGGGCATCCGGAGCACATTTTCTTCTTGACCTGCGACGCATTCGGGGTGTTGCCACCTCTGGCGCATTTGGATGCTCCTACTGCGATGTACCACTTCATCAGCGGGTACACCGCCAAGGTCGCTGGCACAGAAGACGGGATCGATGAGCCAAAGGCTGTTTTTAGCGCATGTTTCGGTGCCCCGTTTTTGCCGCTGCATCCTGGACGTTATGCCGATATGCTTGGAGAGCGGATGGAAGCACATGGAGCAAAGGTGTGGTTGGTCAATACTGGCTGGACCGGAGGCGCTCATGGAGTGGGCCACCGCATGGCCCTCAAAGACACCCGGGCATTGCTCGACGCTGTTTTGAGCGGCAGCATGGACGGTGCAGCGTTCCGCCGCTGCGGCCGTTTTGGTTGGGAGGTCCCCATGGAGGCCCCCGGTGTAGACAGTGCCCTGCTCGACCCCAGAAACACATGGGCCGATGGCCATGCGTTTGATGCAAAGGCCGATTCGCTGGCCGACCGCTTCAATGCCAATTTCGCCCAGTTCGAAATGGGCGTGACAGAGGCGGTGCGCAAGGCAGCCCCGAAAACACTGGTCAGCGTCGCTTGACGAAGCATTGTGGATGACGCTTGAAAACCTGGGGCGGAGCGTCCCGGGTCATGGCTTTCTTTGTCGTCATGCGCCGATTCTACGCTCCCGACATTCAGCCGGGCCCTCACACGCTGGGGCCGGACGAAGCGCGCCACCTCGTTCAGGTGTTGCGCTCCCGTTTGGGCGATGCCGTTGAATTGGTGGACGGCCGCGGTGCGGTTTTTCCCGCCGAGGTGGTGTCCCTTGGGAAGCGCGAAGCAGCCCTGATGGTGGGCATGCCCAAGTGTTACCCGGAGACCAATCCCCAGCTGACCTTGTTGGTCGCACCCACCAAGCACACGGACCGCTTTGAGTGGTTTTTGGAAAAGGCCTGCGAGTGCGGTGTGTCTCGAATTCAGCCTATATGGACACTGCGCAGCGAGCGCAAAGTCGAGAAGTACGACCGTTGGCACAGAACCTTGGTTGAGGCGATGAAGCAATCGCGCAGGGCTTGGTTGCCAGAGCTCTCTCCTGCTGTATCCCTGGGTGAGGCTTTGGATGGACTCCAAGAAGGGGTTTGGCGCGGACTGGCACATTGCCCGGTTCCCGAACATCCGGAGTGGGAGAGGCAATCCATGGTACAGGCTCTGCCGCAAGGCAGGGATGCTGTGATCGCCATTGGTCCTGAGGGTGACTTTGCTCCGGAGGAAATAGAGCGTTTTGGCCAAAGTGGGTTTGTTCCTGTGACCATGGGCGAACACCGGTTGCGCACAGAAACGGCGGCGATCTATGCAGTGCAGGCGTTTCACATCATCAATGCCAAGACATGAAATTCATCGTGAAGTTGACCCTCCTTTCTGTCGTGTTGGGCGGAGCTTTGTATTGGACCAATCCCGACAGCGCGGATTTTTCTGCGTTCCTCTCTGACCATGTCCAGCAAGAGTTGGCAGACGATGTGCCGGGAGAAACTGAGTTGGGCCAAAAGCTGCGCAAAGGCTTGGGTCAAATCGCCGCAGCGGCCGGGGGACAATTGGCCCACCGCCAGGAGTGGCATGTCGCTTGCGTTTACACCATCGACATCGCGGGGGAATCCCATGTATTTCTAGGGGTGGCAGGGCAGTTTTTCCCCATCACCTCTCATTGAACAGGCAGACTTTAGTCTTGGCCGTTTTGTCCCTCTTCAGAAGGCGGGGGGGCTTGGGGCATGGGCATCCAGTGGGTCACTGCCTTGAAGTACTGGTTGGAGGAACCTTCACCTGACCAAAGGTGTCGGCCATGGCTTTCTGCGCGGTCAGACTGAGCAGAAAAGAAGTTCTCCATAAACCGCAGGACGATCACATCGCGCATTTCAAAGCTGGCCTTGCCCGGCATGAGCACCTCATTGCCAGGCACCACGGCGAGGATGCGTTGCCCATTGCTCGGCAAGCTGTGTTCGCAGTCAATCCAGCCCAAGCTGTTGTCGGAATTGTACTCCATGATCAATGGCCTTCAAAAGTGGGCTTTCGCTTCTCTAGGAAAGAAGCCACACCTTCTTGGTAATCTCTCGTACGGGAAGCAGCGCCCTGAAGTTCCAATTCGGTATCGAGTTGCGCGCTGAGCCCTTGTTCGAAGGCCTTGTTGAAGGCCTGTTTGGTCAAGGCCAAGCCTTTGGTGGGCATGGCCGCCAAGTGGGCCGCCAAGGCCGCCACATCTGAGAGGAATTGCTCGGCGGGTATCGCCTGGTGGATCATGCCCATCGCTGCAGCTTCAGCGGCTGCAACGGGTGTTCCGAGGTAGGCGAGGGCCGTTGCGCGCTGCATGCCCACCAAACGCGGCAACATCCAGGTGCCGCCGCTGTCGGGAATGAGGCCGATTTTGGAAAAGGCCTGAATAAACTTGGCGCCTTCTGCGGCCACGCAGAGGTCACAAGCCAAAGCGAGGTTGGCTCCCGCGCCAGCTGCTACGCCATTGACCGCGGCAATGACAGGCTTTTTCAGTCCGCGGATCAACCGCACGGTCGCGTTGTAAGATCCGCCCACAATTTCTTCAAAAGTGGGGGCATCCTCACCTGTGATTTCTTTGAGGTCTTGACCGGCACAGAACGCCTTTCCAGCGCCCGTGAGCACCACGCACCGCACCGATGCATCCGCATCGGCCGCTCGCAGATGGGTTTGCAAGGAAGCAGCCATGGGCTGTGTGAAACTGTTGAAGGCTGCAGGTCGGTTCAGTGTCAGTGTGAGTACCGCAGCTTCCTGATGGGCAAGTATGGAGTCGTCAGGCATGGGGCACAATGTAGCGCGGCATTCAACGCTGAACCACCAACCTTTGGACGGCTGAACCCTCAGCATGCCGCACCTCCACGAGGTAGGTTCCAGGCAACAGGTTTCCCACCTCGATGCGTTGGGCCTTTTGGGGCGCAGCAATGGTGTCCACCAATCGGCCTGCAGCATCGCGGATCACCACCATTTGGACAGTCCAGTCGGCAGGCAGCATCAACTGAGCCGTTGTGGAAGTGGGGTTGGGGTAGATGGAAAATGCAGAGCGGCCGGGGTTTTGGATTCCGGATATGGTCCCCAATGTGTCGCAGAAGGTGCCCGTGCATCCGTTCGCATCTGACACCTCGAAGCAGTATACCCCGTCGGGAGCACCGACCAAAGCCAGAACGGGATCTTGGATGGTCACGTCTGGAATCCCAGTCGGGTTCAGGTCACCGTCAAGCACACTGAAGTTATACGGAGGTGTTCCACCAGATACCGTGATTTCGAAGAATGGTGTGGTGGAAAAAGTGGCCGAGAGTTCTGTACAAAGGCTCGGGTCGGCGAGGGAACAGGGGGCAAAGCTACAGGCGTTGGGGTCGTTGCATCCGTAGTCGAAATTGCTTGCTGGCGCTGTGTAGCCGTTGTAGAAGGGCCAAATCCATCCCGTTCCATCGTATTCGGAGCTGGTGGTATCCCCGAGGAATGGGCTCACAGCAGTCAATTCAGTGCCGCACACATAAACACTTTGGGAGATCAAGTCGTTGTAGAGGGCCTCAAACCCTGATGAGAGCATCAAATCGACGACCTCTGGCGTGATGTACCATTCGTAGCCGGCGTCCATTCCTCCAGAGGAGGAAACCAAGGTGACAAAACCATCGTCGGTGACTTCATAGCCGCTTTCACACAAAACGGTGTCGACCAAGCCCAGCATCATGGGGCCCTCGATGTCGATGTCGGTGTCGACATAAACACAGTCGCCAGCGTCACCGTAGTTGCACGCCAATTCGTTGTCACATGCCAAGGGCTGGCAAACCTCAAGGGGCGCAGGGTCGGTTTCAATCGGCAATCCCGAAGACAGGTCTTGATCGGCAAAGGCAGGGAAGTTGACCGGGTATCGGTCCGCTCGGAACGTCAGGTTGTTGTTCATCGCCAACGCTGTTCCCTGGGCCACAGGGGCGCCTTGCAACAGTGGAGTGCGGTATTGCCAAGCAGTCTCACCCTCCTCTGTGATTTCAAAGATCTCCCCAGTCCGGCCGCTGCAAATGAGGTTGCTCCCATTGCCCAAGCGCTGAAAGGAGCTCAATCCAGAGCTGTTCAATCCATCCTGTGTGTAGGTCCACTGAAAGTCTTCCGGACCCCAGCGTCCGGTGGTCGTGTTGAAGGCATATCCTCCGTCATACTCGTCGAATATGGGAGAGATGACCGCCACTTCACTGTGGGTGCCTGTGGTGTCGGTGTTGGGCACGCGGTTGTTGAAGACAAAGAACTTCGTGAAATCGGGGTTGCCCGGGTTGACCCCGAGGCCATTGCCCCAATGGATGTCGTGCTGGTAGAAGAGCTTTTGATCGGTGCTGTCTCCCCGCTGGTATGCGGCAGGGTTGCCCCACCGCCAGATGAGGTCGTCGCTGAACTGGTAGTCGTGCCAAATCACCCAAACCTCATTGAACGTCGGAACGCTCACGATGATCTGTCCGGCTGTGTCATAAAAAGGGAAGTAGTCGATGGCATTCATGTGGTGCCAATCGCGGGGCTGGTTGCCGATGCTGCCGTAATTGACATCGATCAAGTGCTGGTTGTCGGCGACGACACCGTAGTTGGCCTTGGTGCTGTCGAAATCCTGGACCAGGTGGTCCCAAGCCCGCCATTCCCAGACAACGTCAGCCCCGCCTTCTGCATTGGGCTGCAGTTCGATGAGCTTGTCACTCCACAACACCCCGCCCTCGAGCAGTTCGGGGTTGCGTCCGTTTGCAATGCACTCCAGGCTGTCAATGGCCTCCCAACAAATGGCGATCACATGGCCATCAGGGGTCACGGTAATGTCATGGTGCAGGCGCACACTGTCGTTGTTGGCGGTAAAGCTCCACAGGACGTCATTGTCCCAGCTGCGGCGCTCGATGGTGGCTCCACCACCTCCGGCCCAGATGGCGTCATCTCCAACGGCAGCAGGACGCGAAGTCATGATGATGTCTCCGTTGGGCTGCAGGTAGGAAGTATTGCCTGGACGGCGGTCCTCCTCCATGGTCCAATCGTGCACGACCTCACCACAGGCGTTCAGCAGCATGGCGCGGTTCTGATTGTGAGGATAAATCAGCGTATAGCCATCGGTATACAGCGCAGGATCGTAGGCAATGGTGCCCACCGTGTTTTGGCTCAATGCGGTGGTGCACAGCAGTAGAAGTGGCAACAGGAGACGGTACATGGTGAAATCTTGTTTCAAAGTAAGGATGTCAACGGATGATGTGCAGTTGAGGTGCTCCCATTGGACGTCCGCGAAAGTCGCACAAGGCGAGGACATAGAGGCCGGGGGAAATGTAAAGGCTTGTGCAGGAGTTTCGGCCTTCGAGGAGGTGGCCTTGAGCCCGAGTGCGTCCCGTGCCGTCCAGCAGGCGCCAAAGGCCAGCCTGCGGACTGGAAATTGTGAACGATCCGTTGGATGGGTTGGGGTAGGCTGCCCAAGTCTCGCCGCCGGCGAGGGAGGACATGCCCGAGGTAGAAGTGTCCACCGGAGCGGGGTACAGCGCACAATCAAAGGGCAATGGATTGAGCTCGACGGGTTCGCCGGGCGTCATGTCACGGCCCTCAAAAGCGGCGTAACCCGGCGCATAGCGGTAGGCGCGAAAGGTGGAGTTTCCAAAGGGGTTTTCGCCTTGGGTCGCAGCCCCAAATTGGCTGTAAGCCGTGATGTATTCCCATACAGTTTCACCATCGGGGGTGATTTCAAACAAGTGGCCGCTGGCGCCTTCACAGATGAGCGTGTTGCCGTTGGGTTGTCGCTGGGAGCCGCTAATGTTGGGGCTGTGAAAGTCCGTGCTTGGGTTTTCGGGCCAGGTCCAATCGAGTCCCTCGGGGGCAAAAGACACCGTGTCGGTGGCTGAGGGCAGCAGATATGTTCCGCTGGAGCTGTCCCAAGGCAGGACCAGTTCATCCACGGTGCTGCCGGTGCCTCCTGGCCTGCCATTGCCATTGTTGTACACCAACACCGATTGCGCAGGGTCGCCCCCGCTGGCGGCCGGGGCTTCGCCCAAGAGCCAGTGGGCATCGTGTTGCTGGTAAAAGACCTTGTCCACGTCGCTGCCCCGCCCGTGGGTCTGAGGGTTGCCCCACCGGTACAACAGATCGCCAGCTGGTCCAGCGGCTTCTGCCGTGGTGGTGCCATGGTCGATGATGTAGAACTCGCACCAATTGCGAGAATTCAGCATCAAGTGGTTGCGCAAAGGGTCGTAATCCAATCCGTTGCAGTGGAACCAGTCGCCGCCGGGGTTTCCTCCTGGAAATCCGCCGCCGGAAACATTGCCATAGTTGACATCGAATCGGGTGATGTTTTCGGCGGGCAAACCGAAATGCGGCAATGCAGGATCGCTGGATTGCACGATGTGGTCCCAGGCATGCCATTCCCACACCACGTTTCCGCCTGCTGTGCCCGCGGGCTCAATTTCGATCAACATGGGGGGCCACAATGGCCCTTCTGATGTGCGGCCTGCAGCAGCAGCCTCCTCTGGACTTTTGTATTCCCAAGCCATCAGCACGACGTTGCCGTTGGGCAGCCAGGCCATGTCGTGGTGGTGGTGGGCGGTATCTGTGGCCAATTCATAGCTCCAGATCAAATCTCCTTCCCAATTGAACCGTTCAATGCGTCCTCCAATTCCACCGCCATTGAAAGTGGTGCTGCCGATCCGGGCGGTTCGAAGCAAGGAGCCGTCTTGGAGGAGGTAGGCCGATTCCCCCGCTCGGTATTCGCTGTCCCATTGGTTGATGACCCTGCCGCAGTTGTCGATCAAATGGGTCCTGGTGGCGCCTGTGGGAGCGACCAAAGTGTAGCCGTCAAATGCAGCAGGACTGTTTTCGAGAAGGCCCACGGTTTGGGCGCCTGCGTTCCAACCGGAAAAAACCAGCATCAGCAGCAAAAGGAGGGATGGGATAGGGGCCAAGTTGCAAGGGTCAGAATCGCGCGGGTGAAAGGTAGGCATCGGCTCAACAGCATGAGAATGACGCGCCTGAAGTTCTGTGGGTTGCACCTTGACCGGTAGGCCGTAATTTCGATGGCCATGTCCGTCGAGATTAAGAACAAAAAGGCAGCGTTCAGCTACTTCCTCACGGACAGCTATACGGCGGGCATTCAACTCCGGGGAACGGAGATCAAAAGCATACGCGGAGGCAAGGCCAGCATCATGGAGGCCTATTGCAAATTCGAAGGAGACGAGTTCTTCATCTTCAACATGCACATCGACGCTTACGGCAATGCCGGGTATGTGACCCACGAGCCCAGGCGCATTCGGAAGTTGCTGATGAAACGGACCGAATTGAACAAGCTGCAACGCAAACTGCGCGACGTGGGTGTGACGGTGGTGCCGACCCGGCTGTTCATCTCCAGCAGCGGTTACGCCAAGTTGGACATCGCCATTGCCAAGGGAAAGAAGCTCGTGGACAAACGGCACACCATCAAGGACAGGGACCAAGCCAGGGAGTTGGACAGAAGGGGGTAGGCCAGACGCAGTGGTTAAACCGCTGCGCTTTGCAAGCTCTGCGACTGCACGCGGTACTGCTCGTTGAAGGAAGTCCAGTCCCACAGGAAGTGCTGGAGGATTTCTTCCATCTGCATCAAGAAGCGCGGATTGGGAACCGCGAGGGACCTGAAGTACTCTTCTTGGCAGCCATTCAGGTCATATCCGATGTACAAACCACGGGACATGGCGCTCAATGTCTTCTTGGAAGGCTTGTTGAGCTTGGTCATGGCATCCCGCATCTCAGAAATCTTGGGCGCCAATTGCGGAACGGGAAGGTCCAATTGCGTGGACAGTTCGGCGAGGATGGCTTCTACAAGCACCTGGTCGGTTCCAGCGTCAAAAAAGTGCGGAATGAAATCCAGGTTGCCCGCCATCACCACAAGTAGGAATGGACCTACCTCAGATTCTTCAATTTCAGGCACGCGCTCCATGTGGGGAGTTTCGCGCAGCAGTCCCAAAACGTCGGGCCACGCATCCTCAATGCTATCAAGGGTTGCGTGGACGAACATCCTCGCGACCTCTTCAGGCTTCAGCTTTTTCTTACCCCAGTTGAACAGCATCTTTCAGGTTGCGTCAAAGCTATCTTCAGTTGAAGGGGCTTCTTGCAGAGGGGACATTGTCCGTGTCCACATGTTTATTAACATCTTTGCCATTCATGAATGCTGAATCCTTCGGAGACCTGATTTACCGGCGCTTTCTGCGGCCCATTGCCTTTGTCATGGATCCCGAAAAGGCCCACTACCGGACCATGGGTTTGTTCGGTTTTGGCCTCAAAGTGCCCGTTTTCGGTGCCTTGCTCAAAAAGTCTTTGCACGTCGCTGCTGGAGAGGACGCTGCCGTGGAAGTGGCCGGTCTCAAGTTTCCGCACCGGATCGGATTGGCTGCAGGGTTCGACAAGGACGGTAAGTGGCTGTCGGAGCTGTCCACCATGGGTTTTGCCTTTGTGGAGGTCGGGACCATCACCCCCAAGGCGCAGCCTGGCAATCCCAAACCTCGGCTGTTTCGACTCAAAGACGACCGTGGACTGATCAACCGGATGGGCTTCAACAATGGAGGGCTCGAGGAATTGATCGGACGGTTGAAGAACAGGCCAAAAGGACTCATTGTAGGGGGCAACATTGGAAGGAACAAAGTCACCCCCAACGACAGGGCTTCGGACGATTACCTCACCTGCTTTGAGGGGCTGCACCCCCACGTCGACTATTTCGCGGTAAATGTGAGCTCGCCCAACACGCCCGGTTTGAGGGAATTGCAGGACCGGGCTCCATTGACAGCTTTGTTGAACCGCTTGCAGGCCTTTAATCGAGCCCAGGACATCCATCGTCCTGTGTTTCTCAAGATTGCCCCCGATTTGAGCGATGCCCAACTCGACGACATTGTGGGCTTGGTGGCAGACACGGGCATTGAAGGGGTGATCGCCACGAACACCACCATTTCACGCGAGGGTTTGCAAATGCCGGACGCCGACGTGCAAGCCATCGGTGCAGGTGGACTCAGCGGTGCCCCTGTCCGCAGTCGGAGCACCGAGGTCGTGCGTTACCTCCGCCAACGTGGCGACTTTGCCATTATAGGAGTGGGCGGGGTCGAGGACGGCCCTTCCGCCCGGGAGAAAGTGGACGCCGGCGCAGACCTGGTCCAGGTCTACAGTGGGATGATTTACACCGGCCCAGGGATCGTTCGGGCCTGCCTCTCGGGCCTTGGAAACTGAGTCTGCCGGTTACCAGCCAAATTCTTGGCGTGTTCCAGCACGCTGAAGGCGCACTCCTTTTTCTGTGCGGTGCACCGTGGCGGCCTCATGATGGGCGTCGTGCTCAAACAACAGGGTCCACTGTTCGCGTTCCGCACAGGTGAGAATGCGCTCCTTCTCGGTCACCGTCAGCAGCGGTCGGGTATCGTAACCCATAACCCAGGCGGTCGGTATGTGGGTGGTTGCAGGCAACAGGTCGGCGGTAAACAAAGCCTTGCGTCCGTCTTTTTTGAGCAAGGGCAACATTTGACTTTCGGTGTGGCCATCTACAAACAGCACGTCCAGGTCGGGAAATCCGGGGATGGGCTGCCGGGTATCCGTGGTCCCTTCGGCCCGGGGTATAAACTGCAGTTGGCCCGAGGCTTCGATCGGATGGATGTTGTCTTTGAGGAAACTGGCCTTCTCCCGCGGGTTGGGTTCGTTGGCCCATTTCCAATGGCGTTCGGTGCTCCAGAAAATGGCATTGGAAAACGCGGGGTCAAACTTGTCACTTTCGCCGGGTCTGCGGCGAATGGCCCCGCCACAATGGTCAAAGTGCAGGTGCGTTAGAAACACATCTGTGATGTCGTCGCGTTGGTACCCGAGGGCCGCCAGTTGTGCATCGAGGTCTTGAGGCTGAGGGGCATAATGAGAGAAGAACTTGGGGTCTTGCTTGTCTCCCATGCCGCAATCCACCAACATCAATCGGTCGCCTTCCTCAATGAGCAAAGAGCGTAAGCCCCAGTCGCATCGGTTGCGTTCATCGGTCGGGTGGGACTTGGACCAAAGGGGCTTGGGGACCACGCCAAACATGGCGCCGCCGTCGAGCTTGAAAAGTCCGTGCGAAACGGTGTGAATCAACATATGCGAAAGGTAAGCGCCGCCCGCGCTTCAGTCTGTAATTTCGGCGCTCAACCCGTCCCACGCGATGTCCGAAAATGCAGCCCTGAACGCCATCAGTCCCATTGATGGCCGTTACCGCCGACATACCGAGCCTTTGGCCGCTTATTTCTCCGAAGCAGGCCTCATTCAATACCGCATCCGTGTAGAAGTGGAGTACTTCATTGCACTGCACGGCTTGGGCCTTCCGCAGCTTCCGGGGTTGTCCGCCGAACAGGTGGAAGGGCTGCGCGGGGTGTATGTCGGGTTTGACGCTGCCGGCGCCCAGGAAGTCAAGGACATCGAAAAGACCACCAACCACGACGTCAAAGCCGTGGAGTACTACATCAAGGACCGCTTGGCTCCGCTGGGCCTTGCAGACCGGTCGGAATTTGTGCACTTCGGCTTGACATCCCAAGACGTCAACAATACCGCCATTCCGCTGTCCATGGCCGAAGCGACCACAGATGTGCTGCTGCCTGCATTGCAGTCTGTGCGCGATGACCTGGCGCGGTTGGCAGAGCAATGGGCTGCAGTGCCCATGTTGGCGCGAACCCACGGACAGCCTGCCAGCCCCGTGACCTTGGGCAAGGAGCTTGCTGTTTTTGTGGAGCGCTTGAACCATGCCGTTGCCCAATTCGAGTCGGTGCCTTTTGCAGCCAAGTTTGGCGGAGCCACCGGCGGATTCAACGCGCACCATGTGGCCTATCCCGAGGTGGATTGGCACGCGTTTGCAGAACAGTTTGTGGGAGAAGAACTCGGCCTGCACCGCAGTCATCCCACCACGCAGATTGAGCATTACGATTACCTCGCAGCATGGTGCGATGCGCTGCAGCGGATCCACACCATCCTCATCGACCTGGACCGCGATGTGTGGCATTACATCAGCTTGGATTACTTCAAGCAGAAGGTGGTGGCCGGAGAAGTCGGGTCTTCAGCGATGCCGCACAAAGTCAATCCGATTGACTTCGAAAACAGCGAAGGAAACCTGGGCATGGCCAATGCCCTTTTGGCCCATTTGGCCCGAAAACTGCCCATCAGCCGGCTCCAACGCGATTTGACAGACAGCACCGTATTGCGCAACGTTGGGGTGCCGATCGGCCACAGCTTGGTCGCGCTCAATGCCCTCCGAAAAGGATTGGGCAAGCTCGTCTTGAATGAAGCGAGGCTGAAAGCGGACCTCGAAGCGCAATGGGCGGTCGTGGCGGAGGCCATTCAGACCATTTTGCGCAGGGAAGGGGTGGCCAAACCCTACGAATTGCTCAAGGACCTGACCCGCGGCAACGCGGGCATAGATGCGGCCTCTATTGCCGCCTTCATCACCGGGCTTCCGGTGTCGGACGCTGTGCGCGCTGAATTGCGGGCGATCACACCACACAACTACATCGGAACGGCCGGAGCATGAGGCGTTTCAAGGACCTTTTCGGGCTGGTCCTGCGTTACCGGCTCAACCTCATCGGGAACATTGTTTTCAATGCGCTCGGTTCGGTCCTTTCGCTGTTCACTTTCCTGGCCATTGTGCCCTTTCTGAGGATCCTGTTCCGCACCAATGATGCAGCCGAAACGGGGGAGGGTGCCCATGCTGTTTTTGCGCAGGTGACCTCTGCATTGGATCAATATGTCGCGGCCAACGGGGCGGAACAGGCTTTGTTCTTGATGTGCGGCGCCATCGCTGTGCTGGCCCTGGTCAAAAACACCATCACTTACTTGTCCTTTTACAGCCTGGCGACCATTCGGACCGGCGTGGCGCGCGATCTGCGCAGCCAGTTGTTTGACCGCATCCTCGCCTTGCCGGTCGGGTATTTCACCGAGCAGCGCAAGGGCGATTTGATCAGCCGGATGACCAACGACCTCATGGAAGTGGAGTTCAGTGTCATTGGGACTTTGGAGGTGTTGTTCAAGGCCCCCATTATGATCGTGCTCTCCTTGGTGACCTTGTTTGCCATCAGCTGGGAGCTCACCCTGTTTGCCTTGGTGTTCATGCCGGTGTCGGGTTTCATCATCTCGCGCATTGCCACCGCCTTGCGGGGTGCTGCGGGCAGGGGCAAGGCGCGTCTTGGCGATTTGATCAGCCGTTTAGAGGAGACGCTGGGTGCCATGGTGGTGGTCAAGGCATTCGATGCCGCACCCCGGTTCCGGGACCGTTTCGCCGAGCACAACGAGGGCTACTTCCGGTTGATGCGCAAACTCTACAAGCGGGAATACCTGAGCTCTCCAGTGAGTGAGTTTGTATCGATGACGGTCATCGCCATCCTCCTTGCTGTAGGAGGGAGGCTCGTGTTGCGTGGAGAAGGACTTGAAGGGGAGCTGTTCATAGGCTATTTGGTGGTGTTCAGTCAAATCATTCCGCCTGCCCGATCCCTCAGCGATGCCATTTTTAAAGTCCAAAAAGGTGCGGCCTCGCTCGACCGATTGGATGAGGTGCTCCAGGCCGAAGTCACCGTAGCCGAACCCCAACAGCCCGTTGCCGTGGATTTCCAGAAGGAGGTGAGTTTTGAGGGGGTCAGCTTTCGGTATGCAGGCTCCACCGAGCCCGCCTTGGACGGTTTTAGCCTCACGGTCAAAAAAGGAGAAACCGTGGCGCTTGTGGGGCCTTCGGGCAGCGGCAAAACCACGGTCGCGCGTTTGCTCTTGCGGTTGTACGATCCAGAAAAGGGCCACGTCCGCATGGATGGATTGGACCTTCGTGAGGCTGCCACTGGCGCAGTCCGGGGCAAGATTGGCTTTGTCACCCAAGACCCCTTGCTGTTCAACGATTCTGTAGCCGCCAACATCGCCTTGTTTGATCCCCATTACGGTCTAGATCGCGTGCGTTCGGTGGCTGACATCGCCCACGCGACAGAGTTTGTCGACCAGCTTTCAGAGGGGTTTGAGACGCCGATTGGAGATGGGGGGAGCCGGCTTTCTGGGGGGCAACGCCAACGGCTTGCCATCGCGCGGGCTTTGTACCATGACCCGCCGATTCTCGTGCTCGATGAGGCCACCAGCGCCTTGGATGCAGAAGGCGAACGGCTCGTGCAAGCGGCCATTGAACGCGTGATGGAGGGACGCACAGCAGTGGTGATTGCACACCGGCTCTCGACCGTGCGGCGCGCCGACCGCATCATCGTCATGGACCGCGGACGCATCGCCGAATCTGGCAGCCATGAGGAGTTGATGGCTGCCCAAGGAGTCTACCAGAGCATGGTGGCCCTCCAGCAACTCGAAGGGTAAAAGAGGTGGCGCCTTTGCCGCGAAGTTGGCGGTATTTTGGTGGCGTGAAACCGCCGCGCCCCTTTATCGCCAGCATCCTGAGGAACCGCTGTCCCGCTTGTCGTGAGGAACACATGTTCACGGTTCCAAATCCATACTGGCCGCGGACCATCAATGAAATGCATCCGTCGTGTCCGGCTTGCGGCGAAGATTTCAAACGCGAACCCGGTTTCTATTTCGGTGCTGCCTATGTGAACTACGCATTGACTGTGGCGCTGTGGGTGGCCGTGCTGGTGGCCTTGTACGTCTTTGGTTCTCTGGGGTGGATTGAGTTTACCGGCATGTTCGACCAGCCCGACACCGTGATCTTAAGCGGCATCACCACCCTATTGGTGTTGCTCCCTCCCATTCAGCGGTTGAGCCGCTCTTTGTGGATCCACATTTTCGTGCGTTACAGGGGCCCAGGCGCTGTGCATTGAATGCAAACGGAAAAAAGCCGTAAAAAGAGAAAGGGCCCTCACGTTTGAGAGCCCCTTCGTTTCACCAAATCGCCTGTTCCCTTGCGGGAGCGGCTGTAACCAAAACCATTACCCTTTACTGTGGCCCTTCCTTTAGGGTTACAAAACCGCCCCATATTTTTTGAAGAAAAAGAGTAAAGCATTGTTTTTCAGAGGAATAGACGCGAATATTTTTTTTCTGACTCGAAAAAAAATTACCCTGACCTCAGGTCATGCCACTGATTGAAGCGGTTTTATCTTTGTTCTATGACCGAAGGGCATCCCATCATCTGGATCACAGGGCAACCTGGAGCAGGCAAGTCGACCGTGGGTCGTGCGCTGATGGGAGATTTGAAATCGGCGGGTCACGATGTTTTCATGGTGGACGGAGACGACCTCCGGGCATTGACGGCCAACGCCGACTACAGCCAGGCTGGCCGAGAAGCCAACATCCGCAGGGCACAGGACATCGCGCTGTACCTCAGCCGACAGGGCCGCATTTCCATCGTGGCTGTCGTAGCGCCATTTCGGTGGCTGCGCGAGGAGTTTAAGGCCCGGGCCCATGTCAAAGAAGTCTATGTGCACACCACTGAAGCCCGAGGAAGGGAGCATTACCATTCCGACGAGTACGGTGCGCCAGAGGCCAATTATTTGAATTTGGATACCACGAACATTTCGGTAGAAGAAGGGGTGGCGGCCGTTCGTGAATTCGCAGGATTGAGTTGACCATGGATGAAAAGCTTTCCCGCAAGCGGCACATTGCCAAAACCCTGACCTGGAGGGTCATCGCTTCGGCGACAACGTTCATGTTTGTCTACGTCGTCTTTGGCGACGTCAAGAAGGCAAGTGGCATTATGGTCATGGAGAGCATTTTGAAAATGGTGCTGTACTATTTCCACGAGCGGGCATGGTTCCGCTTGGGGACAATTGGAAGAAAAGAACAAGATGAGCAGTGATTACAACCTGAGTCACCTCGATGAGCTGGAAGCAGAGGGGATGTATGTTTTGCGGGAAGTGGCCGCACAGTTTGACCGTCCCGCCATCCTGTTTAGCGGGGGAAAGGACAGCATCTGTGTGACGCACCTGGCCCGCAAGGCCTTTGCGCCTGCGCGCATCCCCATGCCTTTGGTTCACATCGATACGGGTCACAATTTCCCTGAGGCCATCCAATTTCGCGACGATTTGGTCGAGACTTTGGGGGTTCAGCTCATTGTAGGCAGCGTACAGGACTTGATTGACCGCGGTGAAGTGGCCGAAGAGACAGGGTTCAATGCTTCACGCAACAAGATCCAGACGCCCACACTCATTTCGACCATCGAGGCCCACCGGTTCGATGCTTGTGTGGGAGGGGCGAGGCGCGACGAGGAGAAGGCGCGGGCCAAGGAGCGCTTTTTTAGCCACAGGGACGATTTCAGCCAATGGGATCCCAAGAACCAGAGGCCAGAACTCTGGGACTTGTACAACGGCAAGCACCAGCCGGGGGAGCACTTCCGTGTATTTCCACTCAACAACTGGACGGAGCTGGACATTTGGAACTACATCCTGCGCGAAAACATCGCCATCCCGAGCCTCTATTTTGCCCACCAGCGAGAAGTGATCCGCCGCGATGGCCAGATTTTGGCCAACAGCGAATATTTGAATTTGCGCCCGGATGAAAAGCCGGAGACTGTGCAGGTTCGCTTCCGTACCCTCGGGGATTTGACCATTACCGGCGCGGTGGAAAGCGATGCCGACAACCTCGAGAAGATCATTTCGGAGGTGGCCGCAGCGCGCAAGACAGAACGCGGAGGTCGCATGGACGACAAGCGCAGCCAAAGTGCGATGGAAGACCGCAAGAAAGAAGGGTACTTCTGAGCATTGGAATCAAGGAAAAGAGCAGCAAGAAATCATGGCACAGGGACTCCTTAGGTTCATTACGGCAGGCAGCGTAGACGATGGCAAAAGCACATTGATCGGGCGCTTGCTGTACGACAGCAAAACCATCTTCGAGGACCAGCTCGAATCCATCGAGCAGGCATCCAACCAGCGTGGAACGGATGGCGCAGACCTCTCCTTGCTCACCGATGGCCTTCGTGCCGAGCGGGAGCAGGGCATCACCATCGACGTGGCCTACCGCTACTTCGCCACACCGAAACGCAAGTTCATCATTGCGGATGCGCCGGGTCACATTCAGTATACCCGGAACATGGTCACGGGCGCTTCCACAGCGGACTTGGCCATCATCCTCATCGATGCCCGGGCAGGTCTGCTGGAGCAGACACACCGGCACAGCTTCATCACCCACCTCTTGGGCATCAAGCACATGGTGGTGTGCGTGAACAAGATGGACCTCGTCGATTGGGATGAGAACCGGTACAATGAGATTGTGGCGGCCTTCCAGAGCTTCTCCAGCCGACTCGACATTCCGGACATCCGGTTCATCCCCATCAGTGCTTTGCAGGGCGACAATGTGGTCGACCGTTCGGACAACACGTCGTGGTACGATGGCCCAACGTTGTTGCAGCACCTCGAGCACGTCCATGTCGCAGCAGACCGGAATTTGCAGGATTGCAGGTTCCCGGTTCAATACGTCATCCGCCCTCAAACCGATGCGCACCGGGACTTCCGCGGATATGCGGGCCGCGTCTCCGGCGGGGTGTTCAAAGTGGGAGATGAGGTGGTGGCCTTGCCCAGTGGACTCGGAAGCAAGGTGACTTCCATTGCGATCGGGGAGACCAACGTTGACATGGCCTTTCCACCGCAGAGCGTGGTCATGACCCTCGCCGACAACATCGACCTCTCCAGGGGGGACATGCTCGTGCGGGAGAACAACCAGCCAGATTCCATCCAAGACCTCGATGCCCGCATTTGCTGGCTTGGCGATCAGCCCATGCGCCCGGGTGCCCGTTTCGAATTGCACCACACTTCTCGAGAGGTCAAGGCCGTCGTCAAAGAGGTGGTCTACAAGCTCGATATCAATACACTCCACCGCATCGAGGACGATCTCGAGATTGGGATGAATGACATCGCCCGGGTCAAGATCCGCACCGCAGCCCCGATTTTGGTGGACGATTACCGCCGCAACCGCGCGACGGGATCCTTCATTCTCGTGGATCCCGGGACCCGCCTGACGGTGGCTGCAGGGGTGATCTACACCTGATCGCCCCGCAGCCAGCCGGTCAATTCAAAGGCGTCAAGTCGTACCAGCAGTATCCATCAAACTGCCGCCATTGGCGGAGGTCCGGGTCGTAGCGGTACGGCAGCATGTCTGCGCAATCTTCCGCACAGCCCGGGTAGAGTTGGTCTTCATCGTCGAGCAAGTAGGGTGATCCGAAGGTTTGTCCGTCGAGCTCCCACGTCATCTCGCCTTCCGCATGAAATGTCATGACGCCTTCACCGTGGCAACCCGTCCATGAGTGGGGCACGTCGAGCCTGAGCACGATCAAGTGTTCCGCCGCTTCTTGAGAGCCGATGGCCGTGATAGAAGTCGGTTCGGCCGGGTCAGCAGCAATGGGCTCTATGGGGTCGATGTAGGTTTCCGGTGAGCAGGAGACGAGGCCGAGAACGCCCAAAATGGGCAGGATGTGTTTCAAGTGCATGCCTCCTTCTACGTGCTTTTCTCAGGAAGGGTACGTCAGCGCCTTCTGATAAAGCCCTGCGCTTCACGTCACTCCGTTGCGCACCCGCGTCCGTTGTCCAGCCGTTGAAACCTCACCGAGGCTGAACGCATGGGGTTGGCGCGAGGGCTGCTCAAAAAAAAGAGGCCCCATAAAGGAGCCTCTTCTCTTCGTACCCAGAGCGGGACTCGAACCCGCACGCCCGAAGGCACAGCCACCTGAAGACTGCGCGTCTACCAATTTCGCCACCTGGGTGTGACACCCTGAACATTTTCAGAGAAGGAGGGCAAAACTACACCCACACTTCGTACCCGCCAAACCTCAGAGGGTCGAAGGGCAAACGTAATCGCTCATGGGAGCGTCGGTCTCTTTGATGGCGGTGAATCCGCCTTCGACATTGATGCCATGGTGCAGTCCGCGGGCCTTCAAAATGCTCAAGGCAATCAAGGAGCGGTATCCCGACAGGCAATGCAGGTAAAACGGCTGGTCCTTGGGGATGGAGGCCAAGTGTTGGTTCAAGTCGGCCAAAGGCATAGACTCCGCATCTAAGACGTGCTCTGATTGGAATTCTCCTGGTTTGCGAACGTCAATCACCTTTGCGTTTGGCGCCTGACAGAGGTTGGCAAATTCGGGGGCGTCAATGGCGTCAATGTGATCGGTGTCCAGGCCGGCTTTTTTCCAAGCGTCGAGCCCACCAGCGAGGTGGCCCAAAACTTGGTCAAACCCCACGCGAGACAGCCGGGTGATGGCCTCATGGATTTTGCCTTCTTCGCAGACCAGCAAAATCGGTTGCTTCAGGTCCACAATCATGGCGCCCACCCATGGGGCGAAGTTGCCGTCCAGGCCAATGAACGTGCTTCTGGGAATGTGCTCTGCAGCAAAGGCTTCTTTGGAGCGCACGTCCAGGACCACTGCGCCGGTCTCATTGGCTGCAGCATCAAAGGCCTCGGGCGAAAGCCCCTGCTGTCCGCGTTCCAACGCCTTTTCCATGGGCTCGTACCCTTCCTTGTTCATCTTCACATTCAGCGGGAAGTATGCAGGAGGGGGAAGGAGGCCGTCGGTGACTTCCTTCTCGAATTCGGCCTTCGTCATGTCGGGACGGAGGGCATAGTTGTTGGCTTTTTGGTCGCCCAGGGTGCCCACCGTCTCCGAGCTCATGTTCTTTCCGCAGGCAGACCCAGCGCCATGGCCGGGATACACGATCACGTCGTCGGGGAGGGTCATGATCTTGGTGCGCAGGCTGTCAAACAGGGTTCCTGCCAACTGCTCTTGGGTCATGTCGGCTCCTTTTTGGGCCAAGTCGGGGCGTCCCACATCTCCCAAAAACAGCGTGTCACCTGTGAAAATGGCGTGGGGCTTTCCTTCTTTGTCCCGGAGCAAATAGGTGGTGGACTCCATGGTGTGGCCCGGGGTGTGGATCACTTCAATGGTCACCTTGCCCACCTTGAATACCTGTCCGTCGGTGGCAGAAATGGCGTCAAACTTGGGCGCTGCATTGGGGCCGAAGACAATCGGGGCTCCGGTTTTTTCTGAAAGCGTGACGTGTCCGCTCACAAAATCCGCGTGAAAGTGGGTCTCAAAAATGTACTTGATGGTCTTCCCATTGGCCTCTGCGCGGTCCAGATAAGGCTGAACTTCACGGAGCGGGTCGATGACAACCGCCTCGTCACAGCACTCGATGTAGTAGGCGCCTTGGGCGAGACATCCGGTGTAGATCTGTTCGACTTTCATGTGGTGCGAATTTCGGGAGCAAAGATGAGGTGATTAGCCTTCGGACAGGGCCGTTTGGGTGGCGATTTTGCGTTGTTGGCTGTCTTCTTGTTCATGCAAGGCGTCCTCGACATTGGTGTGGAAATGGGCCGCGCCAATCCGTTCCATCAGGCCGAACCGGTGCAGGGCATCGCGCGCAGGACCAATGGTCCCTGCGAGCTTAAACGTGATGCTGCGTTGTTGCCATTCGTCCAAAAGGCTGGACAACATGGCGCATGCAGAGGCATCGATGTAGGGGATGGATTCAGCGTGAAGCAGGATGGTGTGTACAGGCTGGGCAGGGCCTCGGGCGGCAAGTCTGCTCTGGAGAAACTCTTGGAAATGCGCCTGGCTTGCATAGTGGAGGGGCCCGTCATAACGCACAATCAACCACCCGGGAACCAATGTCGCTTTCGGAAAGCGTTCTACGTTGCGATAGATGCCGGCGATGGCACCCAATTCGGCAGCATGTGGCCGGGTGCTTCTGTACAGCGTGAGCACCAAGCTCAGTACCACGCCTGCGGCAATGCCGAGCACCATTCCGCCAAATGCGGTCAGCCCAAAAGTGACAAAGAGCAACAGGGCTTCTTCACGGTGGCTCCTCCACAGTGCACGGGCGTACTTCACATCGAACAACCCCGCAACGGCAACCACGATGATGGCGCCCAAAACGGCCTGAGGCAGGTGGCGGAACACAGGGGTCAGAAACGCCAAGGTCAAGCCCACAACAGCAGCAGAGATCAGGGCGCTGACGCCGGTCATGGCACCCGCCCGCTCGTTGACTGCAGTCCGTGAGAATCCGCCTGTAGTGGGGTATGCGCCAAACATGGAGCCAAAGAAGTTGGCCAGTCCTAGGGCGCGAAGTTCCTGGTTGGCGTCAATGGTGTGGTCCCCCCGCCGCTGGGAGACGGCTTGGGCCAGGCTGAAAGCTTCCATGAAAGCGATCAGTGCAATGGTGGCAGCCACAGGCGCCAGCGTGCGGATGTCGTCCCAATGGAGCCCCGGCATGCGGAAATGGGGCAATCCCGAAGGAATGGCGCCGATGGTGCGGATGCCATACGTCTCGGCTCCGACCAAGGTCACAAAGCCGATGCCGGCAGCGACCACGACCAGTGCGCCTGGAACCCGAGGTGCCCATTGACGCAAAACAAACAAAACCAGAACGGCAGAAGCAGAGAGCAGAAGGGTAGGGAAGTGGCTGCTGCCCAACGCGCGCGCCGCCTCGAGCACCAATTCATGGAGGTGGGCGCTGCGGCCCATTTCTATGCCAAGCAAGCTTGGAAGCTGATTGAGTCCGATGATCAAGGCTGCAGCACTGGTGAAACCGCTGATGACCGGCCGCGAAAGAAACCGCGCCAGAAAGCCCATGCGCAGCATGCCCAGCAGCAGTTGCATCACCCCCATCATAAAGGCCAGCAGCAGCGCCAGCTCGATGTATCTGTCCGAGCCCGCGATTGCAAGGCCAGTCAGCCCCGAAGCGACAAGGAGGGAGTCCATGGCGACAGGGCCAACGGCGAGCTGTCGCGAACTGCCCAAGAATGCGTACACCACTTGAGGAACCAGCGCGGCATAAAGGCCGTAGACCACGGGCAAACCCGCAATCAGCGCATAGGCCATCCCTTGTGGAATCAGCATGACCCCCACGGTCAGACCCGCTGGGAGGTCCCCCAAAAAGTCACTCCGTTTGTACGACTTCAGCCAGCCTACAGAAGGAATAAAGCGTTGCATTGCAAGGGCAAGGTAGCGGTCTCTCTGAAGGTTCAGGGTGACTTAGGTTGCCCAACGCCCTGTGCCTGACTTCAAAACTGGAGGAGTTCGATGCGGTTGCGGCACAATTCTACCACACCCTCGCGCTCCAATTGCTTGAGAATGCGGGAGACGACCACCCGAGAGGTGTAGAGGTCCGCAGCTATCTCGGCGTGGGTGGTCTCCAAGCTCGTGGAGCCATTGACCTTGACCCTGTCGCTCAGGTACTTCTTCATTCTGCCGTGCAGGTCCAGAAACGCCAGGCTGTCCAGAGCTTCGGCCATTTCTTGGAGGCGGGTGTTGAAGCTCTCAATCACCAACTGCCTGAATGCGGTGTGTTCGCCCATCCATTGGTGGACTTTTTCCAAAGGGACGATCACCATTTTGCTGTCTTGTTCTGTGACGGCCCGGATCGCGCTCTTGGTTGACCCCAAAAAACTGCCCAGCGTCATCGCACAACTGTCTCCGGCTTCCAGGAAATACAGGAGCAACTCGTCTCCGTCCTGGTCTACCCTGAGGATTTTTACAGCCCCTTCCAAGAGCATGGGAAGTCCAGGAATGGGTGCGCCTATGTCCAATACCACCTCTCCCTTTGGGACCGCTTTGTATTTCCCAGCAACGGCGATCTCGTCCAAGAGTTCGCCACTCAGGATGTGGCCATAGGTTGCGCTGAGAAGGGGTTTCACAGGGTCAATTTAAACCGCGGTTGGGCTCAATCGTCAAAGGCCCGAACTCAGCCTTGGCCTTGCCTTTGGCCTCCTCCCTGGGGCCGGCCGCCACCGCCACCCGGACGCCTGCGCTTGTTGCGCCGCTGACCAGCGCCTCCGCCTCCGCCAGATCCAGAACGTGGTCCACCTTGTCCGCCGCCTTGTCCGCCTTGTCCGCCCTGGCCACCGCGGCCATTTCTGCCGCGAGAAGGTCCGCCGCGTTTTCCGCCCTTGCCGCGGCCTCCGCCACCGCTTTTCCCGCTGCCACCGCTGTTTCCGGGCTTACCAGAATCCAGTGGGATGGGCGGCATGGCCAAGTGGTAGTCATGCTCCGTGACAAGCGGAACCTCCCGGCGAATCAAACGTTGAATGTCACGCAGGAAGACGCGCTCGTCGTCTTCATTGCAAAACGAGATGGCGATTCCATTGGCCCCAGCACGGCCCGTCCGGCCAATGCGGTGCACATAAGTTTCTGGGATGTTGGGGATTTCAAAGTTGACCACATGGCTCAGGTCGTCCACATCAATGCCACG
The DNA here is from genome assembly GCA_022428285.1 of Flavobacteriales bacterium. Lineage (GTDB taxonomy): Bacteria > Bacteroidota > Bacteroidia > Flavobacteriales_D > Sanyastnellaceae > UBA8752. The sequence continues at coordinate 23,818 of JAKMCX010000053.1, forward strand.
CGCCGCAATGTCGGTCGCCACCAATACCCCCAGGTCGCCCCGCTTAAAGGCCTTCATGGCTTTTTCGCGCTGCGGCTGGGACTTGTTGCCGTGTATGGCTTCGGCCCTCACCCCCTCTTTGCGCAAGTGCCGCACCAGTTTGTCGGCGCCATACTTTGTGCGGGTAAACACCAAAGCACTGGAAACCTCCGGGGCTTTGAGGACGTCGACCAGCAGGTGCTTTTTCTCACCTTGACGCACGAAGTACACGCGTTGGTCCACAGTCTCTGCAGCAGAACTGCGTCGCTCAACCTCCACCGTCACAGGGTCGATCAAGATGGTGTCCGCCAGCTCTTGAATGTTCTGGGGCATCGTGGCAGAGAAGAACAAGGACTGTCTGCGCGGTGGCAGCAGCTTGATCACCTTTCGGATGTCGTGGATGAAGCCCATGTCGAGCATGGTGTCGGCCTCGTCGAGCACGAAATACTCCAGGTGTCGCAGGTTGATGTGGCCTTGGTCAATCAAGTCGAGCAATCGGCCTGGCGTGGCCACCACAATGTCTACGCCGCGCCTGAGGGCTGCGACCTGTTTGCCTTGCTTCACACCACCAAATATGACGGTGTGGTTGATGGGCAAATTCGGGGTGTAGTCGCGGATGCTTTCTCCAATCTGAGCCGACAACTCGCGGGTCGGACTCAAGACAAGTCCACGAATGGGGCGGCGCCCGTCTCTTTGGGGTTGTTTGTTGAGCCTGTGCAGCATGGGCAACGAGAACGCTGCCGTCTTACCGGTTCCGGTTTGGGCCACACCCAACACATCACGTCCGTCGAGAACGTAAGGGATGGCTTGAGCTTGAATGGGGGTAGGGGTCTCGTAGCCAAGTGGAACGAGGGCCTCCATGATGGGTTCGCTCAGTCCGAGCGAATTGAAATCTGTCAAAGGAAATGGGTTTGGCGCCGTTTCATGATTCAACCACAATGGGAATACGCCTGCGCCGTGTGGTACAAAGATAGCTACCCCGGGCGTGCATCCGCGCCAAAGGAGGAGAAGTTGACCGCCGTTTTACATCTGTCGCGGCAGGAGGTCAGTCCAACTGCTCCCCGTGCTGGCTTTCGTCGAGGCCCAAGGTCTCTTGCCATCCGCTCACACGAACGGGGATGATCAAGTCCACCAGGGTGAAGAGGAGGTAGCTGCCTCCGAAGGTGAATCCAGCCACGCCAAACAAGGCGATGATGTGCCACATAAAGGTGGAATATGCTCCAGAAGTCAGTCCCACTTCCGAGGCAAAGACACCGGTCAACACCATCCCCACCATGCCCCCCACGCCGTGGGAAGGAAACACATCGAGGGTGTCGTCCAATCCGCTCTTTTTCTGGCGAGATATGGCCCAGTTTGAAACCAAAGCAGCAATGAACCCAATGAGAATGCTCTCGTGTACGGTCACGAATCCAGCAGCCGGGGTAATGGCAACAAGACCTACAATCGCCCCAATACAGGCGCCCACAGCATTCATTTTTCGGCCTTGAAACCGCTCGAAGAAAATCCAAGTGATCATGCCCGCAGCTGAGGCGAAGTGGGTGTTGGCAAAGGCCAGCACAGCATCCTCATTTGCCCCAAGGGCTGAACCGGCATTGAACCCAAACCAGCCAAACCACAGCAGGCCTGTTCCCAGAATGATGAAAGGGATGTTGGCATGGTCAAGCCTGGCATTCTTGCGAGGCCCCAGAAAAACGGCTCCTGCCAATGCCGCAAATCCAGCGGACATGTGAACCACTGTTCCGCCAGCGAAGTCAAGGACCCCCAGCTTCATCAGCAGCCCATTGGGGTGCCATGTCATGTGCGCCAGAGGAGCATAAATCAAAAGGGAGAACAACACCATAAACAGGATGTAGCTGCGGAATCGAATGCGCCCGGCCATGCTGCCAGTAATGAGGGCAGGAGTAATGATGGCAAATTTCAATTGGAACAAGGCAAACAACAGGAAGGGGATGCTGCTTCCAATTTGCGGGTGCGGCGCGGCTCCGACACCTTGAAAGTTCAAGAAAGTCAGTGGGTTGCCAATGATGCCTCCGATGGAGTCGCCAAAGCAAAGACTAAAGCCGACCACAACCCAGAGAATGCTGATGACACCTAGGGCAACGAAGCTCTGCAGCATCGTGGAAATCACATTTTTCCGATCGACCATGCCGCCATAGAAGAAGGCAAGGCCCGGCGTCATCAAGAGCACAAATGCACTGGCGACCACCATCCAAGCCACATCTCCGGGATCGGACGAAGTGGCCCCATCCCAAGTCAATCCTGGACTGGCCGTCATGCCGATGATGGAGACCAAAATGACCAACGCGGTCAACACGATAAAATTGACTTTTCTACCCATAGTTTGAAGTTTTCCGTGCGGTCCCCACGGTGGGCCAAAGTTAAGAGGCAGAGAGGATGATTTGAAATTTAACTCACTGATATGTAGGTGGTTATGTGTGTACTTAGGACACGGGTACAGGCGGGGTACAGGCGGGGTACAGGCGGGATTGGTCGAGAGGTAGCTCGCTTGGGCCATGCGGTAGCCAGCATTTCTTACCGGTTGGGCCATGCCCATTTTTTTGACATTGGATACCCGCTCACCGACTGCCGGTGCACAATAATTTCATGGAACGGTAACACCCAAGTCAGGCCGAAACTGGTTTTACAGAGGAGTATCTTTGCGCCCTCAAAAAATCCCCTTGCCATGAACGTGATTGGAAGTGTTGAGTGGTGTCGATTCCCCAAACTGGGGGTGCCCGCCGTGAAAGCCCGTGTCGACTCTGGGGCTAAGACTTCTACGCTCCAAGCTGACCGCATCAAGTTGTTTACCAAGGACGGCCAGGAATGGGTCAAGTTTGATGTCAATCCCCTGCAAGACAACCGCAGTGTCACCATCCCCTGTGAAGCCCGTGTCACCGGCCGCAAGGCGGTCAAGAACACGTCCGGCATCCCGGAGGAGCGCCTCGTCATCCAGACTGCCATGAAGCTTGGTGAGCACACATTCTCCGTGGACCTCACGCTCGCCAACCGCGATGCCATGGAATTTCGAATGCTCCTCGGCCGCGACGCCTTTATGAACGGCTTCCTCGTGGACGTGGCACAGGAGTTTGTACAGGGCGATATCTCCGAAGCGGAGATAGGGTCGATCTACCAGGCATTTGACGAGGAGAAAAACGGATTGCGCATTGGCGTCCTCGCCTCTAACCCCAAGCTTTATAGCAACAGACGTATCATGGAGGCCGGCGCCGTCCGAGGTCACGAGATGGTGTTCCTCAACGTGGAGCATTCGTACATGAAGCTTGACGTGCATTCACCCGAGATCCGTTACCGTGGCGGGAACATCCTCAACCAGTTCGACGCCATCGTCCCCCGCATCAAGCCTGCGGTGACCTTTTACGGCTGCGCACTGCTTCGCCAGTTCAAACACCTCGGTGTTTACTGCCAGAACTCTGCTGACGCCATCACACAATCCCGGGACAAGCTTTTCGCCTCTCTGCTCTTCTCCGAACACGATATCAACATTCCGATCACGGGCTTTGCGAAGTCGCCGATGGACACCAAGGACCTCATTCGGATGGTCAATGGGGCACCGCTTATCATCAAGCTGCTCGAGTCCACCCAGGGGCGAGGCGTTGTCCTCGCCGAGACCGACAAGGCCGCTGAGAGTGTGATCAACGCGTTCAAGTCGGTGAAGACAAACATCCTCGTGCAGGAGTTCATCAAGGAGGCCAACGGCCAGGACATTCGCTGCTTCGTGGTCAACGGCAAGGTGGTCGCCTCCATGCAACGTCAGGCCGCCAAGGGCGAATTCCGGGCCAACGTCCACCAAGGCGGCACGGCCTCGGTCATCCGCATCACGTCCGAAGAGCGCCGGCTGGCCCTCAAAGCC
>JAKMCX010000097.1 GCA_022428285.1 Flavobacteriales bacterium
TCGCTCCGTTTTGGCGACCTCGACAACCCCAAGACCAAGTGGTTGCTCGACGGTGTGGTGCGCGGCATTGGCGATTACGGCAACAGCTTCGGTGTGCCCATCGTCGGTGGCGAAGTCTATTTCGATCCGGTATATCAGGTCAATCCTTTGGTCAACGCGATGAGCGTGGGCCTTTTGGACAGCGACAAAATCATCAGTGCCAAGGCTGGCGGTCCGGGCAATCCCGTTTATATCGTCGGCTCTGCGACAGGCAAGGACGGCATTCAAGGGGCTTCGTTTGCCTCGAAGGACATCACGGAGGACAGTGCAGAGGACCTGCCCGCAGTGCAGGTGGGCGATCCCTTCCAAGAGAAATTGCTGCTTGAGGCTTCTTTGGAGCTCGCCGGCAGCGACGCTGTGGTGGGCATGCAGGACATGGGAGCGGCAGGCATCACCTGCTCGACTTCTGAGATGAGCGGTGGTGGCGGTGTCGGTATGGACATTCGCCTGGACTTGGTGCCCAAGCGCCAGGAGGATATGGAGCCATTCGAAATCCTCTTGAGCGAGAGCCAAGAGCGGATGTTGGTGGTGGTCAAGAAGGGCCAAGAGGCCGAGATCGAAGCCATTTTCGACAAGTGGGACCTCCATGCCGTCAACATCGGCGTGGTGACCGAAGGCAACACCTTGCGCTATTTCGATGGGGAGGAGCTCATTGGTGAGGTTCCTGCCGACAGCTTGATTCTGGGCGGTGGCGCTCCGGTGTATGAGCGCGAATACAGCGAACCAGCCTACATCAAAGAAGTCGAGAAATTCGACCTCGATGCCATTCCAGAACCCAAGGATTACGTGGCCACGGCCAAGGCTTTGGTTGCGCGTCCCAACCTCGCGTCCAAGCGGTGGGTATACGAGCAGTACGACAGCATGGTGGGGACGGTGAACCGTTCCACCAACCGCCCCGGCGACGCGGCTGTGGTTCAGGTCAAGGGTTCCACGAAAGGCTTGGCCTTGAGCGTGGATTGCAACGGCCGATATGTCGAGGCGGATCCGCGCAAAGGATGTGCCATCGCGGTGGCAGAAGCTGCCCGCAACATTGCGTGCGTTGGCGGAACACCCAGCGCCATCACCAACTGTCTCAACTTTGGAAACCCCTACAATCCTGAGGTTTACTGGCAGTTTGTCGGGGCCATCGAAGGCATGAGCGATGCTTGTCGCGCGTTCAATGCGCCGGTCACTGGAGGCAATGTGAGCTTCTACAACCAGACGGTGGACTCCGACGGCACAGCCAAACCGGTCTACCCCACGCCGACCATCGGCATGTTGGGGCTGTTGGAGGATGCGCAGCGCCAAATGACCTTGGACTTCAAGGAGAAAGGAGAGCTTGTCTTTTTGTTGGGCGAGTCTCACAACGACCTCGGATGTTCGGAATACCTCGTTGCGATGCACGGGGTGCGCTATAGCCCCGCTCCCCATTTTGACCTCGACTTTGAGGTGAAATTGCACGCTGCTGTGCGCATGCTGATTGACCGCCGTTTGGTGGCCTGTGCGCACGATGTCAGCGATGGAGGATTGTTCACTGCACTGGTTGAAATGGGGTCGCCCCGCGGTTTAGGATTCGATGTCGAAAGCGACAGCGAAGTGCGGTTGGACGCGTTCTTGTTCGGTGAGTCTCAGGGCCGGATTGTAGTGACCACCACTGAAGCGGACCAAGAGGACTTCCTCGACGTCCTCGGTGAGGCGGGCATCCCCGTGACGCTCTTGGGGCACACCACCAAGGGCAAATGTGTCGTGGACGGTCAACACTATGGCTTCATTGGTGAATACCATGAAGCGATGGAGACGGCCATTCCCGAAGCCATGGCCCAATAAAAACCACCAACAGACGTTCCACTCGCATGCGCCTGCTCCGCTTCATCATCAGCCGCACTTTCTGGGTCCAATTGGGCCTGGTAGCCGTGTTGGCTGTGGTCGGCTTTGTGGCGTTGAATGTGTTTCTGAGGGCATTCACCCGGCACAGCGAGCGAATTGCTGTGCCCTCCGTGGTGGGGGTTCACATGAACGAGGCCGAAATGGCCCTGGAGGCCGCCGGTTTGCAGCCGGTGGTGATGGACAGTTTGTATTCTGCCAAAGGGCAGCCAGGAAGTGTCGTTGAGCAAGACCCCGCCGCTGGGGTAGAGGTCAAAGGCACGCGCAATGTGTACCTGACCGTCTACCGATCTACACCGCCGAGCGAACGGTTGGAGGTAGAAGAGGGAATGGATGCGGGCGTGGCCCGGATCCTCCTTGACGTCAAGGGGTTCCCGTTTAGGGAGCGCTACGAACCGTCGACTGAGTTGTCGGGTCTGGTGATGCGGATTGAAGACAGCAAAGGGAACCTCAAAATGCCCGATGACAGGTTGCGCAAAGGCGCGCCACTGGTCTTGGTCATTGGGCAGGCCTCCTCTCAGCAGGTGGCCCTCCCAGAATTGGTGGGTTTGACCCGCCGCGAAGGCATGGTGGCCTTGAAAAGGTCAGGCTTGTCCATGGGCTTTTCTCGGTGGAGCTTTACGCCGGGTTCTGGCCAAGACTCCAGCCAAGCCTTAATTTCATCTCAAGTGCCGGCGTATACCCCCGGAAGACAAGTCAATGAGGGAACGGCCATTGACCTGACCTTTGAGCAGCCGGTCACCGAAACCGAAGTCCCTTGATCTGGCAGGACCAATCTCCAACCGCATGAATCCGCATTTCTCTTTTAGTATCCATGGTGCCGCGTTGACCTTGCTGACGTTGATGTCCGGCGCATTGTGCAGCCAGGAGGTTGAACGCGATTTGCAGTGCGTTCCGGTGGAGGCCTCGGGAAGGGTTTCCCTTGAAGCCCGGAGGGGAGGAGGGAACTTTTCCCTGCCGTTTTTCGACGATTTTGCCTCGCCCACGTTTGCCTATGAGGACGGTCCTACAGAATTGGTCCGGTGGACGGATGCATCGGCCAGGCGCACGGCCACTTATGCTTTGAATGCGCCAACGGTGGGGCACGCCACTTTGGTCGGGTTGCGTGCAGATGGCTTTCCCTATGCCTTCAACGAGGAGTCCAACGGTTGGGCAGACACCTTGACTTCTGTCGCCATCAACTTGGCGGGCCGCACGCCGGATGACAACATTTATCTGACGTTCTTCTACCAAGGCGGAGGCCGTGGGAATGCACCAGATGCCAATGACAGTTTGGTGATCGAATTCCTGGCTCCTGATGGCGGTGACTTGGGGTGGAGTCAAGTGTGGTCGGCCATTGGCGCGGAGATGGACACCTTTGCGGTGGCCTCTGTTG
>JAKMCX010000060.1 GCA_022428285.1 Flavobacteriales bacterium
TCAAATGCCAGTGCAGCACATTCATCCCATGCAAGGCCAACACGTCAATCTGCTTCTTTACAAACGCCACATCTTGGAAATGCCGGCACCCATCCAGCAGCAATCCGCGGTGCTCCAAAGCAGGAGCGTCCTCTACCCTTACCCCAGGCAAGACAAACCCCTCGGCACAGCCCGTTTCGCATTCCAAAGGCAACATCTTGCGCAACGTGATCCAGCCCCGAAACAAGCCTTCTGAAGAAGCTGACTCCACCGTGACAAGTCCGCTTTCGACCATGATCCGGTAGGCTTCTCGGCCCGCTTCAGGACCCGACAAGGAGAATCGCAAAGTCGGCGATGCGTTGGAGTCCAGTGCGATGCCCGCATCCTCCAACCACGCCTGAACGACGGCCTGTTCTGCCCCCCATTCAGCCGGCCACTCCACCCTCAAAGTGCCCTGGCACTCAAACGGACGGCCTCCCAGAGTCACAGACTGAGGCGCCGGAATCAGCCCCTCGACACCCCCTTTGAGGCGTGCATCATCGGGCCCACAGGAAACCAACAGCAACGCCACCGCAAACCACGGCGTCAAGAAAAAATTACGGGGACGCTTCATGCGCCCAAGGTCGTTAAATGCTGCGAACAGCGGCCACCAACTCTGAAACCTGCGCGGCAGAAACCTCTGTGCGGGCGCTGTCGAACAGCCCTCCAGCCTTCTGGTTCGAAACCGCTACCCGGCAACTGGCATGCACCGCCTCTACGCCAGCATCCACCAGCGCTTTGGCATGAACAGGCAACACGCCTGCGCCCCCGACCACTTGCAGCCCTGAATCCGACCACCGACGAATCCGCTCCAATCCATCTGCAGCTTTGGCCGCTCCGCCACTGGTCAGCACCGACTTGACGCCTGCATCCCTAAAAATGGCTGCGCAGTCCACAGAGGAGTCCACCTCATCTGCTGCGCGGTGAAAGACCACATGATCGAGGCCCACACCTTGGTTCAGCATGGCCAACAGGTCCAAATCAGGCAAACCGTCTCGGTTCAGCCCTCCTGTAACAATGCGGTCTACCCCAAGCGCCAAAAACCCTTCAGCCTCCTTCAGGATGGCCCTTTTTTCGGCCCTCGAATACACGAAGTCGCCCTCTCTGGGACGCACCAACACCCTAAAACCCAAACCCAACTGCTGGGCCATGGCCAAGGCTTCTTCCGCAAGCCCTCTGCCCGGCGTGAGCCCTCCCGATGCGAGGTGGGTGCAAAACTCCACCCGGTCTGCCCCGCCTTCTGCGGCCAGGCAAACATCCTCAGGGGTAGAGGCGACAACCTCAACACGGCACTCCGCCATCGTTCAGGCGGTCACAGGTTCGGCAAACAGAGGCAACTGCGACATCCGCGCTTGCACTGCATCGCCGACTTTGGCGATCACCGCAGGGTCCTCAGCGTGACAAATGACCTCGTCCATCCAAGCCACAAGTTGCTCCATGTCAGATTCAACCATGCCTCGGGTGGTCACTGCAGCGGTTCCAATCCGAATGCCAGAAGTCACAAATGGACTGCGCGTATCAAACGGCACCATGTTTTTGTTGACCGTGATGTGGGCGGCACCGAGGGCGGCATCTGCCGCCTTTCCTGTGATGTCCTTGTTGCGCAGGTCAATGAGCATCAAGTGGTTGTCCGTTCCGCCGCTGATCAGGTCATAACCGCGATCGGTCAACGCCTGGGCCATGGCCTGGGCATTGCGCACCACCTGTTGGGCATACGCCTTGTAAGCGGGCTCCAAAGCCTCTCCAAAGGCCACCGCCTTGGCAGCGATGACGTGCTCCAAGGGTCCGCCCTGCATGCCGGGGAACACAGCACTGTCCAGCAAAGACGAGAGCTTGCGCACGGTGCCTTTTTGGGTGGTCAATCCCCAAGGATTCTCCATGTCCTTGCCCACCATGATGATGCCTCCACGCGGGCCGCGCAAAGTTTTGTGGGTTGTGGACGTCACAATGTGACAATGCGGCATGGGATCCTTGAGCAAGCCTGCCGCAATCAATCCCGAAGGGTGGCTGATGTCGGCCAAGAGCAAGGCCCCAACGCTGTCGGCAATCTCACGGAAACGGGCATAGTCCCAATCCCTGCTGTAAGCCGATGCACCGCAAATCAACAACTTGGGCTTCTCGCGTTCGGCTGTCTCGGCCACCTTGTCCATGTCGATGATGCCGGAATCCTCCTCTACACCATAAAACACCGGATCGTAGAGCTTTCCAGAATAGTTGACCGGCGAACCGTGGGTCAAATGACCGCCATGGGCCAAATCAAAGCCCATGATTTTGTCTCCAGGCTTCAGACAAGCCAGCATCACAGCACTGTTGGCATTGGCACCACTGTGCGGCTGCACGTTGGCCCATTCAGCCCCGAAGAGCGTGCACAACCGCTGGCGGGCGATGTCCTCGACCTGATCCACCACAGCGCATCCGCCGTAGTAGCGCTTGCCGGGCAGGCCCTCGGCGTATTTGTTGGTCAGCACTGAACCTTGGGCCTCCATGACCTGGTTGCTGGCATAATTCTCGGAAGCAATAAGCTCAACGCCTGCGGTCTGGCGCACCTGCTCCTGTTGAATCAAATCGGCAATGATGGAATCGCGCATGTTTTCTAATTGAGACCCCGAAATTAAGCGTCCTTTTTGGCTGATGCACACCCCGTTGACAAATCCTTGACCGAAGTGCATCAATGGCCGTTTGCGCCCGTTTTTATGCAGAATGCCCCACCCAGATGACAGGGTCATCTCGGCGGGGCATTCCATCTTTCTGAACGCGGGTTACTCTACCTCAACGTGAAAACCGGTGTGCATCTCCACACCTGTTCCATCTGTCGCTTCCATTTCAAAGTGGTACTCACCCACCTCGGCATCGGCAGGAACTGCCACTTGCACTGAAAAGGCAAGCAATGTGTCACCCGTCGCCACAAGGGATTCGGACCACACCACAGTTTCGTCCGACCCGCGAATCAGGAGCACCTCAGCCTCCGAGATTCCGTCAGAATCCCCCACTGTGCCCTGCACCGCCACTTGAGCACCTGGCGCCCACATGGGTTCTCCTTCCCAAGAAGCGGGATCAACACCGTCCACAGTTTGCAAGCTGAATTCCGGGATGTGGTCATTCTCTACATGGAGCAATGTGATGACATCTGGGGCCGCATTGCCCTCGGCATCTACCACAGACACCACAAGATCCCAAACGCCGCGCGCTTCGAGCGGAACATCAAATGCAAACTGCTCTTCTGCTTTTGTTCCACTCACGGCACGGGTCTCGAGCACAGCCCAATCCGTTCCGGAGTTCAACACAAAGCCTTCTTCTTCACCTTCCTCATGTTCGTGCCCTTCGGCAGAATGCAAGTCCCAGCGGATTTCACCCAAATCTGTGTCGTCACAAAAGGCGTCGTTCACCACCACACCCGTTCCGGCATCCACCTCGATTTCGTCGAACATCACACTGGGAAGTCCAGTTAGGTTGTCCGCATCACAAATGGTGGGAACCTCAGTATCTGTGGTTCCACAAGAAGCCAGTCCAAATGCCGCGGCTGCGACCGTCATTACTTTGTACATCTTCATATCACTAAAATTGTTGTTGTTGTTGTAATCGTGGTGTTTTCCTGGCATCTCCTCCCCTCACATCGAGGGAAAATTGGAGGGATGCCCAACGCCCCTGGGCCACCAATCCCAGGGCGCGATACGCACTCACGTGGTCAAGCCACGCCACATTCATCAGGTTGTGCACCTCAAAATCGAGGGCACACCCCGACCATTTCCACCCCCACTGCACCCCCCACAATGAGGCTGCTGGGGTCTCCGCTTCGTTGCGCGCTGTCACACGCGCCGCTGCAATCCACCTGTGTTTGAGAACGGCCTTTCCATGCTCACGCCACTTGACTTCGACCAAGCTGCGCACATCGGCAGGAGCAGTAAAGGGCAAGCCCAACCCTGTCTCCAATGCCCATTGACCGAGCAGCGCGACTGAGTTCTCAAACCTCACCGCATCCGAAGACCAGTTCCAAGACGTTTCAAGCCCTGTTCGAAAAGCGTCTTTGGCTTGAAAAGCATAGACCTGACCTGCATGGGCAATGGGCGCAAAGGATGCAAGAGGGGTCAAGTGAATGAACCCCTTGTGCAGAGCAGAGAACCCCCTCAAATCCCAAGAGAAGCCTCCTGAAGGCACCTTGCTCTGACGGGTCAGCTGCATCCGAACCTCGACACTCTGCTCGGGACGCAAGTCTGGATTGCCCTGTTCAAACCGAAACGTCCCGTGATGGATGCCATTGGCCCCCAGCGCGTAACTGCTCGGAGCACGGGAATGAAGGGCCACAGTCCAACTTCCGCGCAGGTGCGCATCGAACACCAATGGATGGTGCCAATGAAACGCTCCTCCCGGAAACCAACGGCGCAATGCATGGGTGCGAACGTCGACCCCGGCTGCACTTCCATCTGAGGCGTACAAAGGCTCGGCATGGGCCTCATGGACATTGTGAACCGCATCAAAACGCACCCCGATCCTGTCCTTGCCTTGGAGGCGCTCCCCTATAAGGGAGGCCCGCCGCCGCTTGTGGTTCGGCAGCAGAAACTCCCAACCTGTGGTTCGGCCATCCAGTCCTTCGAATTGAACGCCAAAAGCACCGCGATCTCCCTCCCACTTGCCTTCGCCAAAAGCATGAAACTCTGCCAAAGAAAGGCTCAAGTCGTTCTCAGGCTCCGGTCCAAAACCATGGGCGTGGGGCGGCGCAAATTCCTTTCGGTTGTGCTGAGAGACAGACAAACGAAGCGTTCTCATTCGGCGCCCCAAATGGCGCCATTTGCCTTGAAGCTGCATGCGCCCTGCGTCTTGCAACGGGAGCGCCCACTCATGTGCGTGGTCATCCTGTTCCAAGTCGCTTTGATCTGGAACACCAATGATGCCGGGAAACAACCCTTGTTTCACACGGCCCCAACGCCACTCCAGGGTGCCCCAATCGCCATTGCTGCCCGCCAATCGAAGTCCCACAACGCCATGCATTCCTTGGCCCGAGGTATTGGGCAAGCGGGGACTTGAAAGCGCATATTGCCGTCCGATGTATTCAAAGGAGGATTGCGCCACATTGCGGTTTCCGTGACGGCTTATGGACCATCCTGAATGCCACTGAACCCGCCCTTTGCGGCTTCGGTGCAGCACAAAAAACCGGCCCGCACCGTCTCCGGCACGGTAACGCATTCCGCTCTGAGTCCGCGTTCCGTCGGAGCCCAGCAGGCCCATAGAGGCCAAACGGATGGCGCCTCCCATGGCTTCAGGGCCCAGCCAGACATGGCCTCCTCCTGGAACCGCTTCCACCCCATCGTAAAGCGCAGCGTCGATTAAGAGTCCGTGATCGGCCCCCCATCGCCCGCCCGCTTGGGGCACGCCATCCTCCAACACCGCTACCCGCGCCCCCATCAAACCTCGGAAAACAGGCTGAATCAACCCTGCCCCCAAATCCAGGCCGCGCATCCCTGAAACCGACTCCAAAGTGGACAAAACGTCTCCAGAATTTTGGGCGCGAATCCCTTCGGGTTCGTCTTCTGCACCTTGACTGGACACTTCTGCAGAAGACAATGCCACCTGGAGCGCGTGCAACTCAATGTCCACATGCTCCCGCCCGTCGACCGCCACCACCGCAGCTTCCGCACCGTGCGAAATCACGCTGAGCGAATCGATTGGAGAAGAACAAGCCACGGTAAAGTGGCCCTGTTCATCTGCGAAAACAGTGGCGCCACAAGGCCAAGCTTGAATGGCAGCCGAGGTACATGGGGTGGAATACCCCGCATGGTAAACGTGTCCGTGGACAACCGATGAATCCTGCCCAATGGCGGCGACAGAAGCCGTCAACCACAGACAGAGGCACACCACCGCGCTGAGCAATGGTGGACAAACCGATCTCCACGACATCGTCCCCAGCAGGTGTGGAGAGGGTGACATGAAAAAGAAGGGATAAGAATGAAAATCAGACGATGCTGATTCCTTCCGGTGGCCCCCTCCGATAACGGTCGCTGTTGGCCAAGTTGTCCTTCAAGGCCGGAGACGTCCGACCCAGTTTGCCCTCAACACAGTGAGGCTTGCCAAAAGAAATGGACAAAAAAGGCGTCCCCTCATCGGCAGGTGCCCATTGCCAATCGCACAGGTCGCATGCATCGGAAGCAGCCACACCGGCTGTGCCTTCCTTTTCCTGGCTTTCTGAGGAGTGATGCGCATGGTGTGAACATCCGTGCTCCCCGCTGTGGGAAGGCATGTGGTGTTCAACGAGGTGCTGCAAATGCAAGGCCGGTGCAAGCCCCCAAAGGACCAACAACACACCACCGCCAAGCCTTTGAAAAAGACGCATTCAGCCGCGAAGTTAATGGCCAATATGCGTCCGAAAGCAAGGCTTCCCCCCTCCGTTTGCAGATTTCAGGACCAAACATGGTGTCCGACAAGGGAATCCGAACGAATTTCGCGCCTTCAAATTCAAGGGCACCCCATGAGCGGACTCCGAAATGTTGCCATCATCGCACACGTCGACCACGGCAAAACCACATTGGTCGACAAGATCATCCACCATTGCAACGTCATTGACCCGCGAAAAGCGACCGGTGACCTGATCCTCGACAGCAATGACTTGGAGCGCGAGCGTGGCATCACCATCCTTTCCAAGAATGTCGCCGCGAACTATAAAGGGGTCAAGATCAATCTGATCGACACCCCTGGTCACGCAGACTTTGGAGGAGAAGTCGAACGCGTCTTGAAGATGGCCGACGCGGTGCTGCTTCTGGTAGACGCCTTTGAAGGCCCCATGCCGCAGACGCGATTCGTGCTGGGCAAAGCACTGGAGCTCGGCCTGATCCCCATCGTCGTGGTCAACAAGGTGGACAAGGAGAACTGCACGCCCGACATCGTGCAAGAGCAGGTGTTCGACCTCATGTTCAACCTCGGTGCCACTGAGGAACAATTGGACTTTGCAACGGTCTATGGCTCGGCCAAAATGGGCTGGATGGGACCGGACTGGGAAAACCCCACGGACAACCTGGAGCACCTCCTAGACGTCATTTTGGAGAACGTGCCAGAGGCTCCCTACGTAGCAGGCACCCCCCAGCTTCAAATCACCTCACTGGACTTTAGCCGCTTCACCGGCAGGATCGCCATCGGCCGCCTGTTCAGAGGCGAATTGCACGCCAACCGTGACTACGCGCTGTGCACCGCAGATGGTACACGCAAAGTGCGCGCCAAGGAATTGTTTGTGTTCAGCGGACTCGGCAAGGAAAAGGTCGACCATGTCAAGTCGGGCGATTTGTGCGCCATCACGGGCATCGAAGCCTTTGATATCGGCGACACTTTGAGCGACTTGGAGCAACCAGAACCCATGGAGCGCATCGCGGTCGACGAGCCGACCATGAGCCTGTTGTTTACCATCAACACGTCCCCCTTCTTGGGCAAAGACGGAGAATTCCTGACCAGCCGACACATCCGTGAGCGGTTGGACCAAGAGCTCCAAAAAAACCTCGCGCTTCGCGTTCATCCCACCGACAGCGAAGACAAGTGGACCGTTTTTGGACGGGGCATCCTGCATTTGTCGGTGCTGATCGAAACCATGCGCCGCGAGGGTTATGAGATGCAGATCGGCAAACCACAGGTCATCTTTAAGGAAGTCGATGGCGTTCAACACGAACCCTTCGAACATTTGGTCATCGATGTGCCAGAGGCCAATGCCGGCAAGGCCACTGAGCTTGTAATGATGCGCAAAGGCATGTTGCAAGTGATCGAAGCGAAAGGCGACATCCAGCACATGGAGTTCCGAATCCCATCGCGTGGGCTCATCGGCTTGCGCAACATGGTGCTTACCGCTACACAAGGTGAAGCGGTCATGACCCACCGCTTCGAAGACTACGCGCCCTATGCCGGAGACCTTGAAACGCGACAAAGCGGCTCTTTGGTCAGCATGGAAACCGGACAAGCAAGGGCCTTTGAGATTGACCGGTTACAAGACCGTGGAACCTTCTACATCGATCCAGGCGAAGACATTTACAAGGGGCAAGTCGTGGGCGAATGTGCCCGTGACCAAGACATGGAGCTGAA
>JAKMCX010000112.1 GCA_022428285.1 Flavobacteriales bacterium
CTTTGAGGCCATCGAAGTGCAGTTTGGGCTCAAGGAGAACGACGTGCGGCAAATCATGCGCCGCGAGCTCAAGCGGGGTTCCTTTGAGCGTTGGCGGGAGCGCGTCAAGGGGAGGGCGACCAAGCACCGGGCCCGCCGCGGGTTTGACACCGGTCGCTTTCGTTGCTCGGAGCAGCGCAACAACTAAAAGCCGCGGTCCTGACCTGACCGACCCTGCCTCGCGTTAAGGGCAGGGGTCGCCAAACTGTCCCAGGAGGAACAGCATGTCGGTCACGCCTACGATGCCGTCGCCGTCTACGTCGGCCAAACACAAAGCCGTGCACCCGAAATCGCTGAGCGTATACAAGACATCGCTGACTTCGATGATCCCGTTGTCATTGAAATCCCCGGCACAAGCGACTGTGCAGCTGCCATCGTCAGTGGTGGCATTGGGGTTGTAATTGTCGGCGGAGGGGTCGGTACAGCCAGGAACCACCAAGGGGTCCGGGTCCAAGCAGAACCCGTCGGAAGCGGAGAAACTGAATTCACCGCCGTTGACCAGGGAGTTGCCATCGGCTGAGACATCAAAACTGCCGTTGCCAAAACCGCAACAAATCCCGTCGCCATAGCTGTCATTGATGGTAAAAGTGTAGCAGCCCGAACAGAGGTTGGTCGCCAGGCTGTATGCCGTTCCGCTGTTGGCGTAGGGCCCACCCAAAAGCATGAGGTTGCCATCGGCATCGACGATGCTCCAGGTGGTTTCTCCCGGGTAGTTGTCCGTGTTGATGGTCACGGTAACCGCCTGCGGGTTTTCCAAAACGCACGAACCGTCATCGATGGTGGCTTCGCTGTCGTAGTTGCAGGCGTCTTCGAAAGTGCAACCGCTGCAACTGCTGTCGTCGCCTCCACACACGCCGCAGAAATCAAAGTCTGCGCAGCTTCCGTTGTCGATGATGGCGGTAGGATTGTAATTGCACGATTCTGCGTCGGTGCATCCCTCCTCGGGACCGATGTCGGCTTTCCAAAGGCCACGGCCGTAGGTGCCAGCGTAGAGTGTGTTCTGGGTTTCTTGGATTTCCAGGTCAAACACTTCGACGTTGGGCAGTCCGATGTTGAAGTCGTCCCAGCCGATGCCGTTCCATGCGAAGACTCCGATGTCGGTGCCCGCGTAGAGTTCGTCGGTGGTCCCGATGTTGTAAGCCAAGCAGTGCACCGGAACGTCGGGCAGACCATCGCTCATGGCCGTCCAGCTTCCTCCCGCGTTGGCGGAGACGAAGACCTTGTCGCCCAAGTAGGATGACAACGAGACAAAGACGCGGTTTTCGTTAGCGGGGTCGATTTGGATGTCGGTGATGTAGGCGTTGGGCAGGCCCGAGATGCTGTTCCAGTTGCTGCCGCCATCGCCTGTGGTCCACATGCTGCCTTCCTTGGAGATGTACATGCGGTCGTTGTTGTTCCACGACACAGCGATGTTGTTTAGGTTGCCGGCGCCCGGCCCGCCGAGGGAGGACCAAGAGTTGCCGAAATCGGTGGACTTGAACACTCCGTCTTTGCCCAAATACAACACGGCGTCGTTGCTGGGGTCTTTGATGAATGGCGTCTCCCAATTGCCTTGGGCATTGGCTCCTTCGCCACCTCCACCGACGATGTCGTTGAAGTTGTTGTTGGAATCGATCCGGTAAAATGAGCCCAATTGATAGGAGCCGTAAAACAGCCGCCCGCCGTCGTAGTCGGAGTTCTGGCTCACGTAAACTTCAAATCCGTCTGCGCCGCGCATGTCTTCCCATGCGCCGCCGTCCAACAGGATGGTGCCGTTGTCTTGCAAGCCGGCGCCCACTTGGCCCGCTTGGTCTTGGCCCACGCCAATTTGATACATCTGACTGATGCTCATACCGTTGGTGATGTCGCTGTAGGTGACCCCCACATCGGATGAGGTGTAAACCCCGCCATCACAGGCCACGATAAAAGTGTTGCCTTCAAAGGTCAATCCGTGGACGTCGGCGTGGACTTCGGCGATGCCGTCGGCCCCCGTCCAGTGGGAACTGCACACCCAGCTGTTTCCTCCGTCGGTGGATTTCCAGATGTTGACGCCAGCGATCATGACCACGTCCGGTTGGGTGGGGTGGGCTTCGATGCAGAGGTCGTACCACCCTTGGCCACTCTCGTCGCTGCCGGTGGTGGAGTATCCGAGCATGTTGGAGGTGTTCTCATCCGAGACCGTCGTCCAGGTTACGCCGGCATCTTGGCTCGAATAGAATCCCAGGAATTTGCTGCCGTTGTTGTCGCTCGCCATCATGTAGACGCGGTCCGGGGCTCCTGCGGTCACGGCGATGCAGTTGCGGTTCATGCCGTTGGCTTCTGCCGGAAGGGCCACTTCAGTCCAGGTTTGTCCGGCGTCGGTGGAGCGGAAAAACCCGGTGGTGGAGGAGCCATAAACGATGTCGGGATTGGTGGGGTGAAACTCCACGTCTCGGAAGCGCGTGCCGCTGCTGCCTGAGCCGTAGCTCCAGTTGGCCCCGGCATCGGTAGAAACGAGCATGCCGAATCGGGCCGCAGCCACAATGAGATTGCTGTTGTTGGGGGAGATCAGCATCCGCCCAACGGTGAATCCGCTTTCTCCCACGGGGTTGTACGAGATGGACCAGTTGTCACCTCCGTCGGTGGTTTTGAGGATGCCCAATCCGAAGGTGTCGCCGCCGTCGTCATCGCCTGCAGCGGCATACATGATGTTGGGGTTGTTGGGGTCAATGGCAATGTCGGTAAAGCCAATGATGGGAATTTCGTCGGTCTCATCGGGGAACAACAGGTCCCAGTTTCCGCCAGCATTGGTGGACTTCCAGATTCCGCCACCTGGGGCACACGCGAAGTAGGTGCTCGCATTGGTGGGGTCTACACGGACTTTGTTGATCCTTCCCACGCCGCCAGCGTAGGCGTGCGGCCCAGCGGTTGGCCGGGATACAGGCCCGAGCGATTCCCACACGTCTTCCACTTGGTTGGCCGCGGGTTGGCTGTAGAGTCGGGGGACGTTCCAGGGCTCGGTCGAGTGCGGCATCTTGCCCGTGGGATACACCCTCGGTTCCATTTGGTGCAGCCAGCGGCGGAACGGCTTGTAGCCGGCACCCTTCTGAATTTCCTTGCCTTCCCAATACGTTTCAAAGGCGGCCTTGATCTCGTAAAAGTTCTCGCCGTTTTCCTTCATTGTCAAGTAGGATGCTTGGGTACTGAGGCTCTGGGCAAGCGCGGCAGATGGCGCGCAGAGCATCAATCCCATCAGGGCACCGGCCCACAAGAATGTTGGGGCCTTTAGGGTCAGTTTCATTGCTGACACCGCTGCAAAGGGGGTGGGGTTCATTCTAGACATATTCGGAAGCTTCCAAAAGGAAGTTAGCCATGATTTTGATGGTTCGGGATGACCAATGTCAGCAATGCCGCGTAGGAAAGGGCCCGGAATGGGTGGGTTAGGTTTGAATGTCATGAAAAGCGGAACAATTCGGTTTTGGATGCTCACACTCTTGTGCGGCCCATTTTGGGTCTCGGCGCAGGGCACCTTCTTGGAAAAGCACCTCTATTCCGAATGGGTGAGTGGGGAGGAGGAGCTGAGTTTTTTGCGTGCTTCAGCCGACAACAACATCTATGGCGGCGCAGAGCATCCCACGGATTTTCAATTTCAAGGCATCACGTACACGCCCCCGGTCGATGTTGCGCAATGGGCGGCGATGCGCCAGTTGGAGTGCTGCATGTGCAGCTACACGGCTTTGGTTCAGAACACGCCGGACACCTTGCGCTTGGAGCGTGGCGGGCGCGGTGACTTTGGGCCCATTTCGGTGACCACGCACACCTTTTTCGTTGAGGGAGGAGACTTGGTTCAGGTCACCTCGAAACATGTAGAAGACGAAGGCACGACCGAGACGCGCCGCTTGTGGCAGCCAAGCCCATCACGGGCTTCGGCGGTGCAGCCTGCGCCTGAGGGCCAGTGGCACTCCAATTGTTGGGTCCCACTCAACGTCCGTGCCGCGCCGCGCATGGACAGCGAAGTGGTGGGCCAACTCGAGTGGGGCGACGCTGTGACGGTGCTCGATCAGGGGTCTGAGGCGCTGGAGGTGGACTTGGATTTCGCTTCGGGTTTTGGGGCCAAGAGCCCGCAGTTTGACATGCGCTCTTATGCGCTTCGCGGGCCTTTTATGAAGGTGGCCTTTGAAGGCGGCGAAGGCCATGTGTTTGCCGGGCTGCTGAGCGAGCGGGCCCCCTTTGATTTCGCCTCTTTCTATGTGGCTCCTGCCGCTCCTACCGAGCCGCAGCCCGAGGGCCGTTTTGAGCGGTCCGATGTGGCGCTGTTGTGGGAGGAGGTGATCGAGGTGGAGGAGCGAGAGGAAGGCATGGCCACCAAGACCTTTCGAGGCTATGCCGACGGGGTGGTGGTCAAGCATTGGTACGATGGCAAATACCAATTTGGGGTGACCGTAGAGATCCCCCTCGGTCGCCCCGATGAATTCTACGTGGTGTCCAACAACCTCCTGCGCTTTCTGAGTCCCCTGGGCTTTGACAGCCTGGCCATCTTCCCCGATCGCTTCTACGCCGACTTCTCGCCCATGAGCGAGAGCTTCATCACCGAGCTCTCCCCCGACGGCACCAAGATGTACATCCACTACGGCGGCGGCGGCTGCTAACCCACCCCACGTTGGCCCGTTTGCCTACTTGACGTCACGACCGTCCGGCGATATGATGCCCCAAATCCAGCTGGTGTCGATGAGCTTAAAAGAATTGTTTTTGATGAATGGCTTCTGATCGGCATGGCAAAGGTCAGGCGACTCAATGCTATGGATTAATTCTAGTCCGGTTTGTTTTTTTACTCCTTGATTAATCGAAGGCTTTGCTCTCCTAACGTCCGGCTTGTGGCGCGCAACAAATAGAGTCCAGGTGGTAAGTCTGA
>JAKMCX010000061.1 GCA_022428285.1 Flavobacteriales bacterium
GCCTACCTGGGCTAAGGAATCTTTCCGGGCACTTGCCGGATTCGTTTCGCGCGCTATCTTTGCGCCCCCAATGGCCCGTTCGTCTAGGGGTTAGGACGCCAGGTTTTCATCCTGGTAGCAGGGGTTCGAATCCCCTACGGGCTACAGACAGACAAACCCACACTCTCCACGGTGTGGGTTTTTTCTTGCCTGAAACCCCTGTATTCATTGGGGGTTTCGCACCTTGGATTGCGCGGCACGCACAGAGGCGGCGTCAGTGAAATGGGGGACTTCAGAGGTGTTGCACGCTGACCACATCAGCAGGACAGCACAGGGGAGGAAAGGGAATCGCATGGGGAGTCCCCGCAATATGCGGAGTACTTCACAAACGTGGTGAACGGCCCAGGGCCAATGTCAGTAGGTGACCTGCATGGCGGCCTGCTCGCGTGAGAAGGGCACCGTCAGACCGATGGAAGGCAAAATGAACGAGCCTGAGGTCAGGAGTGCGATGTCCCAGAGTGCGCCGGAATCGTTGGCTCGACCCGCCCGAAGGCCTATAGAGACAACGGAGCCGGCATCGGTATTGGGCCCGCCCATATAGAAGTAATTCTCTGTCATCAGCCATTTGCGCTTGCCTACTTTGAGCATGCCGCCGAGGTTGATCAGCGGGCTTTCGCCCGCATTGAAGTCCGAGTTGGGATCACTGTCAAATGCCTGTCCCAAACCGAAGGTGACGTTGTTGTTTTCATTGCCATAAGAGAGGTTGCCGAAGGCAATGCCCGCACCGCTGTTCAATTCGTCGACGATGGGTACGAGGTAGAGGATTCCTGCAGAGGCATTCAGGCTGTGTCCCTCTTCATTGGCTTCGCCCAGCTGGGTGCCGGCCTTGATGGTGAATCCGGCCAGGAATGGGATGACGATGGGAATTCCGATCGTGACGTGGTCGGTTAGTCCATAGCTGAACTGGTTGTAGAGAAGCAGCGTATTCTGATAGTATCCTTCTCCTTTGGGCAGTTGAAAAGCACTCGGGGAGAAGAAGTAACGGCTCGGCTGGGCGTTCTTTCCTTCGTCTTTGGTCACGGCTTCCCGCTCCGAGTCCTTCATGGAGGCGATCTGCAGCTTGGGCACGGCCACTTCACCGAGTGTTTCGGTTTGCAGGACGATTTCCTGCGGCGATTCGGATTGGACGGTGCCAAAGAAGGTTCTGCCTTCCGTGGTCGTGATCTTCACGTACCGCCCGTCTTGCGCCAGGGCGGAATGGGTTACCATGGAAAGCAAAACGAGAAGAAGGCTGGAGGTCAATCGCATGAAGGAAAGGTAGTATAAGGACCGCAAGGGCCGATTGTGGTTTGGCTTTGCCGGCGGACTATACAGGTTAGAAGGGGAGACTTTCGTGAACGGCACCCGAGGTGGGCCTTGGGATTGAGGAGCAACGGAGCCCTAACGTGTTGCAATTCTGTTGCAGTGCGAGGCTGGTTGAGCTCGATGGTTCAGTTGAATTTTTCGAGCAGGGTTTTGACGGCGAGTTTTCCGAGTTCGTTGGATGCCAGTGGGCTGGCTCCTGTGATGACGCCTCGGTCGGCGCAAACGGTCTTGTCCATCTTGCTGTTCATCAAGTTCACGCCCAGGCCTTTGAGTGTTTCGCTCACACCGATTGCCATTTTGCCGGGCAGATAACCGATCATGGGCGTCTGGTTGTCCACTGAATCAGGGAAAACGGCCATGTTGTAGCCCTTGTATAGAAATTCTTGATTGTCCAATGTGGTGGACAAAAATGCCCCTGGTCCGTGGCAGAGGGTGATCGTGAACACGTCTTTTTCGAGCGCCCACCTCAGAATTTTTGCCACGTTTTTGTCTTCCGGTATGCCGATCATGGCGCCGTGTCCACCGGGTACAAATACAGCGGCATAGGCGTCCGAATGGTCAAAGGAATTCGCGATGAAATCCGAGAGTTTAATGGGGTTTTTAAAGCCCTTTTGGTGTTCGTTGTAGATGGCTTTGACATGCTCGTCCTTCTCTGGGAAGGCCCACATCTCGAAGACGACGGGTTTCCCTGTGGGGGTCGCAATCTCGAATTCGAATCCTGCATTTTTCAAATGAAGCATGGGCAGCAGGGCTTCTACAGGGTGATTTCCCGTAGAAAAAGACGTCCCGTTCTTCATTTTTAAGTTCTTGTTTTCTGTGAAGACAACAAGAATCTTAGACTTCTTCCCCTTGATTTTTGGATGTGAGATGTTCTCGAAATCCGTTTTGTCGGCAACGCTCATTTTCAAGGCCAATTTGGAAGGGCTGTATGAACCATCCGGTTCCAATTGAGGGGCGATTCCCAGTAATTTCTTGAGCATGACTTTTGCGTTTTGAGGATTCAACATCAAAACTAGAAGGCCCCTTTTGGTCAAAATTTACCCTAGGGTAAGAAGTCAGGTTTTGACCAGCTCAGCCCGAACCCGGCTCAAGCTCTGTTGCGTCATGCCCAGGTAGGAGGCAATGTGGTAATTGGAGATGGACTGCTCAATGTCAGGGTATTGCGCCAGAAAGAGTTGGTACCGTTCGCGTGCTGTCAATTGCAGCTGATTCAAGATTCTTTTGTGCAATGCGACCACGTGTCGTTCTAAATTTTTCCTTTGAAACGGTTCGAATTCTGGGAATGGCGCGTAGATCTGGTCCAGGGTTTGGGCGTCGAATTCGAGGACCACAGAATCTGAGATGCATTCTACGCTGAGTGAAGCGGGCACCTGGTTGTACATGGCGATGAAGTCGCTGATCCACCAGTCTTTGATCGCAAACTGAAGTGTGTGCTCCTTGCCTTCCTTGTCGATGCAAAACGAACGCAGGCTGCCACTCAAAACAAAAAAGGTCTTGTTCACCGTCTGGCCTTCTTGGATCAAAACATCTCCTTTGGAGACCATTCTCTCTTTGGCAATGGAATGGATGTACTTCTCCGCCTCTGGAGACAGTGAAATCGATTGCTTGATTTTATGGATGAAGTGCTGCAACGGTTCGTTGATTTGTTACGCGGGCGACAAGCAAGTTATGCTGGGATTTTTAGGGTGCAGATCCAAGCGGAGCGTTGTTTTGGGGCCATCGAGTGGACACTGGCAACCCTCTGTACTGTTCTACAATAAACCTTGTTTGGGTGTCGAGGGCAAGGGTGCCGATTCCGTCGAAGGGTCCGAACGGATCAACGCAGTCATGGGCCTCTTGACGAATGCCAAAAAAAAGGGCCGCCCGCATGGGCAGCCCTTTTCTTTCACCAAATCGATTGTGCCTGCGTTATTCGTCGCAGTACGATCCGAAGGAATCCAGAACGTCGAGCAGGTCTGTGATTCCAACTTGACCATCTCCATTGGCGTCACCATTGCATGTGACTGAGCCGTCGGACAGATCAAATGTGCATGACCCGTCATCCTGGGTAGAAGAGCTGTTGTAGTTCTGGGCATCAGAATAGGTGCACCCTGCGCAATTGTAGGTGCACAGATTGGTGTCGCTGTCTGTAGCATACAGATCAAAGTTGCAAGCATTGACATCCAAGCACCCCACCACTTCTTCCGCATCGCAGACTTGGTCGCCATCGGAATCACTCAGGCAAACACCTGAGCAGTCCCTAAGCGGATTGTCCGGGTAGGAACAAGGTCCGGCGTCAGTGGCTGCAGCCATGAAGTCGCAAGCCGTTGAATCTTGGCATCCCACGATCTCCAGTTGATCGCAAATCCCGTCATCGTCGGCATCCAGGTTGCAATTCCCCGACTGGTCGTAAACCCCGCCAAAGTCACAAGACCCATCATTGAGCACCGCTGACGCATCGTAATTGAGCGCTGTCTCGTTGGTACATCCTGAGCAGTCTTCTGCA
This sequence comes from Flavobacteriales bacterium, assembly GCA_022428285.1. Lineage (GTDB taxonomy): Bacteria > Bacteroidota > Bacteroidia > Flavobacteriales_D > Sanyastnellaceae > UBA8752. The sequence goes on from JAKMCX010000061.1 coordinate 3,830, forward strand.
TTGTTAAAGGACACCAATTGCAGGCCTTCCACCGCATTTCCGCAAGCGTCCGTTGCGGTGTAGAGTCGAATCAACTGGCCGGGAACATTGGCGCCATAAGCCGAGAAGGAAGCAAAGGTCAAATCCACGTCACCACAGCTGTCAGCCGCTTCTGCGAGCGGGGTCAAGAACATGGCGCAGTCGGACTCCACGAAGGGCTCGAGGGCCACAAAGTGGGGCGCGATTGTGTCCACCAACTGAATGGTCTGAATGGTGGTGTCTGCGTTTCCGCAAGCATCGGCCGCCGTGTGGAACCTGAGAATGGTATACTCCTGTGGGCAATTTCCGGGCTGAATGGAATCCATGTATGAAATCGTGGGCTCGGAACAAGCGTCTGTCGCGCTGATGGCGCTGTCCGGAACCGCTTGGTTACAGGACAGCAACAAGTCCGCGGGACCCGCTGTAATGACCGGCGCGAGGGTGTCTACGAACTGCACCTCCTGCACGGCAGAAACCGCATTGTTGCAGCCGTCTGTTGCAGTGAAGGTTCTCAGCATTGTGTATTCGGAGGGGCATTCGCCTGGCTCATTGCCCAGGGTCATCACAAGCTCAGATCCACTGCACTCATCCTGATGTAGGGGCATGTCTACAGGTACCTCTGCATCACAAGCCAACTGGACATCTGCGGGCATACCCGCAATGGTGGGAGGCGTGGTGTCTCGCACGCTGATTTCATAGCTGCTGGAGGTTTCGTTGCCACAAACATCCGAGGCGAGGATGGTCCGGAGCAGCATGTAGTTCCCTGCACAAAGCGCGAGGGTGCTGTCCACCCAAGTGCTGTCAATGGAATAGGTGATGTCGTTTACCTCGTGACAGGCATCAAGAGCCTGCGCAGCACCGAATTCAGAGGTGTCTGGACAACTGAACACCATCATTTCTGGCATCACGGTGATGACGGGACCGGTCTCGTCCTTGACCGCATAGGTCTCTATCGCCACAGTCAAGAGCCCTTGACTCAGGTTCAAGCCGATGTGCTGGAAGGTGATGTACTGTGCACAAGCTGTGAGCGTATCCAGCCCTACGATTTCAGAGTAAACCACCGACATAGAAGAGTCGCATGGATTGTATGCCGTAGCTGCGGGGATGTCCATGGGCAGGTCATCCACACACGCCACAAACGTGGTGTCGGCCAATACCGGATCAAAGACCGGAGCGCAGTAGTTTGGAGGATAGGTGCAAGGTCCTGAGAAGACCGC
>JAKMCX010000124.1 GCA_022428285.1 Flavobacteriales bacterium
GTGCTATCTCATGGCTTGGTACTTGTCATCGGGTCTTACCAGGCCTCCAAGTCTTTGATGCCTCTCGTCGGCTTTGCTGACGGGGCCGGTTCCTCCGACGGCTGCTCAGTCGAAAAAACAGGCTCAGGTTCCGGTGGGGTTTCTGGCGCTATCGTGGGGTCTTCAGTTGGCGGCGGTTCTGGGGCTGGTGCAGGCTCCTCTTTGGGGAAATCCATGGGCCCCGCCCATTCATGGGCAAACGGTTCGGTGGGATCATTGATCAACGCGTGCATGCGGCTCTGAATGGACTCCATTTGCTTTTGCAATGTCCTAAAGCGCAAAAACAAAATGAAAACCAACACCAGTAAGATGAATGACATGCAGCGAACATAGAAGCAAAACACCGCTGGTGAGCACCCCGCATCGCGATTCATGGGGTTGTCCGCTGCAGCAGAGGAAAGGCTTTACCTGGGCAAGCCCAAAGTTGGAGTCAGCAAGGGGCGGTCCTCGAAGGACATTTGTGTCTCGAGGTATGGGCCTGCCTCCCTTTATTGGCAGGGCTGGCCGAACTGGGACAGGACCATCAGGACGTCGGCAACCCCCACAAAACCATCGCCGTTTAAGTCTGCCGTGCAAGCATTGACGCAGCCAAACTCACCCAGCGCAATGAGGATATCGCTGACATTGACTGCACCGCTGTTATCCAAATCGGGTGGGCATGGCGGCGGAGCGTTGGGGTCGAAAAAGCCAAAGTCGACGGTGTTGTTACCGCTTGCATCGTAGTCGAAATAGCAATCGAAAGGATCGCCATCATTGAGCGGTTCACCGCCAGAGGTCAGCGTCACAATGCCCGACATGATGTCGCTAAAAGGCGGTCCGAAACCGTTGTTGTCTAAGTCGACATCGTTGTCGGCATTGGCTACAAAGCCATTGGTAGACTGGAACCCATGCAGCGGCTGCCCAACATCCCAGTTGTCAACCTGCCATACGAACACCAAGTAATGGCCCGGCTCCAGTCCGGAGAAGCGGTATTGCCCCTCTTCGTCTGTGACTTCTACGCCGCCAAAGCCCTGCCAGTCGGGAACACCGTCGCCATCGGGGTCGCTCCAAATGACCACAGATACCCCGGGAATGCCGGGCTCATTCGGGTCGTGGACCCCATCCATATTCAAGTCATTCCACACCTGATTGCCAATCGAAGCGATGCCGGGGTCGACCGGTTCGTCGCATTCCACATAGCAAAACGCCATGTCGTGGATGGCGTGAATCATTTCATCGCCCAAGGACTTGCCGATGTTCAGGAAGGTGCGGGCGTTGTTGTGAAAATGGTGCGCCGCGTTGTCTGGAGAAGCATCCGCCTCGATCCAGAACGGTTTGGTATTGACAAATCCCAAGGTGCCGCCATACAGGTCGTCGTTGCACCCCACATTTTCCTGAGCCACCGATACCACTTCCTGCAGGCCTTGGATCCATCCCCCGTTGGCACCGTAACCGCCGTGTCCCGAGCTGGCGATGACCACCGGGAGATTGGGGAGGGCCAGGTCGGCTCGGATGTCGTTGACGAGGTGGTTCAAGTTGCTTTCGTACTCCTCGAGAAAACCGTCAGAAGCCCCGTCATTCCAACCTTGGAACCAAGCCAAGCCGGTGATCTCGTATGGGTCGGTACCGATGTCGGGAAATTCGTTCGCCAGGTTCTGGGTCACCTGTTCCACCGTCTCGATCATCGCATCGTAGTACGGCCCCGTCGTGCCGCCAGCGGAGGGGGGACGAAAGTCTTCGGCGAGGCTCAGGCCTCCCCAAGCGGTCTTGATGATCAGGACGGGATCCTCAAAGTGGGCGTCCAGTTGATGGGCAAACATCAACTCGGGCCCAAAGAGGTCGGAGTAGGCCCCCTGACCAACCGTGATGTGGTCCCGGATGGTGTCGCCGGCACCATTGGGGAAGTAGAGGTAGGCGTCTTCCAAGGCCGTCCAGTTGCCATTGGTTCCGAGCATGGACCAGCTGCCGTCCTCATCGTTTTCGATGACATCCACCAGGGTGTTGGGGGCGAGGCTGCCTCCATTCGAACCGTCGGAGATTTTGCCGTAGCCCTGCATGTTGGATTGTCCAGCAAGGATGAAGACGCGGACTTTTTGGGGTGTGGCCTCCTGTCGCGTGACGATGGGCACGTAACCGACCTCCAGGCCTGCAGGCGGTTGCACCAGGGTGCCGGGATCCAGTGTGGCGAGGGTGCCCACCGATGGCGGCGCCATGTATTCGTCGCCTGAATTCCAATGGGAGTGGATCAGTTCCACACGGGCCTGCATTTCGTCCCGAATCGACTCCGGCAGGTTGGCGTGAACGATGGCCGGCTGGTCCACGAACCGGTACCAATGGTAGGTGATGGTAGAGCCATCTCCGAGATCGGCGTAGTAGGGCCCTGCCACCGGCCCTGGGCTGTTCCAAGGTCCGTTGGGGTCTTGGTGCGCACATTCCGGATCCAGTGGAGTGAGGTAGGTAATTTCTGGCCGCGGGCTTGTAGGGACTTCGGTGCCGATAAGCCCGGTGGATGCTGGAACTTCACCAGCTAGTATGGGGTCCCATTGGTCATTGGATCCCAGTTTGAAATACTCTGGCAACACAAAGAAATCACCCTGCTGCACGGTGGTGCTGGGGTCGTGTTCAAACCCCATGGCATCGCTGGTCATCTGGATGTTGTCCAGGTAATCCAGGTTGATGTCGTGTGCGATGCCACCGCCACCAATCTCCCCGACGATGGAGCCGCCGTTGTTGGTAAAGGAGCGGCTATAAGCGCCGGTTTGCAGCGCCGTGGTGGCCACGGGGGACCCGCCGTCAAACCAGTCTTGCATGGCGGTCCAGAGGGTGTCTTGGGGGTAGACCGTGACCCCGTTCAGCGCCATCGATTGGTTTTCTCCGCTGACCGGCATTTGCATCCGCTCAATCTTAGCGTAAGGGGTGCCTCCTTGGTCCTCTGAGATGAGGGCTGGAGAGAGGGCGTGTTCCCACCCAAACCCCACGTTGGGATTGGCGGGCCGGGTGTCCAGAAACAGGCCCTCCAGCGAAGGGTCTTCCAGCACGGGCTCCGTCCAGAACGTGGGCATGAAGAAGGTTGCGGGCCCCTTGAAATTGGTGGAATTCAAGAACAGCGTCCAACATTGGTTTCCGGTCTGTACAGCCTGTCCATCGGTCTCTTCCAAGACGTCCATCAATGGCAAGGGGGTGTATCCGTATCCCAGGAGTTCCCCATTCAATGCCTGTGCCATGTTGAGCCCGTCGGGGGCCCAAATCAGGCGGTTGGACAATTGGGCCGCTCCGTATTTGCCCCCGGGGCTGCTCCAATCGCGCTGGCCATTGCCCAGCATGTCGCTGCGCCCGGCTCCCGGGCCATTGGCCCAAGCAAAGAAGTTGTGCGACACACCACCCATGAGGAATTTGGGGGCGCGGGTGCCAAAACGGGTGTCCTGCCACCATCCCAGTCCTCCTTCGATGGTGGTGTAGAACTGATCGGGTTCGTTGCCGGTTTGCTGCGTCGACATCCAGCAGCTGGCCAGTCCCATCTGAAATTGTCCTGGGCCGGGGTACTGATCAAAAATGGGCCAAGCTGCCGCGTATGCTGTGTACCCGGCCCCCATGTTCATGTCCGATACATTTTCTGAGGTGATCCAGGAGAATCCGCTCCGGGTTGCCGAAGAGGTCTGTGCGGAGACCACCAC
>JAKMCX010000073.1 GCA_022428285.1 Flavobacteriales bacterium
CATAGGTGGAGTCCGCTGTGACTTGTGGAATCGGTGACACCCCTGGGCAGGGCATGCCAAAAACATTGAGCATGGCGAGCACATCCGTGACCCCCACCAAACCATCTCCACTCAAGTCGGCAGAACCGCAATCCACTGCGCACCCGAATTCACCGAGCAGGACCAACACATCTCCAACCGAGACAAGGCCATCGAAGTCGAGGTCTTCGGGACAGTCGGCCAAGGGTGGGTCCGAGGGCCCATCCAATGCGAGGAAATCCGCTGCCCATTCCAATTGTGCCGCATCCGTACCGTGCCCCGATGCGCCGCGCAACAGCACCACATCTCCATCCAAATAACTGAACACACTCAAGTCGAGCGCTTCATCGGGCACGCCCGATACGGGCGCCCCTGTGTACCCTTGCTGCGCCGCCACTTTGTGAATAGCCACCTCTGCGGGCAAAAAGAAATTGCCCACAGCAGCCCCTCCATCGTAGGGAACGACGGAGTCATTGTTCTTGCAGATAGAGAGATAGCGGCGACCTTGGGCAGGCACCACCACTTCGTCATAGCCACAAAAAGCCAGCGGCGCATCGGTCATTCCAGAGGGTCGGTGGAAGGCCCCTTGGTGATACTGGGGTTGGTTCATCTGGGAGACGATCGCAACAAAGGCATCGATTCCTGGGTGGTCCAACTCGATGAAAGCCTGGTTCACCAGTCCCGCTCCATTGGAAGAGCCGATGAGCCGGACGTGTCCAGCATCCACGTTGTCAAATGCAGCCAACTGTGAAATGAGGTCGGACAACATGGCGATGTCTGGGGCCTCACTGTTTTCTCCGCAGAGGTTCCAGGAGTTGAGGTAGCCTGTGGGGGCAACCAGAATGTGATCCGACAGCAAATTGCCGCCTAGACTCAACATTTGAGGCCCATTCCCACCGTTGCCATGGAGTATGATGCCCACCGGAAATCCTCCGGATGGCGGGTCCATCAAGGGAACCGAAACCGCCACTGGATAGCTCCAACCATCGGGCTGTTGTGACCAAGATTGGACAAGGTTCAAATCGCCTGCATCAGAAAGCGACTGCCCAAAAACAACCGGTATCGCACACGATACCGCAGCGACCGCCACCCATTGCTTCCATCTTTTCATACCCGAACAACGGGCGAAAGGGCCGTTGGTTTGAATGTGCGACATCAGTTCTTGAGGAGGCGTTGAACAGATGAAACGCCCCCATGCACATCCGTCAAGTGCAACAGATAAGGACCGGAGGGCAGTTCGATCAGGTCCCAATGATTCCGGTTGCCCAAAATGGCATGTCGCGCCACGATCCGACCAGAGGCGTCGCGCAACAGCGCTTCTCCCCCCAACCAGCGGGACTCCACTTGACATTCAATTCCTTGGAGGAACGGATTGGGCCAGACATGCCAATGCGCTTGTGCCATCACCTCTTCCAATCCAACAAAAGTGACGGGGTCACTTTGCACCGAAGGACACCCCTCAAAATCCGTCACCCAAACCGTGTATTCGCCCTCTCCAGGGTTGCTCAAATAGGCGTCTACGGCCCCTTCCAGAGGCGCGCCATCCGTCCACCATTCATAAGCCACCCAACTGCTCCCGTCCACAACCAGGTTTCCAAATGAATCCTGGATGACCTCGGGCGGTGTCAGCGGCCAACACACCAACAGCGAATCGCTCGCCACCGGACATCCCAAAGCTGTTTCGGAAGTCACGCTGTACCAACCACTTTCAAAGGGCAACCAAATGCTGCCTTCCACAAAAACTGTATCGCTTGAATTGCCATTGAATGACCACAACCACCACTCCAATCCCGTCTGTGTCTCCAAGGCCATGGGAAACCCATTGACCTCATTGAGCACCAGGGGAATCATGGCCTCAGGCATACAAAAGAGCACGCTGTCAGAAAGCGCAGAACAACCGTTGGCATCCAGGCCCGAGACAGCGTACCATCCGCTCGCATCGGGCTCAAATTCAGCTGCAGCGCCACTGGCCACCAAGCTGTCTCCAAGCCACCATTCATACTGGAACAAGCTGTCGTTTGAACACCCCAGCGTTGCCCCATTCAGTTGAACAACATCGACTTCAGGAAAAGGGTGAACAGTGACCTCGGCGCTGTCCAGAACCAAGACCACAGGATTCAAACCGATGGTCAATTGCGCATTGCTTGGATTGGCGTCCACGTTGATGGTTCCGGCCCCATTGGGAGAAAAAGGAGCCCAACCCAGCCAGTCGTCTCCATCGAATAAATCCTCATCATAGAAATCAATGGAATAGGGCGGATTGTTGAGGACAACCCCCAATCCATCCCACGAAGCAGAGCCAGCATCGTCCACCGTTCCAGAAGTGTAAACCACGTTCTCATTGCCATCCTTTAGCGTGAAATAGGGATCGGGATTGCCAAAGAAATCGTCCCATCCCCCACCCCCGGTAGAGAACAGCTGGACCTGATCCAACACCTGGTCGAGAATGGTGGTCTCCAAAGTCACAACCTGGTTGCCAACGGTGTCGAACAGCACATCGCCGACCACGGCTCCTTCCATAGCACCGGCCATACCGAAATCCCAATTGTGTTGGGTGATTTGATTGCCCTCACCAAATACAGTGGCCTCAAAGGCGGCCGACACAGAGCCACAGCCTGCAGATGGGGTAAAGCTGAAGGAAGACGTTCCTCCGGCACCCGCTTCGATGAGCAATGGCAATGCAAAGCTCTCGGTGACATCCTGTTCGAATCCCAATGCCGTGATGACGGCCAAAATGCTGATTTGAATTTCGAATGCCCCCGGGAACGTGGGCGCCCCGCACAGGGTCGCACAACCGCTGTTCTGTCCAGAAACGGGCGTATAGACCCCGTCGGGATCGTCCAATTCAATCTCCATTCCGGGCGGTATGCCAGAAATGTTGGTGACGGTCACGCTGTTCAAAGTGGCCACCAAGCCCGATCCAGGGTCGGTGATCTCAGCAGGGAGAAAAAAGGTGATGACGGTTTCGTAATCCAAACCTGCCTCTGCCACAGGCAGACTTTCTGGACACAGCGTCGGGAAACCATCTGAAGAAGTGCAGGTGGGGTCGGCAACACAAGAATTGCATTGGGCACAGGCGAGGCCTACCGACACAATGTGGACCGCCAAAATGGCGAGAATTCGGGGCAAGTTTTGAATCACCCCCTAAAGATGAAGAATTCCCTACAATCCACCATTGAGGGCAATACAAACCGCTACTCTGCAGTCAGAGTTTGCTCAATCCTCCGTACCCCCCGGCATTGAAAACCTTTTCGAATCCTTGGCTCCTCATAAAGGAAGCGGCCTGCCCACTGCGGCCTCCACTCCGGCAATAGAGGTAATACGTCTTGGCCTTTTCGAGGCCAGGCGCCTTGGACTTGAACTCGCCGCCCAGCCAATCGAGGACAACGGCCCCTTGGACTTTTCCGCCCGCAACTTCCGACGGTGTGCGACAGTCAATGATGACGCTGGCTGGGTCCTCCTGGGCATTCTTCACGTCCTCAATGGAACATTCAGAATTCGATTTTCTAAAAAACATGGAATTGGGTTTCATGCAAATTTCCTCGAAGGTCAACGCCCGATGTGTGCCTCAGGTTGCACAACCACCCCCGCTCCTCTGCGAAAAGACGGACAACATGCTAGAGTCTAAAAGCCCTTTCTATTTGATGAAACCCAGCCTCACCCCCGCCCACAACGGCGTAATCATCGGGGACATCCCCTCCGAGATAGTGTGCTCGGAGCGGTGCTAAAGAGATGGGGTCCAATAAAAGTCTTCCGCTGGGTTGTGCAGTCATCCTCACCCCGCTTCCTGAAACTGTTGATTTCCAAGAAGAAAATGTCAGAAACAATGAAAACGGCAAGTCCTCGGGAAATCAAGGAGATAGCCCCATATCGTGTACACAATACACCACTGTAAATCAAAGGGTTAGCGTGCAATTGACGTATCATTGAGCCACGCCTGCCCACGCCATGCCCAACGCCATCATTCTCGGAACCGGTTCATGTGTACCGGAAAAAGTACTCCCCAACCAATACTTTGAAAAGGTGGGGTCCAACGATGCTTGGATTCAAGAACGTCTCGGCATCAAAGAGCGCCGGGTGGTCGATGGCCAAACCACGAGCGACATCGCTGCTGGGGCGGCGGAAAATGCCCTGGCGTCTGCCGGCATCACCGCAGAGGAAATTGACCTCATCGTCTTGGCTACAGCAACGCCCGACCGCCCCGCCCCTGCTACAGCTTGTGCCGTCCAAGAAAAGATTGGCGCCCGCAACGCGGTGGCTTTTGACATTTCGGCTGTGTGCTCCGGTGCTTTGTTTGCCCTGTCTACAGGCTGTCAATACATCGCTTCAGGCATGTTCCGCAACGTCATGGTCATCGGAGCGGACACCTTTTCAAACATCACCGATTGGGAGCGCCGAGACTCCGTGTTTTTTGGGGACGGTGCCGGTGCCATCGTACTGACGGCCACAGAAGAAAATCGAGGGTTCCTGCAGTTCGAATTGCACAGCGATGGTGGCGGCAAAGAAGGATTTACGGTCCCCGCCGGAGGATGTGAAACCCCCACCACACCCGAAACCTTGGCCCAGGGCCTGCATTGCTTCCAGATGGACGGCAAAGCCGTCTTTGACACAGCCACCAGCATGGTCCCACCGACCATCGAATCCGTTCTCCAAAAGTGCGGACTGACCATAGCAGACATTCAGTGTATGCTGCCCCACCAGCCCAGCATCCGAATCCTACAAGAAATTGCCAAGCGGGTCAACCTCCCTTGGGAAAAAGTGCGGACCAACATGGACCGTTATGCCAACACTTCAGGGGGCACCATCCCCATCGTGTTGGATGAAACCTGGCGATCAGAATCTTTCAACCCTGGTGATCACATCCTGTTCGCGGCTGTAGGAGCAGGATGGACATGGGGCGCCGCCGTATACAAATGCTAAGCATGCTCGAAAACAAGCGCTTCTTAATCACAGGCATCTCCGACGCCGGTTCCCTCGCACTTCATGCGGCAAAAGCCATTGTAGAAAAGGGCGGAGAGGTCGTCTGTGCAGGATTGGGGGTAACCCCTCACCACACTGCTTTATCCGACAAGGCCCGCGCTTATTTGAGCGCCAACGAGCAGGCATTTCGCGATACGATTGCCCAGGAATTGGGGGCGGACACCCCCGTCTTCATCCTCGACGCCACCCAAGAAAACAGCATCAAAGACCTCGCTTCAGCATTGGATGCACAGGGACTCAAACTCAATGGGTTTCTGCATTCCATTGCCATGGACCGCACCATCCGCAACAAGAAGGTCAAACCCTTGTTGGAGGTCACCGAGGAGGAATTTTGCGACACCCTCGGCGTCTCGGCGTTTTCGCTGGTTCGGATCACACACCACCTGCTGCATGCCGATGTCTTGCAATCGGACGCTTCGATTTGCTCGCTGAGCTACATCGCCGCAGAAAAAGTCACCTTCCACCCCTACCGCAACATGAGTGTGGCCAAGGCCGCATTGGAGCGCATCACCATCGAGCTGGCAGATGAATTGGGCAGAAGCCGAGGCATTCGGGTCAATGCACTGCGCTTTTCACCATACCTCGGCAGCAAAGCCGGCAACGCAACACTCGATCCGCAAGACGTCGCCAAGGCAGCAGAAATGAGCCCCTTGGGCAATGCCCAGCCCCGGGACCTCGCTTTGGAAATTGTCCATCTGATGCAGCCGGGCTTGCGGATCACCGGTGAAATCCGCCACATCGACGGCGGGTACCACATTTCAGGATAAACCTAGAATTACCGCTCTCAGCAACTCCCATGGGTGGCCATGGGCTTGTATTGTCGTGCACCAACATGGCGTCCAACGGCAGCCCTTGCAGCGCCTCAATTAGGATGTTTCCAATGTTAACCCTATATTAAGGGAACGTTAATCAAAGCCTATGATGATTTCTCTTTTTGACTGGATCTGGATCGCCATCATCGCTGTCACGACAGCAGGCTCGATCGCATACTGCCTCTCACAAGGGAGACATGAAGTACAATCGGAGCTCGATCACCTGCGCAAAGAGCTGCAGCACCAGCGCTCCCGCAAAAAATTCTGGAAGGCCAGGGCCAAAGCCAACAGCGACCTTCACCCCAATGACAGGCTCAACACCGCCATTCCACTGAATGCAAGGACGGTGCCGTTGAAGGCTTCTGGATCAAGACACTAAAGCAGCGGAATTCACCCTGCGTTCTTACCTCAGCTGAACCGTTTCTTTGTTTGATGCGGTTCAGCTTTTTTTTCGCCACGTGGGCAGCCTCAATGCTCTGCATGCCTGGCGCATGGGGACAGTCATTTGTGGACAATACCGACCCCCCATTCTGGTGGACGGGCATGCCTGTGGAGGGGCTACAGTTGATGATACACGGCGAGAATTTGAAGGCTTTCGACATTCAGCTGGACCATCCCGGTGTCACCATCGATAGGGTTGAACACGGAGACAGCCCGCACTACGCGTTCGTGTATTTAGATGTGACCGAATCGGCTGCTCCAGGAACGCTGGAACTTAAATGGCTCCACCCCGATCGCCCGCAACAGACCGCCGAGACCACCCGCTTCGAATTGCGCGCCAGATCGCCGCGCAATGCCAAAGGCTACAGCGGTTCGGACGCCATTTGCTTGATCACCCCCGACCGCTTTGCCAATGGGAATCCAGACAATGACGCCGTTTCAGGGTTGACGGAAGCACCCAACCGGAGCGATGACCATGGAAGGCACGGTGGGGATTTGGCAGGCATACGGAACCACCTCGATTACCTCTCAGAAATGGGGTTTACAGCGGTTTGGCTCAACCCACTTTTGGAAAACAACCAGCCCCAATGGTCCTACCATGGATACGCCACGACCAACTATTACAGCGTAGACCCGCGTTTCGGCACCAACGCAGAATACCAGCAGTTGGCCGACGCAGCGCAACAGAACGGCCTCAAACTCATCATGGACATGATCATGAACCACTGCGGTTCAGAGCACCCTTGGATGAGCGACCTCCCTACCCAGGACTGGATCAACAACAGCGGGAATTTTTCTCCGACCACCCACCGCCGCACCACATTGCGCGATCCTTACGCCACCGCTGCTGACCTAAAAAGGTTCTCCGACGGCTGGTTCGTCAAGGAAATGCCCGATCTAAACCAGCGCCAGCCTCTGCTGGCAGATTACCTCATACAGAACACCATTTGGTGGACGGAATACCTCGGGCTCAGCGGCATCCGCATGGACACGTACCCTTATTCTGACGCCGACTTTATGACGCGATGGACCTGCGAATTGCGGGCAGCCTACCCCCACCTCAACATCTGTGGCGAAGAATGGAGCCTCAATCCTGCGGTCCTCGCCTATTGGCAGGAGGGACAAAACAACCGCGATGGCTATACCTCCTGCCTTCCGGGGTTGCTGGACTTTCCCCTGCACCATGCCTTTATGCAATGCCTCAATGCAGAAGAAACCTGGCAATCCGATTGGGTCCCGCTTTATGAAATGCTCGGCAACGACTTTCTCTACCCCGACCCCTTCAACCACATCATCTTCCCGGACAACCACGACATGAGCCGGGTCCACACCCAACTTGGAGACGATGCGCGCAAGACACGTTTGGCCATGGTCTTCTTTGCCACTACGCGCGGCATACCGCAGTTCTACTACGGTACAGAAATCCTGATGTCCAATGCCGGTGACGACAGCCACGGCAATATCCGGAGCGACTTTCCCGGCGGGTGGTCAGAAGACACAACCAACGCCTTTTCGGGGGCAGGACTGCCCCAGGAATCTGCTGATTTCCAAGACTTCACCCGACGGCTCCTCAACTGGCGCCAGAACGCAAGCGCCGTGCACAACGGCCGCCTGGTTCACTTCGCACCTGAAGGAGCGGCCTATGTCTATTTCCGGCAGGACGAAAGCACGACCATCATGGTCGTTTTGAACAAGTCTGAAAGCGAGACGGTGCTCGACCTGGGCCGCTTTGATGAGGTCTTGAAAGGGCGCCGCGCATTGAAGGAGGTCATCGGCAACACCGCCCCCGAGGTCGTTCAAGGTCAACTCACGGTTCCGGGCACCACTGCCTGGATTTTGGAAGTGCATTGAAACCGCCGTCACCGCCGCCTCAGCGCAGGGCGAGGCACATGCGGATGTTGGCCCGGTCGTAAACACAATCATCCGGCAAGGGCACTTCCTCAAAACCAAACTTGCGATAGAGGTGCAGCGCACTGTGCAGTTTGGTGTGGGAATACAGCTCTAACACGTCCAGCTCGAGTGCCTCACAATGTGCCAAGGCAAACGACATCAGGCGGTGGCCAATGCCATTGGACCGACAGTCCTCCCGAACCGCCATCTTGTTGAGCTCCATGGAACCGGGCTCCGATGGCGTGAGCGCAAACGTGGCCACCACTTCCTCACCCACAAGGCCAAAAAAGATGGCACCTCCCGGATCAATCACCCGCTCTTTGGGGTTCTGTAGCACCTTCAAATCGTAGGGCTCAATCAAGAAATGCGCCTCCAACCAGGCCTTGTTCAGTTCATAGAATGACCGGGCATAGCGCGGCTCAAAAGCCACAATCTTCAGTTCAGACAAGTCCATTTGGCCCATTTGTATGGAGGTCCCTCCCCATTTACTCGCGGCGGCCTCCCATCTCCTGACGGGAAGTGCCATCGCTGTACCGACAAATGAACAACCGGTTTGGCGCCCCTTCGAAAACAGCCATGGACACCACTTTCCCAGACAAATCCAAGACCTCAATCAACAC
>JAKMCX010000193.1 GCA_022428285.1 Flavobacteriales bacterium
GAACACCGACATCCGAGTCATCGCAGACTCTCTTCTAGATGAGGAAAATTAAGAGGAGCGACATATCATTTCCATGAAATCGCAAGGGTTCTTGGAACTCCCTCAAGACATTATGTAAGAGTACAATGGGTGTACAGTCTCCCAGTACACTGCCTACCCACGCGCTCATTTTGAGCGCAAAGGCCCCCCTTGCGATTATGGGCAATATGATATTGCCTAAGCATCTCGAACACATATGGCCGAGCACCCACCGTTTGAGGGGACCGAGTTCCAAGTCAAAGTCTGGAATGCATTGAAAGAAATTCCTCGGGGCGAGGTCCGAACCTACACCGAAATTGCGGTTCAAATCGGGCATCCAAATTCTGCCCGTGCGGTAGCAAATGCTTGCGGCCAGAACCCATACCCGCCCATCGTTCCATGTCACAGAGTGGTTCGGAGCGATGGAAGTTTGGGCGGTTATAGCGGTGTAGGAGGAGTGGAAACAAAACGTCGTCTTCTGAGTGAAGAGGGTGTGTACATAACCCCCTCACGCTCAAAATGACTGAATCAATGGGCTCGCAGTGGGCTTACCGCCTCGCTACCCACTGCTCAGGCATTGTTCAATCCTGAGAGGATTTCAGTTAATCCTTCTTCCAAAATGGCGTGATGATCGTACGCCTCGTCAATCGTCAATCGCCCCTCGGTGGCTGCCAAGTCAAGCATGGTGTTCAAGGCTCGAGAGAGTTCATCCACAATCGTGATGGTGGCTTGTTTGGCCGAACGAGAAAGTGGGTTGAGGTCGATGACCACCACGTCCTTCCCCATTGCCACCAAGGCCTGACAACGGTCGCCATCCTCCAGCGGAACGAGAATAGCGTCGCTTTCCAATATACCTTCGCGATGACATGCAGCTCTCGGTCCTTTGAGGCCGGGAATGGTGGCATTGGGGGCATCACCGAGAACGGAGACATCCAATCCGAGCACCTTTTTTCGTTCGTTGATGTAGGATAAAATGGCCTCCATTCGCTCGGGTGTGCGGTAAAAGATGTTCACTTCCAGCGGGCATTTGAAGAGGTCAGCCAAACGAAGCATATCGTCGCAGGCCAGGGCGGCGACGTTTCCATTCACGCTGAGCACCGGGCGTTTGGCGGCTTGGAGAACGGCAAGAGCTTGACGACAGGCGACCGTTGCGCTGGCGGTCGTTCGTTCACCAAGCAAGTAGTCAAACGCCTCGCCCCGGCCATGAGCGATCATCGCACTGCCGGCCAACATACCTCGTTCGGCAGCTGCCTCGAGCCGATACCGCATCAAAAGAGAAGCATAACGAGGATGACTTGGGTCCGCCGCAATTTCGTCCATGCTATCGCCTCACAAGCCTTTGACGAGCATGCTGAGA
Organism: Flavobacteriales bacterium; assembly: GCA_022428285.1. Lineage (GTDB taxonomy): Bacteria > Bacteroidota > Bacteroidia > Flavobacteriales_D > Sanyastnellaceae > UBA8752. Next base: position 1,376 of record JAKMCX010000193.1, read on the forward strand.
TCGAGGGGAGAAACGCCCCGATTGATCACGCTCGTGGACACCACGTCCAGGCCGCATTCGTGCCATGATTTGAGGTCGTTGAAGACGATGCCACCGCTGGCTTCCAAGACAACATGTTCACGCACGCCTTGATCTTCCATCTGCTCGCTGATGGTTTTGCACGCTTCGGGCGTAAAATTGTCGAGCATGATGACGAGGCGATCAAGCCCTTCGCTCACCCGTCGTTGCGACCACACCATGGCCGCCATCATCGCCTCCTTGTCCGTTCTCGTCTCCACTTCAAGGAAGGCGCCAACGGTGGCCATATCCACGTTTTGCAGATAGGTTACCAAGCGTTCAAGATGGTTCTCAAGTTCATCATGCATGCTGGCAAGGTCGTTTTCTTTGATCATGACCGCATCGTCTTTTGCGAGTCTGTGGGTCAATCCCCCACCCATGTGGACCGCCCACTTATCCAGCAGACCCCAAACCGTTTTTCGGGTGCAAGCGATTTGTTTGGGTGCGATGGCCGACCATCGCTTGGTCTCGGTGGCGATTCCCGAGAGTTGACCTAAGGCGTTCAACGCTATGCGTTCAATGGAAAGAACATCGTCCCGAGCACCGGAAAAGACCGCAATTTCATCACCGGCCGATACGCGCTTACCGTCGCCTGCAAACCAAGAAACTTTGACTGAAGGGGCCCAAATTTGGAGCAGATAGTCCACCACCGCACACCCCACCACCAAACCGTCTTGGCGGGCAAATACGGTGGCTTCAATGGATGACCCGTTGGTTGAAAGTGGCATGTCTATACCGTCATCACCGACCATCGCCCCGACCCATCGATCGATGCTGGCCATCAATTTCCGACTTGGGCCCTCCTCCATGG
>JAKMCX010000203.1 GCA_022428285.1 Flavobacteriales bacterium
GGTTTTTCGTGGTTCGGATTTTCAACCCATCAGACAGAGAAATGCGGGCGACTTCCTCATCTTCCAAGTAGACCACGTTTTTGGTGAACTCAATGATGGGGGTTGCGTCAGAGGCGATGTGATATTCTCCGTCACCAATGCCGATGACGAGGGGGCTGGACTTGCGCGCTAACACCATTTCATCTGGACACGTGGTGTCAACCACAGCGATGGCATAGGCACCCACGACTTCGTTGAGGGCGATTCGTGTGGCTTCAAAAAGGTCGAGTCCTTCTGACTTCAGCAAGATTTCCTCGATCAAATGCACCAGCACCTCGGTGTCGGTGTCGCTGTAGAAGGTGTGCCCGCGGTCTGTGAGGGTCTCCTTCAGGGCGTTGTAGTTCTCGATGATGCCGTTGTGTATGAGTGCAAGGCGTCCATTTCCACTCAGGTGAGGGTGGGCGTTGACATCGTTCGGAGGGCCGTGTGTGGCCCACCGTGTGTGGCCAATGCCCATGTTCCCTGTGGGGACTGCGCCTTCCATATGATCCAAAAGGTCATCGACCTTTCCTTTGCGGCGGTGGTGTTTTAGTCCATCCTCTCGGGAGAGTATGGCAATACCAGCACTGTCATATCCCCGGTACTCCAAACGCTTCAAGCCTTTGATGAGCAGGGGAAAAGCTTCCTGTTCTCCTAAATATCCTACGATGCCGCACATGCCTGCAAAGTTAGAGCTGCAGGTGCGCTTATTGGGTCATTGAGACCACGTAACTACAAATTGGGCAGGCGTTTCAGAAAGGGGGCCATTGAAAACGACCTGCTCCAAAGCGACAGAAGAAAGCTCAGAGTAGAGGTAGACGTATGGACGGACCTCTTCGCCATTCAATCGCCGTTGGGTATACACCGGCATATTGATGGTATAGGCGTTGGTTTCTGGGTTAAAACCACCGTCATAGGCGACCCCTGGAGATGTGGCTTCAGGGGTCAATTCTATGCCCCCAGCCTCTCGGCGGAGAAATGCAGTGAGGAAGTTGGGTTTGCTGAGTTTAGAGGCGCTTGGGTCAACAGGCAGGGTGATTTCTGCTCGGTTGATGACCGCTCCCTCAGGCAAGTCCAGAGAATCTATGCCCAACAAGTCCAAGCGCAAGTAAGAACCACCAGCACCGAGGTAAACGACTTGATCTGTTCCCTCTGCGGGCATACTGTCATTGAGTGCACTGTATGGGGCTGGCCATACGTGCCTAAAGTGGGTGGCCCGGGCGGCATTCCCGTTCATCACCAAATCGTAACTCGTGGTATCGGTATCGTTGTGATAGTGAATGCGCATGTAGGTGACCCCAACGTTGGGTTCAAGACTTACGATGCCACCGCCGCCTGACTCCGATCGAACCGAAACCCCCTTGAACCACTTTCGCCACTCGTCATTGTTCGAGAAGACCAGGGTATCGGCGTCTAAAATCTCTTGTCCAAAAGAGGGCTTGAGCATGATGCGCACTTGGGCGCTCAGGGTGTCGTTGCCGTTGTAAAGTGGTGCGCTTGGGTGCATTTGCACGGGCTGACGGGTAGGGTCCACCTTGTTGTCGTCTATGACCGCCAACCTCGATTGTCCGTAGTATGTGCTGTCGAAGCTCATGGTGTCAGCCAGCAGGTCTACCCGAAGCTGTTGGTCAAAGTTGAGTCCATACGACGGTCCATTGTGCTTGAGCGTGAAGACAACGCTGTCGCAAATGGGGTTTTCTCCAAACTCAATGGAGGTTTCGGAAAGCCGGAGTTCAGCCGAAAACCAAGCTTCACTGTATCCGCTGATGGGATCTATGGTACTGCCGAGCAACAGCCTGCTGCGTTCGTCCGTGCGCAAGGAGTCGGGCGTTACCATGCTGAGTGAAAACGCCAACGTGTCTGTATTCAGCGCCAAAAGCTCTTCTTCTGGCTGCAACGCCAATCCGATGTTGCTGTCAGGTTTGCGGCACCCCCCCACTGTGAGGGTGAGGGCCGACAGGCATAGAATGAAGCACTTTCCTGTATTCCGCATGCGGAGTTGTGGTTTCAGGCGACCAAGTTCGTTCAGAAAAAAAGGTGTGCGATGGCCGTTAAGGACCTTCCTCCCCGTGTGGGTTGGTCCTCAGGTATGATACGCGAAACGTATCTATTCTTATCCCTCAACGGCCTCCTCCTTTCCCTCCAGAATGCTGTCGTAGAAAGTGGTCATTTCGGCAGAACTCAGCTCAGGCTCCATGTAGCGCATGGTGGGCTGCTTGAGTCCGTCGAAAGTTGTTTTTGTCTCCTCCGTAAGTTCTTCAGAACCACAGACTACTGCGTCTGAATGTTCCATCGCAATCTTGTTCATTGCGTCGAACGTGGGCAACTTGATATCGGTGACCAAGTCGGCGGAAATGCCGTCGTATGCAATCTTTTCGTGCAAGCTGCCATTCAAGGTTCCCTTGAAGCCCTCGTCATAAATGCTGGAGACGATCTTGGTGTTCTCGAAATGGGCATCGCCCTGGAACATTTGCTTCGCATAGAGGGGTACAAGTGACGTCATCCAACCGTGGCAGTGGATGATGTCTGGAGCCCAGCTCAACTTGCGAACGGTCTCCAAGACACCGCGTGCAAAGAAGATGGCACGTTCGTCGTTGTCAGGAACCAACTTGTCTTTGGCGTCAAACCAAGTCACTTTCTTCTTGAAGTAGTGCTCGTTGTCGATGAAGTAGACCTGCATTCGCGCGGTGGGAATGGAGGCAACCTTGATGATGAGGGGGTGATCCGTATCGTTTACGTTCAAGTTCATTCCGCTCAAGCGGATGACCTCGTGAAGCTGGTGTCGGCGCTCATTGATTACTCCAAAGCGGGGCATGAAAACCCGAATCTCTCGGCCTCTTTCATGAATGCTTTGGGGGATGACTCTGCTGGCTTTGCTGATCGGGCTTTCCGGAAGAAAAGGCTGAATTGCTTGACTGACGTATAGAATGCGGGTCTTGCTCATGAATCTTTGGGTTCCGGGAGTGATAACAGGCTTGCATCAAATATAGGCCGAATTGGGCGGAATTTCAAGGATTGACGCTACTTTCAGCCCCGCCATTTCGTATATGTTGACACTACTTAACGCCTTTTCGGCCCGGTGAATCGGAGTTGCGTTTTTGCGTTGAAACGGGATTTGGGAAAAATGGATTTCATTGTTGTCTGAAAGTGATGGGGTGTGTCAGAGACTAAAACCGTATTGAATTTCTCGGGCTTTGTGCCTTGGAGATCGCATATGAATGGCGGTTTTACAATGGCTCCAGAGGTGCTGTTTGTGCCCACCATGGGGGCGTTGCACGCTGGTCATGGCGACTTGATTCGCGCAGCAAGAAAAATGGCGGATGGTTTGGGAGAAAGGCCTGCCCACGTTGTGGTGAGCATTTTCATTAATCCCACACAGTTTGATGAGGCATCTGACTTTGATGCCTATCCCGCCACCCCCGAGAATGACTTGAAGTTGGCTGAGGAGGCGGGAGCGGATGCTGTCGTTTTCCCTTCGGTGTCGGAAATGTATCCAGAAGGCGTGCCCGTCAGCACCGAACGGGTGGATTACGGGGCTTTGACCTCGTCATTGGAGGGGGGAAAGCGTCCCGGACATTTTGATGGCGTTGTGGCTGTGGTGAGGAATTTGATGGCGCAAGTCAAGCCACGCTGGGCGTTTTTTGGAGAGAAAGATTGGCAGCAGTTGGCCGTGATCAAAAGGCTGGTGCAGTTAGAATTTGAAGGGGTAGAGGTGGTCCCTGTTTCCACCAAAAGAGAGCCGGACGGGTTGGCGATGAGTTCGCGCAACCGCAGGCTATCGGGCTCAGACCGCAGAGGTGCTTCAGCGCTGTACAGCGCGTTGAAGCGTGTCGCCGAAAGCCCTGATCCCCCATTGAAATGTGCTGAGGCCACAGCCGCTTTGGAGTCCTTGGGCTTTGATGTGGAGTATTTCAGTGTGGCGCAAGGCGACTCTTTGGAGTCTGAATGGGTGTCCGGGAAAATGCGTGTTTTTGTTGCAGCGCGGTGGGGAGGGGTGCGGTTGATCGACAACGTCGCTTGCCGCCAATGAGCGGTGATTTTGTGCGCTGAGACAGGCGTTTGCCGAACCTTGGCATTTTCCTTGTTTCGAGATGACGTCTTTTCGCCGAACTTGGCACCAAAATCCACAGGATGGGAGCCATTGGACCTACACAAGTCATTCTGATTGTCCTCGTGATATTGTTGCTTTTCGGAGGCCGCAAGATTCCTGAGCTTATGCGCGGTTTGGGCCGTGGCGTGAAGGAATTCAAGGACGCGACACAGGAAGACGGCAAGGGGCAGGATGACGACGTCAAAGGGTAGAACAACCCTTTTGACCTGGGCGAAGCTGCCTTTGTGCTTGTTGGCTGCCTTGCCCCTTTGCGGGGCGGCATCCTTGCCGGTATTGCAGGACTCTTTGGTTTCCGAAGTGGACAGCACGGGCCTTGAGGGCCCTCTTGAGTTGGCAGCTCGGGCCGATTCATTGTGGCTCGCATGGTGCGCGGAGGCGCATTGTTTGAGCACGGACAGTGCCATTTGGTACGCCGGTACGTCGAGTAAATCCCTGTCGCGGGCCCTGGACACTGCTGCGGTTGTTCAGGCGCTGAATGACCTCAATGGAAGAACGCCGTTGGACTTGAGTCCAAATGGAGCGGTGTTGGACCGCATCGTGTTCATGATGCGCAACAGGCCTCGGTTTTTGGGCAAAATGATGGGGCGTTCTGTGCAATATTTCCCTTTGTTTGAAGAGGCTTTGGACCGGCACAATTTGCCGCTTGAACTCAAATACCTGCCTGTATTAGAAAGTGGACTCAACCCTTTGGCACGCAGTGGGGCTGGTGCTACAGGCCTTTGGCAGTTTATGTACGCCACTGGCCGCAGTCAAAAACTCGCCATCAACAGTTGGGTGGATGAGCGGCGTGACCCTTTGGCTGCAACAGAGGCGGCTTGTCGCTTTCTGAAGCGGTTGTCCGACATCTACGACGGTGATTGGCACTTGGCGCTGGCGGCGTACAATGCCGGGCCAGGCAATGTCAACAAGGCCATTCGCCGTTCTGGATCGCGTGACTTTTGGAAGGTGCGCAGGTTCTTGCCCCGTGAAACGGCCAAGTACGTGCCGTCATTGATTGCATTGGTTTACCTCTTTGAGCACCCCGTGGACGCGGGTCTTGTTCCGAGCAAGCCTTTGGTTCCCGGGTTCAGTTTGGATACCGTCATGTTGAAGCGGAACGTTCGGTTTGACCAAGCCGCGCGAGCGATGGGCCGGCCTGTTTCTGAGGTGGCACAACTCAATCCTCAGTACAGAAAAGAACTCATTCCCGGTGGGGTGGATGGCGGATGGCCCTTGGTGCTTTCCGTTGATGCAGTTGGGCCATTTTTGGCCGCATTGCCCGAGGCGTTGGAATGGGAATTCGATAAGACACCGGAAGTGAGTTTTGAGCCTGAGGTCACGGTTTACCGCGTCCGGTCAGGTGACGTGTTGGGCACCATTGCAGAGAAGCACGGTGTGAGCATTCGAGAACTGCGGTCTTGGAATGGGTTGAGAGGAGACATGATTCGGGTGGGCCAAAAACTATACATCCATGCAGATCCGCGTTAGATCAAAGGAGACGACCGGCTGGCCAGGCTTTGCAACGGTATGTTGTGCGGTGTCGCTGGCTGTTTTAGTCGTGGGCTGTGGCGGATCGGAAGTGCCGCAGACCAAAGCCGAGCGTTATGCACTCTTGCCAGGAAAGCTGGGACCGAGCGGAGAAGTGGTCATGGTGGTGTCAAAACCCATGTGGGAAAGGGGCATTGGAAGCGTGGTGGACAGTTTGTTTGCCAACCCTGTTCGCGTTTTGCCGCAATTCGAGCCCAGGTTCGATGTGCTGAGGTTGGACCCCGAAGAGTTTGATCGCTTTTGGAAGCCCCACCGCAACCTGGTCATCTTTGACATTGAAGACCGCATCGACACCCAAGACCCGAAGTTGACGGTATACCGAAACCGTTACGCGAAAGGTCAGATTTACTCCGAAATCAAAGCCAAAAACGTGGCGGGTGCCATTGAGGCATTGAACAGCGTAGAGGGTGGCTTGATGCTGGCCGACATGCTTGAGGCAGAAGAGGCCAAGCGCTATGGCGACTTGGTCGCCTTGGACCGAAACAGTGCTTTGGAGGCCGAATTAAAGAGCGATCACGGCTTGAGTGCTGTATTGCCTCGTTCCGCTCGGATGGTGTCGAGTTCCGGTGGTTTTTGTTGGATTGAGCAGTCGCTGACCCGCATGAAGGGTGGCCGAAACCACGATGTCCAGATGGGCATTGTGGTGCACCGCTCACCGTACCGTGGGCCCGAGGACTTCTCTATGGAGGGGATGCTGGCCCGACGGGACTCGTTGTTCAAAGCGCGGGTTTCCACCCCCAACAAAGACAGCTATATGACGACCGAATACCGGTTGCCGCCATTGTATGAGGAGGTGTCCTTTCGCGGAGGATTTGCGGCAACAATGAGGGGGCTGTGGCGCATGGAGGGCGACTTCATGGGAGGGCCTTGGACCTCCATCGCTTGGGTGGATGGAGAACGCGGCCAATTGGTGACGGTAGACGGCTATGTCTACGCCCCTTATTTCGGGAAACGGGAGTATTTGAGGGAGCTGGAAGCCACGGTACGTTCCTTTGCACCTGTCAAACAATAAGACCTGCATGAAGCACATCATTCACTACACACTGCGGGCAGATGGCCCCGAAGGCGAGATCATCGAAGCCACAGTTCCAGAAGAGCCCTTTGCTTTTAACGGGGGATCAGAAGAGGTACTTGATGAGTTGGAAGCCGCGGTAGCGGCTGCAGAAATAGGGGACCGATTCGATTTATTGGTGCCCTTCGACAAGGCCTACGGTCCCGAAATGGAAGGTGCTTTTGCGGTGTTGCCCAAAGCGCAGTTCGTGGACGATGATGGCTTTGATGAAAGCGTCATGGCAGAAGGCGAGGTGGTCGTGATGCGGGACGATGAAGGTGAAGAAGTGCATGGCGTGGTGATTCACGTAGGTGAAGAAGAGGTAGAAGTGGACTTCAACCACCCCTTGGCTGGCATTGACCTTCACTTCACAGTGCAGGTTATGGCCCGTGAAGCGGAGTAAGAGCCCCAAGGTTATATTCGAACCGGATACCCTGATACAGTGACAAATACGCGAAAACCAAGGCGCAGCAAAGCCCATGATTTCTCGGCGCTTTCTACCTCTATAGGGGTGGCGCTGACATTGGCGTTGTGGGGGGCTTTGGTGGCCGGTGCACTGTTGGTTCAAGACCTCAAGGCGGATTGGATGTCTTCCATGCGGGTTGAATTGGTCTTGGTTGAACCGCCTTCTGATGGCCGGTCCGTCGAACAGTGGATTGAACAGGTTCAGGCCGACGATGCCGTGACCCAAGTGGTCTATGTGGACCCCGATTCAGCCGCCCGCGAGCTTGAATCAGAGTTGGGCGAGCCTTTTATGGATTTCTTGGGCGCTTCTCCTTTACCGGCGGTGTTGGAGCTGGCCTTGTCCCCCCAATGGATGGGGGAATTGGGCCTGGCTGGACTGATCGAAAAGGAAGCTCAATGGCAGGGTTTGGATGGCGTGGCGCGGGTAGAATACCCAAGGGCCTTGCTGGCGCAATTGGACCGGGGCTTTCAAGACTGGACCTACCCAGGACTTTTTCTGGTCGCGGTATTGATGGCCATTGTGGTGGCGCAAATCATGAACGTGGTCAGGTTGAGTGTGTTTGGTCGCCGATTTTTGATCCGGAGCATGGAACTGGTCGGTGCCCCGCCTCACCGCATCCGCAGGCCGTTTATCACTGAGGCCATGGGTTATGGGGCGGTAGGCGCCTTGTTGGCATATGCCGGCCTTGTGGCGGCGTTGGTGGGAGCCCGTTCTTTTCTTCCCGACGCTATGGCCACCTGGGGCGCAAAGGAGTTGGGCATCATCTTGGTCAGCCAGATGGCTGTGGGACTGGTGCTCACGGGGTTGAGCGCACGTTGGGCTGTCAGCCGGTATTTCGGAGCCCGACTCGACAAACTCATGTAGGTTGAGGACCTGGCTGTCGGACGGCCTAGAAAGAGGACTTATTTTCGCACACATGAGCACGTCGACCAACCTTCATGAAGGACGCAATGCGTTTCCTTTTGAGCGCCGCAATTATTTGTTCTTCTTGATGGGCATCGCACTCTTGGTTGTGGGTTACTTGCTCATGAGTGGAGGTGGGGTCGAAGACCCGAATGAATTCTCTGAGGCCATCTTTAGCGCCCGCCGGATTACTGTGGCGCCGCTGACTGTGATGGCTGGATACGGGATCATCTTCTACAGCATTCTCAAGCGTTTCCCCGCTGAGAAAGGAGAGGCTTAATGGAAATTTGGGAGGCCATCCTGTTGGGTGTGGTCCAAGGATTGACCGAGTTTTTGCCGGTAAGCAGTTCGGGGCACTTGGAACTGGGCAAAGCCCTGCTTGGTATTGAGGATGCTGGTCTCGCCTTTAGTGTGGTGGTGCATGGGGCAACCGCGCTGAGTACGATTGCGGTTTTCAGAAAGGACATTGTAGGGTTGCTTGTGGGCTTGCCGCGGGTCTCTGTAGAGGGTGAAGAGGCGCGCACTTTTGCCGCCTATGTCCTCGTTTCTATGTTGCCGCTGGCGGTGGTCTATGTCTGGTTTATGGATGACTTGGAGGCGCGTTTGGATGGCCACATCGAAGCCGTAGGCGCTGCTTTGTTGTTTACCAGTGGGCTGCTGTATTGGGCCCACCGAAGTGGCCACCGCGGTGGACGGTTGGGGTGGTTGTCGGTGCTGTTGATTGGCTGCGCACAAGCGGTTGCGGTCTTGCCTGGAATCAGCCGAAGCGGAGCGACGATTTCTGCAGCACTCCTGTTGGGCATTGACCGAAGTGAGGCGGCACGGTTCAGTTTTTTGATGGTCTTACCTCCGATCCTTGGGGCGACAGCACTGGAGGTGGTGGACTTGATTCGCGAGCCTGCTTTGATGTCTTCGGTTTCGGCTACATCGCTGGTGGTTGCAGCCTTGGCCGCCTTCCTGAGTGGCCTTTGGGCGTGTCAAACCATGATTAATTTGGTGAAGCGCAATGGTTTCATTGGCTTCGCCGTTTACTGCGGAGTTGTTGGTGTTCTTGCCATCGGCCTTTCATGGATTTGAAAAACGGCATGCGACATTCCCTTTTGATTCTTCTGGCGGCTGTGATGGCGCTGACTTCTTGTAATCCGACGGTTCAATTCTCGGAACCGATGCCCCCGGGTCGCATGAACCTCCCGAACATTCCCAAAGCGATGCGGGGAGTGATCTTAGATGACGGTGACAAGACGGTGATTGGAAAGGACACTTTGTGGATGGGGGATGATGTCTTGGTCAATGGCGAGGACTTTCTTCTTCGCCGCATGGCGGGCCACATCATGATGAACAAACGGGTCGCGGAAACCGGTCACTGGGAGGTGGTGCCCATTCGCAAAACCAAGGACAGCATGTACTTGTGTCAATTCGATGATGACAGCGAATTTGTTCAACGCATTTCGGCTTTGTTGGAAGTGGCCCCAGAAACCCTTTCTACCGAAGGCAAACTTGGTTACGGGTACAGCCTGTTGAGCCCCTCTGCTCAAGAGTTTAAGCAGCTGCTTCAGGAGCGTTTGTACTCTGACGAAGAAGGCGCGTGTCTGTTGCCGAAAGGAGGGGAGGTTAGGCCATAAGCCCAGCCACCTCGGACCAATTGATGCGGTTGAGAATGGCCGCGACGTAACCGGTGCGGTTGTTCTGGTAATTCAAATAATAGGCGTGTTCCCAAACGTCGATTCCCAAAATAGGCCTGCCCTGAATGTTGCTGTCTACGACACCGGTCATCAAGGGGTTGTCTTGATTGGGGGTGGAGGCGACAAAAAGTCGATCGGGTTGATTGACGTCTTGGATGAGCCAGGCCCACCCCGAGCCAAACCTGGTTTTCGCAGCTTTGGAAAGGTCCTCAATCAGGGCTTCTTGACCCCCAAAGGAGGCTTGTATGCGCTCGGCCAGTGTCCCGGTTGGGGCTTGGGCAGCGGGGTCTTGAGCAGGGGTGAGCACCTTCCAGAACATCGCGTGGTTGAAGTGACCGCCGCCGTTGTTGCGAAGGGCGGTGTCTGCTGGTGTCAACGAGGCGAGCACCGCCTCGAGAGATTGACCAGAGAGCGGGTGTTCCGTGAGGGCAGCATTGAGCTTCTTGACATAGCCCGCATGGTGTTTTCCATGGTGAATGCGCATTGTCTCCTCATCGACGGCAGGAACGAGTGCGTCATATGAAAAGCCCAAATCGGGGAGGGTGAATCCCAAAGGATTGGCCTCAGGGGCGGCCTCAACGTGACCGGGTGCACTTCCACAACCGAGGAGCGTGGATACCAAGGGGGTTGCGATTGCGCCAGCGCCGGCGAGGCTTCCAACTTTGAGAAAGGTGCGTTTGTCCATGGTGTTGGATTTATGGCAACAAATTGGGTTGCCTTGGTCATAATCAAACCGCTGCTGTTCACGTTGGTTCAACGTAGGCCTGTGGACCGTACAGCAGGCGCCTAATTTCATCGGGTTGAAAGCACATCTTGATTGGGTTCAATAAGCGAACATCAGAACACCCCAGCACCAAACGCTGGGGAACAGCATAAGCGCGCAGGATCTCGCAGACGCTGGGGCACGAGGGTGGCCCTTGGCGCCGCGCTTCTTCTGGGTTTAACGGCTGTAATTTGGTTCCAGGCGCGCGGTCTGGAGGCGCGTCTTTTGGGTGCCGTTCAACCGCACTTGGCAACGGATGTGCAGGTCGGTTCTGTGTCGGTAACGGTTTGGGACAGCTGGCCCAACGTGGAGGTTGATTTGGGAAGTGTGCGGATTGAAGACGCCGTCAAAGGGGGTGAAGACTTTTTAGAGTTGCGCAGTTTGGGCGTGGTTTTCGCTTGGTACCCGCTGATTTTTGGCAGGCTTGAGGTGGCAGAGATCAAAGCCGAAGGGGGCCACATCCATGTGCATCGGTACCGAGACGGACGCGAAAATTGGCAGTTTTGGAAACCCAATGAAGGCACCGATTCAGGAATAGATTGGACGTTGGAGTCTGTGGTTTTGAAAGGGGTACAATTGGAGGGCGAATGGTGGTCCAGCGGAGCTTCAGACCCCGTGACTTGGTCTACCCAATGTACCTCTGCAGCATTGGCGTTGAAGGCTGGTGGCGACCAGGAATGGGTTGTTGCTGGTACGTTGGCTTTGCAGGCTACCGCATTGGATGCGGCAGGTGAAAGGTGGCTCAATGTGGTTGACCTGAGCACTGAGATGGACCTCATCGTTGAGGCGGGTGATGTGCAGGTGGCCCTTTCTGATGCTGAGATGAAGAACCAGCAGGGGGCCGTGGACTTTAACGCTGTTTTGGGCAGTGGTGGCGGTTTTCAGCTGGCCCTATTGTGTGAGAACGCAGATGGTGCCGCATTGCTTTCGCTGGTGCCGCCTGGATTGACAGGTCAGCTTCAAGAGCTTCCATCGATATCTGGTGCTGCTGATGTGGAGGTGTTGGTTGGAACAAGCCGCGCTCCTAGCGGCTGGAGTGGCCCTCAAGACGTGAACTGGTCCAGAGGGTGGGCGGTGCGCGTGGCACCAAAGTCTTTGGGTGCGCGCTGGAAGGGACTGCCGGCCGAACTCAAGGGAGGAACCGCTGTGGCTTACCCTATTGAGGAAGGCTGGGCGCTGACCCTCGAGGATGTTTTGGGCCAAGCTGCAGACGGGGAATTTCGTTGTTCTGGTAGGTGGTCTTCTCAAAATGACATTGATGATGTGGCCATAGAAGGAGCGTTGGTCGCCCGACCCGAAGGTGTGTTGCCTTGGTTGGGTGAAGAGGCCGTGCTGCCGATCGGGTGGAAATTGAAACCCGGGGGAGTGGTGCGCGCCCAGTTTGACTTGGCATGTCAGCGGAGACAGAATGAGGCCTGGACTTGGACGGGCGGAGTGTTAGAGGCTACGGCATCTGATGTGGGGTTGGTCTTGCCACTTGCTGGAAATCCCGACGGACTACCGCTCAATGTCGGTGAGGCCCAGGCAGCGATTGGCCCCGAGGGTTGGGAAGTGGCATTGATGGGTGTGAAGGGTTGGGGTGTGGAAGGTGGTATTGAGTTCGGAGGTGCATCTGATGCCGACGCGATTGAGCTAAAAGCATCGATTGCGAGGTGTGATGTCAAAAAGCTGTTGGCTGCGGCCTCTGCTGTTCAACCCGCTGGAGACCGCTCCGCAAGCAGTGTGCCGGTTGTCCATTGGTCTGTAGGGGCTGAACAGTTGATGTGGGGCGCATTGACCGTGAGGTCTTTAGAGGCCAACGGGTCTTACAATCCCGGACGACAGAAGGGGGTCTTGGATGCACTGAAGGCGCGGGCTTTTGACGGTGGGGTTGCGGCCCATGGAGGGTGGGACCTCGAATCCATAGAACTAGAGGGCGCAGTTGTCGATGTTGATGTCTCTTCCTTTTTGGAAGGCACAGAAGGCCTTGGTCAAAACACCTTGTTGCCATCACATTTGCGCGGAAGGGCTTGGGCGGAGGGGGTCTTGAACCACCACTTTGGGAAGGCATCTAACTTGGCCTGGGAGACAGATCTGAATGTCAGGCTTGAAGAGGCCGAACTGCTGGACTTTGATTTGTTGCAACGCATACCTGAAACACTCAAGGCCGAGGGCAAATACCGGTTTATTTC
>JAKMCX010000225.1 GCA_022428285.1 Flavobacteriales bacterium
CCCTCATAACTGCAGCATCCCAATTCCGGATGCGGGTCTATGCAACTGCCATCGTCTGTTGTAGCCTCAGCATCATAGTTGCATGCCGTCTCATCTGTGCAACCTGAAACGCTGTCACAAATGGAGAGGTCCACATTGTAAGTCATGCCCTGGGCGCTGCTCAGCCACCCATTGGCGACATACACTGTCCAGGTGCCCGCGCCGGAGAGGTTGCCAGCTGACAGGTCAACGGTAGCGGACCAGGGTGATCCCGATTCCGCCGCTGATTCCCAAGAAGCAGGCCATGCGCCAGCTTCGGTGTACCCATTGCCGAAAGTGACGTCAAAGCCGCCCCATTCCACACCGTTTCCGGCCGGGTCGACCACGGCCATCAGGAGGTCTGAAGCGTAGTTGTCTCCGTTACCGCCTTGGGCGTTCAAGGTGATGCCCAGCTCCTGCAGGGTCAGGTCAGGTGACAAAGCAAAAGTGAACGTCTCATAGGTTCCACCAGAAAGAGGCCCGGGCGCCAAGGACAATGACAAACAATCCTCTCCGCATAGACCACAGTCATTCAAGATGCAGATTCCGCTTGATTCTCCAAACCCGTAATTCCCAGACCCTTGAATCAAAGTATCACCTCCGGAAATGACACTATACCCTCCATTTGGGTCCAAGCCATCACCCCAAGAGTCATAAATAGTGAATGTGTAACATGCTGGACAGAGTGGTGCAGAGACTACAATCGCGTCTGTATCAGAGTTGGTATACGGACCTCCGCTCAACACAACATTGTCTTCTGCATCCTGTATCTCCCATGTGATTTCTGAGCCGTAATTATCCGGGATGATGGTCACGATGACCTCCTCGCTTTCGGTGCCTGAGCAGTCACAGGCTCCCTCTGGAATATCGGCACAGCCGCATTCGTAGACCTCTCCGGGTCCATTGCAAACTCCGCAGGCGTCGAGCTCGCCCACACACGGGTCAACATCGTCACAAACACCATCGGCATCTGCATCTGACTCGCACAGCCCTCCACAAATGCCCAGTGCATCGAACTGCACACCATCACAGTCGCAATCTCCGTCTGGAATTTCTGAGCAGCCGCAATCATAAATCTCTCCAGGGCCATTGCAAACGCCGCATTCATCCAATTCGCCGATACAGTCGTCCTCATCATCACAGACCCCATCGGAATCTGCATCGGCCGCACAATCACCCCCGCATTCGCCAATGGCATCTATCGGGCTATTTGCGCAGTCACAGTACCCTTCTGGCAAAGGTGCACAGCCACATTCGTAGATGGCGCCAGGGCCGTTACACACGCCACAGGCATCAATTGCACCGACGCATGGGTCTACATCGTCGCATACCCCATCGTTGTCCGCATCTGACTCGCAATCACCACCACAAACCCCCAAAGCATCCGCTTGATTCCCTTCGCAATCGCAATCGCCATTTGGAGGCTCGGAGCATCCACAAGCGTAAATATCGCCGGGGCCATTGCACACACCGCACGCATCAAGGGCACCCACACAGTCGTCAACGTCATCGCAAATGCCGTCATCATCGGCATCCGCCGCGCATCCACCGCCACAAACACCGAGGGCGTCGATCAATCCGACACAGTCGTCAACATCATCACAAATCCCGTCATCATCTGCATCAGCCAGGCAGTCGCCGCCACACACATCGAGGGCATCGAGTTGGTTTCCGTTGCAATCGCAATCACCACTTGGGATGTCGGAACAACCACAATCATAGATTGCGCCAGGTCCGTTGCATACGTCGCAAGCATCTATGGTTCCGACACAGTCATCAACTTCATCGCAGATGTTGTCGGTGTCCAAATCAGCACATCCCACCAATTTAAAATCGTCTACTCCTAGGCGTTCGACATTCTGGGTAACCATCATTTCCAGACGCAAATCGACGTTCTCCCAATTAGTAGTCACCGGAAATGAAGAGGAAACAAACGCCGGTCCAACATTTTGAAGTGGTATGCCTGAGAGTTCGAAAACTTGCGTCCAATTCAGGGCGCCAGCATCGCGCCAGCTGATTCTGACGAAATCGTTCTCGTTAAAGTTATTTTCCGGATTTCCAGTACGATATGCTGCTAACGCAATTGAAAACTCCAGGGCAGTCCAATTCTCCACATCCAAATCATACCACTCGACAATTCCAGGGCTGGCAATGAAGTCAGCCGAATTGCCATTGCCATTCCCGCCCCCGTTCATCTCTCTTCCAATCAACGCATTACCGTCAACATTTGTAAAAGAGGGCCCCGGGTCGGGGACAGGCCCAGAACCGAAGTCATCTGTTGCTCCGATTGGATCCCAAATGCCCCAATAACTCCATCGACTGCCATTGTTACTTACGTCCGCGTCGAAATTGACAGGGTCAGAAGTAAAACCAGCCGAGCTGTCGAAAGTCTCGTGGAAGAGGATGGTTTGGGCGTTGGACTCCGCGCTGAGCATCCATGTGCACGCGAGCCCCAAAATGAGGCGGCAAGGCGACAAGCAGAAAAGGCTCCTTAGGTCCATGGAGAGCAAGCAATCAGGCAACCACCAAAGCTACTTTACC
>JAKMCX010000230.1 GCA_022428285.1 Flavobacteriales bacterium
ATATTGAATGGGGTAAAATGAGGAGGCCTGGGGTTTCCCCCAGGCCGCCAGCAAATCAAACGTGATCATAAACACCTTACTGATCATGAGTCCCTCGTTCGGGATTGTAGGAAGAACCATGTCAGTCACAAAAAGTTCAGGCAACGTGAGTTTTTCCTGAAAAAAATTCCGTTTTGGGCCAGAAACGCTCAAATCAAGGCGAAACGGCGTCTTTTAGGGCCGCTTTTAAATGGGGGAATTGGAAGTTGAAACCGGCTTCAAGCAGACGCTGCGGTTGCACATTGTGCGAGGCAAGCAAGGCTTCGGCGGCATCGCCAAACCACAACCGCAAAGCTGATGCCGGAACGTTGGGAAAGAAGTGCGGCCTGCGGAGCACTTCCGCCAAAGTTTGGCTGAACTCCCGCTGAGAGACAGCCTCAGGAGCTACGGCATTGTAGGCCCCGCTCCAGTCTTCACGGTCCAGGGCCGTTGTGAACAGGCCCACAAGATCATCGATGTGAATCCAACTTTGAAATTGAGAACCCGAAGCCAGTGGCGCTCCCAACCCCATGCGGTAAATGGGCAGCAGTCGCTTGAGTACGCCGCCTTTGGCGCTGATGACCAGTCCAATGCGAAATGCTACGTGGCCACCTCCAAGATTTCCAAAGCCGACCGCGGCATTTTCCCATTCTCGAACGACATCGGCAAGAAACCCTTGGCCTGCGGGTGAGTCCTCTGTTTTGACATCTGCGGCCGAGCCATAAAGGCCAACAGCACTGGCCGAAATGATGCGCGGACTGAGGCCTGCGCTGTCACAAGCGGTTTTCAGCAAGTGCAAGGCGCCCGTTCTGCTGTCCCTGATGCGCTGCTTGGTTTCGGTCGACCAACGCTGCGCCACAGGCTCTCCGGCAAGGTGAACTATGTGGTCAACCCCTTCGAGGGCTTCACGGTCCAAGGTCCCCTCGGATGGTGACCAGCCGAATGCCCGAACAGCGCTTCCGACGGAACGCTCAGCCTCATTTGGCCGTCGGCTCAAAACGTGAACAGGTCTGCCAGGATGGGTGTATTGCAGCCTTTGAACCAAAGCAGTGCCTACCAAACCCGAGGCGCCAGTGATTAAAATGGAAGAGTGGTCAGCCAAGGTTCGAGTATAAGGGGAGACTCGAAAGGAACCAATGCCCCCAATTTTGGTTCAAAGCGCAATGGCGATACAATTCGGCTAAGGCCAAGATAGTTCAATTAAATGGCGGTATTCTATAGATGAATGCGTATTTTTATAGGATAGGTGAATTCTGTGTTGCCCGCAATTAAACATATACGCTCCTTGGGCATGGCCCTATGGCTGGTAACAGTTCCGACGGTGCAGTTGGCCGGTCAGGGAAAATGCATTTCGGGCTTGGTCAACGACACTTGGCCCTGCCATCAGGTGGAAATGTTGGCTCAGGTGCCCAATGTGATGACAGGTGACGCCGCGGCGAATGACCTCTGGGGGTGGACCGACCCTGTGGATGGTCGTGAATATGTTTTGCTTGGGAAACGAGATGGAACCTGGATGATTGACATCACTCAGCCTTCGGTGCCGAGGGTCGTGGGACATGTGTCCACCCTGGGGTTGGCCAACAGCTTATGGCGCGACATCAAAGTGGTCGGAAACCTCATGTTGGTGGTCAGCGAAGTCATCAATTCGCGGCTCCAAGTGTTCGATTTGACCCGTTTGCGGGACCATACATCACCCGGTCCGGCCATTACATTTTCTACCGACACCATGCTGCTGGGTTTTTCCAAAGCCCACAACCTGGCCACTGCTCCGGATGTGCCAATGGCCTATGTGTGCGGAGCAAATGGACTGGGCGGCTTGCTTGCCTATGATTTCAGCGATGAAGAGGCTCCGGTGATTGCAGGCAGTTGGGACGAAGCTTATGTGCACGATGCCCATGTGGTTCGGTACAACGGGCCTGATTCAGCCCACCACCAAAGTCTAATCGCAGCAGTGAGTTGTGCGGACGACTTCAAATTGATGGACCTCACTGATCCGCAGGACATGCAGGTGATTTCGAGTGCAACACATCAGCCGCACGGGTACATTCACCAGGGGTGGTTTTCACCCGATCACCGCTATTTTTTCTTGGGTGATGAAACCGATGAGACGGGTGGCTTGGTAGACCAAACCACGACCTATGTATGGGACGTGAGCGACTTGGAAAACCCCATCTTGGTTGATGGGGTGGGCCTGGGTACGGGAGGCACCGACCACAACATGTATGCCCGGGGTGAATTCTTGTTTCAAAGCAATTACAACGATGGCTTCAGGATGCAGGCGTTTGATCCTCTTTCTGGTGGGCCTTTGCTGGAGGAAAAAGCATTTTTTGATACCCAGCCAGCGTCCGAAGAGCCAGGGTTTTCTGGGACATGGAGCAATTATCCTTATTTCGATTCAGGCACGATCGCCGTTTCTGATCAATCGGAAGGCTTGTTTTTGCTGCGGACGACGTTTACCCGCGCTTGGCCAGAGTTGCTGTCGGTGTGTCCTTCGGATACAATGCGCATTTTGGTGACCATTGACCCGTGCGTTGCAGGTCCAGTATCTCTTCATTTGCCCGATGGCATCGGATGGTCCTCTACTGACAGCTTGCCTGGACCTGGAATATGGCCCGTTGAATTCGCTGGGTTTGATTGGACCAACATGACCGGTGTCACCATCCGATTATCAGGAGAAGGAATGGTACACGCGAGCCGGATTTTCGTAGACGTTACAGAAGACGCGATGCACTATCCCGACTTAGACGGGGATGGATATGGAACCTTTGATGGTGCCGTTCAAGGATGCAGCACGGGGCCAAATTTCGCCCATGTAGGTGGCGACTGTGACGATGCGGACGCCAACGTGCATCCGGGTTTAGATGATCCTTGCGACGGGGTGGACAACGACTGCGACCAAGCCATTGATGAGGATGGGGTGTCGCTGCCCTTCTATTTTGACATCGATGGTGATGGACTTGCGGGGGGTACGGTATACACTTCTTGCACCATCCCAGACAACGCTTTCGCAGAACCGGGACAAG
>JAKMCX010000234.1 GCA_022428285.1 Flavobacteriales bacterium
GCTGTCGTCTAGAGAATGCCCTAAGCATGCACCTGCCGTATTTCATGAAATACTGCGATGATGCAAACATCATCTTCCCGAACACCTTTCCAGCTGCGGCTGGGGTCAGTCTACGATTTCGGAGGATATCCTGCAATTCCTCCAAAATCTTTGCCACGCGATCTTCTGCTGGTTCGAGCAGAATAGGACCAGAAGGGAAACCAGTGAGATTCGTTATGGCGCCAAGCGTTCTGAAACGCTGGCTCGGTGGCGGACTCTTCTTGTCTGGAATGTCCCAACCACAGCAAACTGCAAACCGTCGCCACGAGGAAAAGGCGGACATACCAGTTCGCATCTGTTCGACGAACAAGATATCGTCAACACAGTGGTCGGCGAGCAATCCGAAGGCCATTCCCAATGCGTAAACGCACCAAGCAGGGAATCTGGAGAAGTTGAGAGGAGCAGAACCGCTACCAAACAACTGACTCACAGCAATACCGTACGCAACGCATCCCTTAACCGGATCCCACATAGCAACAACGAAGGACCGGGCTTGCTCGGGAGCTGCGGTAATCTGCCGGTATGCGGCCTTAAAGTCTGAGGTGGATCCAATGAGTGAATCCCCAAAGAACTCTGCTGCGATTCGTAGAAGCAAGCACCACATGTCGAGATCGCAGGGCCTGTGGCAGGCCGAAGTTGCCGTAAAGGCATTCTGTCCACCCATTAGGCAATCATCAATAACGCGTGCGCTGGCTGATTCAGCTCCACCATGTTGCTCAAGTATGGAGAAGCGACGAATCAGGCGAGGCAGGAACCCTCCCAGCAGGTTGCACACCGCTATGAATGAGTAAAATGGGCCGACGAGTCCACCACTAGAAAAGTCAATCAAACATTTATCCCAGGCCATGGCGTCTTGTTGAGGTGATTTCGAAGGGCCAAGGGATTGAATGATTTTCTCATTATGCTCTTGCAAATTATCGTCATGACGATCCAAAGGCACAGGATCGGGCGAAATTCGCTGAGTCAACACCGGTGAATGTCTAGCCCACCCAAGCATAGGCAAGCCAAACGCAAGGTCGCAGAAAAGATCATGATCTGCATAACCGATGACGTAGTTGAACTCGAGCATGAAAGAGATATGGCGCTTGGCCAGGATTGGCCGTAGCCACTCGTGAGACTTCTGCAAGCTTTTCGCAAATTGCGCACACCCTCTCACGGTACTGGACAATGGCCGGACCATGCACGCCGTGAAGACGAAGCGCGTGTTGGAGGTGTGGCTGCAGAGGAGGAATTCGAGCGAATGGGTGTTGCAATTGCCTTGCACACGCAAGGTGAGCCTCAGGCCCTAAAAACTCGGGCAAGATTGTAGGGAGGCTACGCCCTGCTGACTGCACACCAGATGCAACTCTGGCGGCGGACATGAAGACGCTACATCTGCCAGAAGGCTCAAACGACATCTGGGAAAGCAATGTGTCCAATGACACATCAGACGCATGGAATCCAAACCCAGACAGGTGCGATGCTGCCGGGACAGGGTCATGTGGCCCTGGACGAATGGATATGCATGCCTTTACCCACGCAATTGTCAGTTCTGGCCAATATGGCGATGCAACAGCCGTCCAATTACGGCCGTCGGGCGCCTTGCCTGCAAGGACTTGATGCGCACATCTGCATGTACACAACCACTGAAGTACCGCAAGCTCCTGGAGGTTGGTGAGAATAGAAGTGGGCTTCTTCCAGGGAGCTCCAAAGGCACATGCATGGAAAGTGAACAGGAAAACCAACTTCGTGTCCATAAACTCACGCATGGGAGTAAAACGCCACATCAGTGAAGATTGGGGCTGCTCGAGGCAGAAGAACATGCCAATCTGCATCTGTGCTGTCGCAATGAAGATCGCGACCTGGGCCAAAGCGTTGCCAAGAGTCACCTTGTCCCGTTTGTTCTGCGTTAAACTCACAAAGCCATCCGGCTGATCCGAAGATCGCATTGCATGTGCAGGAAATCGATTCACCGCCATCGAGAATGACGAGCAAGGCGGGCCTAGGTGAATCAATTTAAACCTACGTTCGAGGACAAGTCCAAGAACTACACACACAAACCCCGGGTCCATCAGGTTGTACGCCTCATCAAACATGATGTCCAATGG
>JAKMCX010000235.1 GCA_022428285.1 Flavobacteriales bacterium
AACTCCTTGCCCACCCAAGGCGACGAGCATTCAGCCATTGTGCGAGCAGACCGAGATGGATTGGTTTTTTTTCAGCTGAACCGCTCCCGTCCCTACGCCAAAGGGGCGCTGATTCGACAGCAGTGGGATGGAACCACAACCCTCCTGGGCCAATGGAACGATTGGTTCCCAACAAAGCGTCCTGATTTCAATGACCAAATCTTCTTTCGGAAAAACCCCTGGAACGGGGACATGTGGTGTTTCACCCACGACCAACTGGCCATTGTCAATCAAAATGGCGCGTTACAATGGTCCGGTAAAATCAGCGAGCACCTTCAGTTTTCTTCCTTGATCAATGCCATGGAATTTTCCGGTCCAAATGAAGTGTGGATTGGAAGCTGCAAAGGCCTGTCCCTCATTCACACAGAAAGGGATGGATTCGAAGAATTGTTTCTCGCAGAAGTCACGATAAAAGACAGCATCAAGGGCTACCTCGACGGCATGAACAGCTGCCGCAGCATTGTGGAGTGGGGTCCAGACTCCCTTGTGTTTTCTACCAACAGCCATGGCATACGGCTGTACCACTCGGGAAGCAGCACCATGGTGGCAGAAGAAAATGGCGCAGGGGCGGCGCTCTTTCTGGAAGAAGACACCCTCTTTACCGCCACCCCCAGTGGAATTGGAATGGCCACCCGTCAACATTCCTACCACCTGATCGCACCGCTGCCCATTCTTGGTCCCATTTGGGACATGCACAGAATCGGTCCATCTGAATGGCTCATTGGCGGAGCCGGCATCTTTCGGGTCAACACCCAGTCCTCCACCATCGCACCCGAAGACAACACGCCCCTCCCCGATATGGGCAACGTCTACCAGTTTTCACTGGACCAAGACACCCTTTGGGCCATTGGAGCATCGGGCATTTTCGCCTTGGATGAAGCCGCTCAGTCATGGAGCCACTGGCACGACGCAGTTCCTGGCGCCCCCTTCATTCAAGAAGCCCACCATCGCCTGATTGATACTCAGGGAAACCACTGGATTTCTACGGCGACCAGGGGCTTGCTCAAATGGAACCCGACTACGGGGGACTTGAAAGAGATGGGCAGCGACTTTGGCCTGCCTTCCACCACCGTGTACGGAGGCATCGAAACCGAAAAGGGTCAGCTGTGGTTCAGCACAGACAACGGGCTGTTCCTTTTGCCGAGCTCCAATGAAAAAGAGGTCACCATTTTTGATCAACGTCATGGCCTGCATGAAACGGAGTTCAACCGCACCGGGGTGCACTTGGGCTCCAGCGGCACGGCCTATTTCAGCACCATCAACGGCATTGTCAAGTTCGACCCAGATGCCATCCAGGTGCCCCGGTCCAGAGCGCCGTCATTGACCATCACTTCCGTCCTTCAACACCAGTCGAAGCGCGACACCATCAAGGACATGGTCTCGGTCTTCAAAGACGGAGGCATCCTGCAGCTCGACCCTTCTGACGATTTTGTATCCATTCGCTTTGCACTGCTGGACTACTCACAAATCCCCCAGTTCTATCGGTATCGGCTGATTCAAGAACAGAACAGCCCCTCCAACTGGTTCCCCTTGAGCGACCCCGAAATAAACCTAAGTGGCCTCTCTCCCGGTATGACGACTGTTGAGATTCAAGCCAGATTGAGGGGGACAGCATGGCTTGAAGACAGCCTTCAAATCCCCATTGTTCTGGCCTCACCCTGGCACACAGACCCCTGGAGCTTGACCCTGCTCGGCTTATTGGCGGCTTTGGTGGCGGGAGGCATCACATTGCTCAGGCTTCGGGGACTTCGCAACCGCAATCAATTGCTCGCCAGCATGGTCAACGAGCGCACCAACAACCTCAAAGAAGCCTTGGAGCTCAAGGACATCTACCTGAAAGAAGTGCACCACAGGGTCAAAAACAACCTCCAAATCATCGGCAGCTTGCTGGATTTACAAGCCGAAAAGGAGCGCCTCCCAGCCACCCAAAAAGCGCTCAGCGCAGGGCGATCGCGCATTGAGTCCATCTCTCTTGTTCACAAGCACTTGCACATCGATGCCAATGTGCGCCATGTGAACTTAACCGACTTCATCCACGAGTATGTCACCCGGGTGGAAGATGCACTCATGGAAGGAGAAGCCGATGTGGAGTGGACCCTGCAAGGAGACGACATCACACTCGACATCGAACCCGCACAAGCCTTTGGTGTTGTGCTCAACGAACTCCTCACCAACAGTTTACAGCATGTCAAAACCCGCCCCCTCAAAATCGACATCCATTGGTTTGGGGACGAACAGAAAAAACTGCACTTCGAGTACAAAGACAATGGCCCAGGCTTGCCAGAGGGCACCGGCCCAGGCACCTCCGATGCATTGGGGTTAAACTTGATCTCCAGCTTGACCAAACAGCTTAAAGGGCAGGTCTCGCTGTCTTCAGACAACCGCGCCCATTGGCATTTCCAACTTTCTTGTCCCTTTACAAATGAAGAAGGACGCCCCTCCTCTTGACCGCCAGAGCCCACAGCCCTGAAGCCGCCAAAACATGAATCCCGGACTGAAAATATTGATCTTAGAGGACGACGCCATCATTGGGGAAAGCATCCACATGCACTTGCGCAGCCTCGGCCATACGCCTTATCCGCCCATCGACAACGTAGAGGCGGCCATGTCATTTATGGAGCGCAACAAAGTCGACATGGCCATCTTGGACATCCAAGTCAACGGACATCGAACAGGCGTTGACCTGGCCAAGCACATCGATGAGCATCACCGCTTGCCTTATGTGTTTCTCACCGCTTTCACCGACGACAGGACCCTGACCAACGTCAACACGACCCAACCTGCAGGCTACTTGGTAAAACCGTTCAGACGCAGTGAGTTAAAAGCCGCCATTTCTTTGGCCAAACTGAAGGACAGCCAAAAGAACAGCGCGCCGGATCAAGACGTCAGCGCCCAGCACATTTTCGTGAACATCGGCGGGGAATGGGAGCGGATCAATGTCGAAGACATCCTCTATTTGGAAAGCGCCCACGTCTACACAGAAATCCACACCACTAAAGCGAAAAAAATCACCCGAAAGTCCATGACTGAGCTCGTCGACCAACTCCAAGACCGAGGCGTCATGCGCATCCACCGAAGCCGTGCCATCAACTTGGCTCACGTGACCCGCTTCAGCAGACAAACCGTTCACATTGAAGACCTTGAATTCAAGGTGAGTGCCTCATTCCGGCAAGCGTTGAACGAAAGGCTCAAGGCCGCTGGCAAGTCCTGATTCCACTGTCCATTTCAAAATGGCCGCAAAAGCCACAGAATTCAATTCTGAAAAGGCGTTTTTTCGTTCTCAATGGAGCATTTCTATCGAATGTGAGCGCTTTTTTATTATCAGAATTCGACTGAGGTCGCAATAAAATTGCCAAGGCTCCCGATAAAAACGCCAAGGCTCAATCAGAGGCAGAGCACCGAGCTCACTACACAGAAAATAATCGGAACTTACAGCAGAGAATGGTGAGCGCGAAGGCTTCGAGACACCGTCCTTTCCCTTCCTTCACAACAACAAAAACGAACCCAATGGGTTCGTTTTATTTTGGTACCTGTTCGAATGAGGTTTTGGTGGATCAGAGCCAGCCCTGCTCGCGCATCCAATCGTCGTTGTAGACCTTGCCAACGTAGCGTGAACCGTGGTCGTGGAACAACACCACCGCCAGGTCAGTGGGCTTGAGCTCATCCTTGAGTTGGCGAAGTCCTTGAAATGCTGATCCGCAGCTGTAGCCGAGGAAAAGGCCTTCTTTCTTAGCGAGTTCACGTGTGGTGACAGCGCCGTCTTTGTCCGTGACCTTTTCAAACTTGTCGATGAGGTCGAAGTCCACATTTGCGGGCAGGATATCCTCGCCGATGCCCTCGGTGATGTAGGGATAAATCTCCTTCTCATCGAACTCCCCCGTCTCGTGGTACTTCTTGAATACGGATCCATAAGAGTCCACACCCCAGATTTGGATGTCGGGATTCTTCTCCTTCAGGTACTTGGCCGTGCCGCTAATGGTTCCTCCTGTGCCCACACCTGTGCAGAAGTGGGTGACCATACCACCTGTCTGCTTCCAGATTTCCGGCCCAGTCGTGTCATAATGGGCCTGGCGGTTGGCGAGGTTGTCGTACTGGTTGCACCAAACGCTGTTTGGAATCTCCTTGTTTAACCGTTCAGCCACACTGTAATAGCTGTCAGGGTGGTCGGGCGCGACCGCAGTTGGACAAACATGGACCTGAGCACCTACCGCACGGAGGATGTCAATCTTCTCCTGCGACTGTTTGTCGCTCATGGTACAAATCAACTGATACCCCTTCACCGCGCAGGCCAATGCCAGGCCCATGCCTGTATTGCCACTGGTGCACTCAATGATGGTGCCTCCGGGCTTCAATTGTCCATTCAGCTCAGCGGCCTCCACCATGCTCAGGGCCATGCGGTCTTTCACGCTGTGGCCCGGGTTGAAGTATTCCACTTTGGCCAAAACAGGGCACGGAAAGTCAGCAGCAACCTTGTTGAGGCGGATCATCGGCGTATTGCCAATGGCACCGAGGATGTTTTCGTGGATGATCATAACAGCGGGGTTGGGTGGTGCAAAGATACCTGCTCACTCAATCGAATCTGAGGGATTCCACCGGGTTCAAGCGCGAGATATACCGCGCAGGCAGAAACATGGCGATGGCGCAGACAGCAAGAATACCCAGCTCCACTGTGGCAATGCGCACCACATCAATCTCAATGGGCACCGTCGACAGGTAATAACTGCGGGCATCCAATGCCACCAATCCCGTCTCGCGCTGCAAGAGTGCCAAGCCAAAGCCCAAGGCGTTGCCCCATGCCAGCCCACGCAACAAGATGCGCACGGCAAGCCGCACAAAAACCCCCATAAGCGGTCCATCTGCCATCCCTACAGCCTTGAGCAACCCTATGGAACGCGTGCGCTCCAACATGAGAAGCAAGAGCGCAGAGGCCATGTTGAGGATGGCAATAAGGACCATCAATCCAATGATGAGTTCCACATTGAAGTCGAGCATGGTCAACCATTGAAACATCTCAGGGTGATCGTCCACCACACTCCTGACATCGAGGTCATACGGCACCACAAAAAAGACGCTGTCCGATACGGTCCAAAGCGCGTCGTAATCGCTGACCCTCAGCTCCAACCCCCCGATGTATCGGTCACTGCTTCCCCCCGCCAACCGGATTTGGGGCCGCTCCCCCGTTGTGTCATCCCAAGTGACCCAAGCTGTATCAGAAACCGTCTCTTCGGCGTCAGAGACCACGACTTGGGCTTCGCCTTGGCCCACCAGCATGTGGGGACCTTTGCCCCACCAATCCACACCCGTCCATGCGTATCGGAGCTGCCCCTCACCGCCTGTTGCCGCAACATCTACCTCACGCATACCGGGCAAATCCCCCACAATCGGATCCGAAACCCGAATCCGAGCCTTGATTCCCCAACCGCTCAATTCCTGAAGGTGGTGCAAGGCGCAGAAGACGAATTCACCATCAAATTCCTGCAGACCTGTCTCGTACACCCCCACCACAGTGAACACCCTGGGACGAAGCTCTCCACGCGCGTCGGCCAGCAACAAACGCACCCGCTGACCAGGGCTCAGCCCCAACTCCCGCGCCTGAAGTCCCGAGACCAACAATTCCATGGCACTGCCACCCGGCGACCAGTCGGGCAGCCGTCCATCGCGCAGTGCTTTGGCCAAAAACTCAGGGTCGACATCGTCTCCCAAGCCTTTGACCACAACGCCCTCCACCTCTTCTCTGGTCTCCAAAATGGCGGGCCGCTGGGCAAAAGCCTGAACGTGTTCCACGCCCTGAACCGCCCTCAACGCCGCTGTATCAACATCGGCCCAAGCCACCCGGTCTGTCCCTTGGGCCCGTCCCTGGTCCGCCGCAACCACCCGCAAATGGGCCCCAAAACCCACCACCAGCTCGCGAACATCGCGCTGAAAGCCCTGTACGATCGCCAAAGACATGATGATCAGCGCCACGCCAATGGCCACGCCGCCCTCGGCAATCCGCACAACTGGACGCGCAATCCCCTTTCCGGTCGGGTCCACGGTCATGCGCCGTGCGAGGAACCCAATGGCATTTCGAGGGGAATTGGACATGCGATGCAAGGTAGCGGGCGCGTTACTTTGCCACCATGCGTCCCATTGCATTCCTCCCCGTCCTCTTGTGGGTATGTGCCCTGCCCCTCTCGGGTCAAGTCACCCCCGGGGATGCCCGCTTCGATGAATACCTGCCACGCCTTGAAAACCAGAGCGTGGGCATTGTATGCAACCACACCGCGGTCATTCCAAGCCCTGTGGGCACTCCAGTCCACCTCGTGGACACCTTGATCCGCTCAGGGGTTCATGTTTCGGCAGCTTTTGGCCCCGAACATGGCTTCAGGGGAGACCTTCCCGATGGCGCACACGCACCAGATGGCATTGACCCCAGCACGGGCGTGCCCGTGCATTCACTCTACGGCACAAACAAAAAACCAACCGCCGCACAACTCGCCGACCTCGACGTGGTGCTCTTTGATGTTCAAGATGTGGGCGTGCGTTGCTACACCTTCCTCTCGACCTTGATTCTCGTGATGGAAGCCTGTGCAGAACAAGACATCCCCTTGATCGTTTTGGACAGGCCCAACCCCAATGGACACCTCGTGGATGGCCCAGTGTTAGACACGTCCGCGGTGCGCTCCTTCGTGGGCTTCCTCCCCATTCCATTGTCCCATGGAATGACATTGGGTGAACTCGCCGCCATGGCCAACGGAGAAGGATGGCTCGGTGGCGGCTATTCCGCATCTCCCAACCCCAAACTTCAGTGTGACCTCACGGTCATCTCCTGCCAAAACTGGACCCGCCAGGCACGTTGGGCCGCCCCCATTGCACCAAGTCCAAACCTGCCCAGCCCACAATCTGTGCAACTGTACCCACACCTCGTTCTTCTCGAAGCCACCACTGCCAGTGTGGGCCGTGGAACAGCAGACCCGTTTACCAAAGTCGGATTTCCAGGATTCGCACAGGGCCCGTTGACCTTCACTCCCGAGCCCAATTCGGCTTCACGCTATCCAAAACACGCCGGCCAATCCTGTGGAGGATTCAGCGTATTGCGGAGGTTGGGGTCTTGGCAAGCACAGGGAACCGACAACCGCCTCAGAATGGAAGTGCTCAGCGAACTTCTTCAAGCCTGGATGGACACCCCTGCCGGTGACCAAAGTCCTTTCATCGACCGGCCACAATTCTTTGACCAACTTTCAGGAGGGCCAGATTTACGGCGCGCTTTGGAAGGACAGGGCGACCTTCAAGGGCTCCAAAACAAGTGGGGCATGCAACGCGCCCGTTTCATGGAAATGCGAAGTGGTTACCTTCGCTATCCCACAAGTCCTTGACTTTGGATTCACAACATCTGTACGAAGACCATGCAGCGCCTTTCATCCCTGATTTTTCCGGCCCTTACAGCCGTGCTTCTGACCGCATGCAGCACCTCCGAAGAATACCTTCCCCCAGTGTACAGCTGCGATTGCGGCACCCTGGTGCTGGATGGGGACTCCCTGCAAGTTTTGGGCGCTGAATTTGTCTACCTCCAGCAGGAAGACAGCCTCTTTTCTCGGCGCTATTTCGTGACAGCGGATGCCCAATCTGAGGACGAATCCGAAGAACACGGTGTGAGCCTCACATTGGATGTTCTCAACGTGCAACAGGGTGCGGTCTTTTACCCTGCCGATGGTGTGTTTACCCAATTCGACGAGACCAATTTCAACGTCGCCTTTGACACCACCCAGACCTTCCGCATCACCAATGGCGTGGCCAGCATCATGGCCGCTCCACTGACCGGCGGAGAAGAAACCGTCACCCTCGACTTTCTCATCCGACGCGAGCAAAACGGCGAACTCGTTGGTTTCGAGCGCACTCTCAAAGGGAGTTTCAAGCTCGACATCAACTGAAGCCGGTAAAAACAGCGCATCGGTCGTACATTGTAAGTCATGACCAATCGCTTGTTATCACCGCTCACAGGAGCAGGGACGTGCCTGCTTTTTTTCGTGTTGTCCGCTTTTCCAAAGTCCTCTCTGGCGCAACCTGAGGACTGGGTCATCAATCCCAGCGCCTACGAATTCAGCATGACATTGACCTACACCATTGCCATTGACGGCTTGGTGGGGTACGGCGCAGAGAATGCCGCAGCCATTTTTGCACCCGATGGCACCTGCCGCGGCTGGGGCACTACAGACTTTGCAGCAGCCTCTGGCTACTATACCGGTCTGATCCTCGTTTACTCCAACTCCGCTTCTGAGCCTGGACTCGAAGTCCGCATTTGGGATGCCGATCTGGACAGCCTTCCGCAATGCTCGGACAACTTGGATTTTGTGGCCAACGGCATCCAAGGCAGCCTGTCCGACCCTGTCGTTTTCTATGGCGTCTATGATCCTCTGGTCGGATGCACAGACGCCACGGCCTGCAATTATTTGGAAACGGCCATCACGGACAATGGCAGTTGCATTTATCCGGCATGCAGCGATGATGCCGCTTGCAACTATGTGGCCTCCTCGCCCTGTTTTGACGATGCCACCTGCGTGTTTCCGGAATTGTATTTGGACTGCCAGGGGGCCTGCATCAACGATTTTGACGGAGATGGGATTTGTGATGAACAGGAAATTGGCGGGTGCACCGATGACCGGGCCTGCAACTTCGACCCCACTGCCACCGACGACGATTGCAGCTGTGAGTTTCCCTTTTATCCCTTGGACTGCGACGGCAACTGCTACATTGACCTCGATGACGACGGCGTCTGCGAAGCCGATGAAGTGGCGGGATGCGACGACCCCCTGGGCTGCAACTACGATTCCAACGCCACAGACAACGATGGCACTTGTGCCTATTGTTGCTACAGCATTTACGAAGCCACCGACGGTTTCGGGATCGACATCGAGCGCTTCGCTGGAATTGGCGCTGACGCCCCCGGTCTTCCCGGCGTCACCACCTTCAGGATTTACATCACCTGCTCCGACCCTGCCGACCAAGTCCTCGCCATTACAGGTTCGGGAGGAAACTCCACATTCATCGGCACCGAATCCACTTTTTACCAATCGCCCCAGGGCGCCGCTGTTGTCACCGACATCGACTCCACAGCTTTTGCGGACAACCCCGAAGTGGCATTGGATTCTTGGCTCACCATTGGTCTAGACAACCCCACACCTGGCTCCGGCGAAAGTGCCATCAACGCCACATCAGGCCTCTGGTCTACCCTGTTTGAATTCGGTGAATCCCTCTTCATTGGCTCGGTCTCTGGTGATGGCTGGAGCGTCGACCCGGGGAGCGACAACGCCCTCGCTGGAGATGATCTGCGCGTTCTCATCGGTCAATTCACCTCCAATGCGCCCATCGAAGGCTCCCTCAATGTGACGGTACTGCCAGCGGGTACTGCCGAGCCATTCGAAATCACACCGCTTTTCGTCGCCCCTCCTTGCGGTTGCACCGATGCGGCAGCATGCAACTTCGACGCCGCTGCCACATACGACGACGGAACCTGTCAATTTCCCCAGGCAGGATTGGACTGCGACGGACAATGCGCTGCGGACTCCGATAATGATGGTGTTTGCGACGAAAATGAGGTGCTCGGTTGCACGGATTTTAACGCCGACAATTTCAACGCCAATGCCACCGAAGATGAGGGTTGCACATACTTGGGCTGCACCTACAACAATGCAGAAAACTTTGATGTAGCTGCCAATTCCGATGATGGATCTTGCACGTTCACATTGGCCAATTCTTGTCCGACAGACGTCAATGGTGATGGCATTACAGCCGCATCCGACATACTCGCCATGCTGGCCTTTTACGGCCAGCCTTGCCAGTGAGGTCGGGACACCAGAATAAAGCCAGCCGCACCCCGTTCAATGGGTGCTTGCACAGCGCATTCACACTTCGATGACAGCCTCTCCTGTCGTGGCAAACACCCTGTCGGTTGCCGCCGGGGTCACCACATGCATTCCAGTAAAGGCGCCGTAAGCGGGCATCACTGCCTGCGCAGCCCCAAAGTGGAAGCACCTCAACCTCATGGTTTGTCGTCCAGCACCACGCAGGCGGATCCCGGGATGAACGTGTCCACACACGTGGTAACCAAAATCAGATTGAAGGTCCGCAGGGTCATGTGTAAAGGTGAAACCACCTTCGTCCAGTCGGTCCACCTGCTCAATGCCAGATTCACGCAGCAGCACCTCGGGGATCGAATCGTGGTTGCCCCGGATCAGTACCCATTCCAAGTCGCGAAACTCCTCGCACAGTCCTGCAAATGGGTCCCACTCCCGGTTGATGTCGCTGTGAAACAAATCGCCCAGCATCAGCACCCTGCGTGGCACAAGGGCCTTGATTTGCTCCCGCAACCGGTGCAGCGTCTCCATGGTGGGTTCTGAGCCAATGGGCACACCATGACGCCGGAAATGGGCGGCTTTTCCCAAGTGTAAATCGCTGAGCCAAAGGGTATCTGAATCCGGCCAATGCACCGCACCATCTGGAAGCAGCGTCAATGCTGCATCCGCAACCTCAATGGCAATAGCATCTGCAGGTCCACGCCCGTTCAAAGGCGCCATCCCAACAGCATTCCAAACCGGATGCCCGGGATCCAATCGTCTTCACCGTAGACGAAGTGATCGCCATAAGAGGTGGTCACCGACTTGACCTGGGGCCCGATAAACAAATCGCCCGTCAGGCGAGGAGTCATGTTGAATTGCCCCCCCAAA
Source organism: Flavobacteriales bacterium (assembly GCA_022428285.1). Lineage (GTDB taxonomy): Bacteria > Bacteroidota > Bacteroidia > Flavobacteriales_D > Sanyastnellaceae > UBA8752. Next base: position 10,743 of record JAKMCX010000235.1, read on the forward strand.
ACCAATCCCGCACCCAACGCTGTGCGGCGTTGCGTGCCGACGAAATTGGTGGTCATGATGCGGCGGATGCACCGCACCCGAGCGAAAGCACCGAAGTACATCCCTTTGCCCGATTGAGCTGACAAGTATTGGCGCAACTCAGGCTGCACTACAAATCCCTGCCAATCCACCTCGTTGAGGGAAGTACTCACGCCCAGCAAACTCTCCAAGTCCGAGGTGTTCAGCTCAAGGTTGGACCGCACATAGCCAGCTGTCAGTTGCAGGGCCCGTTTTCCAGAAATGTGGCGCTCCGCGCCAAACTGAAACTGACCGGCAAACAATCCAAAGGGATTGGCCTTGAGCTGTGCTCCTTGACTTTCCGTTTGGGTCTGAGCCACCGTCGGCAGACCCATCGCCAGAAAAGCAATAAGCAGCCCTATTAACCAAAAACCACGGCGCATAAATTCAGGCATCAACAACCCCTTTGAAATCACCAACCGATGCCAATGGTAGCACCAAAACGAATTCCTGTGCCGTCATCATCATCGGCAGAAAGGTCCGTGAAACGCTCAAAGTTGCCTGTGTAAGATGTCGTGCTGGATTTGAATTGAGGCCCCAAGAACAACTCGCCGGTCAAGCCGTTGGCAAGTTGGTATTGGTAACCCAACACAAAACCGCCACCGATGGATTGACGCTTTCGGGTGACGTCGCTGTCATTGTCCACGGTCGTGGTCACTGAACGGAAACGGCCGAAAGGCGCGATGTACAAGCCATCAGGGGCTACATCACCCAAGTAGTAACGCACCTCGGGAATCACAATGGTCCCAAACCGCGTGGCCTGCACAGATTCAAACGTAAAGTCTGTGGAATCACTCAAGGTCACTTTCGAAAAAATCACGCCGGGAACCAATTGTACAGAGAGCTTTTCAGAAAGAAAATGCTCGTACCCAAATTGATACTGTCCGGCGAACCAACCGAATGGGTTCGCTTTGATGATCCCTGTACCCTCTTGTTCTTGGCCTTGAACCTGGAGTCCAATCACCATGAGGAAAATGAATGCCAAATGCTTCATGCGTTCTGCTGCTTGATGAGGTTGAGAGCAGAACCGGATTGGAACCACTCGATTTGCTGAGCGTTGTAGGTGTGGTTGCACACGATGGTGTCTCCACTTCCGTCGGCGTGCTTGACCGCGATGGTCAAGGGTTTGCCCGGTGCGAAGTCTGCGAGGTCAACCATATCAAAGGTGTCGTCTTCGCGGATCACATCGTAATCGGCTTCGTTGGCGAAGGTCAAACCGAGCATCCCCTGCTTCTTCAGGTTGGTCTCGTGGATGCGCGCAAACGCCTTCACCAGTACCGCCGTTACACCAAGGAAACGAGGCTGCATGGCTGCGTGCTCACGTGAGCTGCCTTCTCCGTAGCTGGAGTCACCCACAACGACCGTGGGGACACCCGCTGCTTTGTATTCGCGCTGAACGGCAGGCACTTCTCCGTACTCGCCCGTCAATTGGTTCTTGACCGAGTTGGTTTCGTTGTTGAAGGCGTTCACCGCACCGGTGAGGGTGTTGTTCGAGATGTTGTCCAGGTGACCGCGATACCGCAACCAAGGACCGGCCATGCTGATGTGGTCAGTGGTGCACTTGCCTGCGGCTTTGATGAGCAAGCGCACGTCGCGGATGTTCTCACCATTCCACTCGGCGAATGGCGTCAAGAGCTGCAAG
>JAKMCX010000256.1 GCA_022428285.1 Flavobacteriales bacterium
GCCGACTTGCGGCTGTCCACCGCCCGCTCCACTGCGGCATCCCATGCGGCAAAAGGAAGGCGCAACGAGTCCCCCGAAAGGGCCTGCTGCACGCTGCGGGCATATCCGAACTGCTCGGGAAAGACGCCGAGGTTGGCGCCGGCGATTTGCGCCATGCGTTCTACGAATGCCCCCGTGATCTCAGGATCAGCCAGAGGGTCCAGCAACAATGGCTTTAATTCCTTTTCCAGAAACCGCTCTGCGTCCTTGTCATATGCCGACACGCCCTTGCTCAGCGTGGCCAAGGTGCCCTCTATGGCTGCCAAGTCAGCCTCTTGGGCCGCCGACCGCAAGTGCATGAAGCACGCGACAACCACCAACACGGCAGCCTTGGCCACAAGAGAAAAAGAGAACCTCCGGCTTTGGAGCGCCGGGTGCATTGATTGAAAGTCCATTCCGATGATCCGGAAAATTAACGTCAGGGAGCCGTCCGTGGTATCTTGCCAAGCAGGATGTTCCAACTGTTGCGCACAATCCAATCCAAACCCCAGCTCGTCCCCCGCTGGGTCATCTTTACCATCGACCTGTCTCTGGGCGTGGTCGCCTTGGGATTGGCCTTTGCCATTCGCTTCGAATTTGCACCTCCCGCTCACGAACTCGAAGCCGCACGACGATTCCTCCCGGCCTATCTCTTGGCGCGTTCCGCAGGCATGTTGATTTTTCGCACCTATGCCGGAATCATCCGATTTAGTGGCAGCCGGGACGCCAAAAGGGTCCTGTTGGCGCTTGCATTTGGCACATCCCTCTTCGCAGCACTGGACATTGCAGCCGGCAGCATGGGCATGACCTATCCCGTGCCCCTCAGTGTCGCTGCCATTGAACTCCTCGCCTCTTCGGTGTTGCTCATCGGTTTCAGGATCACGGTGCGCTCCATCTACGAGCGGTTTCAATCTGCCCGGCCGACGCCCGTTGTCATTTTTGGAGCCGGTGAAGCGGGCATCATCACCAAGCAAGCCGTCGAGCGTCCGAGCGCTGACCCCCTCAAAGTGGTGGCGTTTCTGGACGATGACCCCACCAAACAGGGGAAACGAATCGATGGCGTGCCCATTCTTTCTGCAAATCGTGCCAAGCAAGTCCTCGCGGACTACAATGCAAAACGCCTCATTGTATCCATCCAACAACTCGACCCTGTGCGCAAAGCAAAGGTCATTGATGCTGCCCTCGATGCCGGATTGCGCGTCATGGATGTTCCACCCGCACAGCGTTGGATCCAAGGGGAACTCAGTGCCGGTCAGCTCAGAGATACTCGGATTGAAGACCTGTTGGGACGCCCTGTCATCGAACTCGATGCGTCCTCAATCGCCAATCAGGTTCGCGGCGCAAGGGTATTGGTGACAGGCGGCGCGGGCTCCATCGGATCAGAATTGGTCATGCAAGCCCTGGAGCGGGGAGCCGAAAAAGTGCTCGCCATCGACATCGCCGAGACCCCACTCCACGACTTGGGCCTCCTGGGCCGCACGCGATTGGGGTCTGCCGCAGACCGCCTCATGACCCGCATTGCCGATGTCCGAGACGCCCCGGCCATGCAAGACCTCTTGGCAGAATTTGCCCCCCAGGTCATCTACCACGCCGCAGCTTACAAGCATGTGCCCGTCATGGAAGTGCAACCTGAAGCCGCCTGGCACACCAATGTCATGGGCACAGCCAATGTCATCTCGGCTGCCCAAAATGCCCAGACTGACACTTTTGTCTTGATCAGTACCGACAAGGCCGTCAACCCCACCAGTGTCATGGGGGCCTCCAAGCGCATGGCCGAACTCGTGGTGAGAAGCATCGGCGAAGGGGCCGGCATGAACTGCGTCATCACCCGATTCGGCAATGTGCTGGACAGCAATGGAAGCGTCATACCATTGTTTCGAAGACAGATTGAAGCCGGTGGTCCATTGACCTTGACCCACCCAGAAGTCACGCGTTACTTCATGACCATTCCCGAGGCTGTTCAGCTGGTAATGGAGGCGGCTGCCACCAGCAAAGGCGACGACATCTTTGTCTTTGACATGGGCGAACGGGTGCGCATTGCAGACCTGGCCCGACGGATGATCCGCCTCGCTGGATTGGTCGAGGACCAGGACATCCGCATCGAATTGGTTGGATTGCGGCCCGGCGAAAAACTCCACGAAGAGCTCATGAGTGGACAAGAGAACCTCTTGCCCACACACCACCCCAAAATCCTGCGCGCTGCGCGTGCAGAAGTCGACCGCGCCGCCGTTCGCAGCACTTTAGACGCATCGGTCCAATCGCGGCATGCCGGTACATGGACCCCGCTCGATGTGCGCGCCGCCTTCGCCCGACATTTGCCTGAATACATCCCCTCGGAACCGGAAACCAGCCCACCATGAGCCCAGAACAGCAAGAACTGCGTTTGTTGGAAGACCTGCGCAGCTATTTCGGCTATGCCGAAGACCAATTGGAGTTTGTATGGTCTGACCACGACGGCATTCAAGAGGTCTCCCTTTTCACGTACAACCCCCGACACACCCAACGGTTCCTGTTTCACAAGACCACGGGCTCGACCAAATCCCAGGCGCTCCAAAGCCTGCTGGAATACACCCAGCACCACAAAGACCGCGAACTCAGCTACACCATTCAATGGCGCGTTGCCGGAGAGTCTGAGCTGCATACGAGCTACTTCAGTGCGGGCAACATCCTGCTGGCCCTCGACAAGTTTTTTGCAGGCCGTGACCCGCACACAGTGCAAGTCTTCAGCGTGACCCTCAACCCACTCAGCTAAAGGTGCGGGATACTTTCCCCACACTCGTCGGGCCTGGTGAAGGCCTGTTCAAGGCCAAGGGAAGCAAATTCCATGGGTATGCATTCCCCTTGCCTTTTGACGATGAAGCGGCATCGGAAGTGGCCGTAGAGCAACGCCTTCTCGAAGTTCGAAAGGCCCACCATGCCGCACGGCACGTCTGTTTTGCTTGGCAATTTGGTCCAGACCGATTTCGGGCAGCCGACGATGGTGAGCCATCGGGCAGCGCCGGCGCCCCCATCCATGGGGTCCTCAGGTCCCATGACCTGCACTGGACGCTCATTGCCGTGGTCCGCTACTTCGGAGGCACCAAGCTGGGGGTCGGTGGACTGATCGAAGCCTACCGCGCCGCGGGAAGAGAAGCTGTGGAGGACGCTGGCACAGGAACATCGGTGCTCAAAACCCACTTGACCTTTGGCTATGCGCCTGACCTCACCCGTCATGTCATGCAGGCCGTCCAAATCCAAGGTGCTGACATCCTCAAAGAAGGCTATTCTAGCCAATGCCTGCTGGACGTCGCCGTTGCCGCCGGCAGCGCAGAAACTTTGACCGAAACCCTATTGAACATCCATGGTGTTCAACTCGTTAAACCCAAGATCCCAACATCCCCATGATTGTGCGCCTTTTCTTCTCGATTTTGCTCTGCTTCAGCTTGTTGTTTTCGGCCAATGCCCAACTGACTTTTGACCACAACGGCACCGAGCGGACTTACTTTATGGATGCACCCGACCCCATACCTCCAGGGGCACCTCTTGTCTTTGTACTTCACGGATACGGCAGCAGCGCAGGGTTGATTCGGGCCTACAGCAACTGGGGCAATTTGGCCATCAGCGAGGGGTTTGTGGCTGTCTTCCCCCAAGGAACTGAAGACGGTGGTGGAACCCCCCATTGGAATGCCAACCTGGGCATCAGCACCACCGATGACCACGGCTTTCTGGTGGCCCTGGCACAACACCTGCAAGGGTCCAATGCATTGAGTCCGGAGTGCACCTACTCCTGCGGCATGTCCAATGGTGGCTACATGAGTTACTCTCTGGCTTGCCAAGAACCCGGTGTTTTTCGTGCCATTGGCTCGGTCACCGGTGCCATGAGCGGTTCCGATTTTGGTTGTATCCCGAGTGAAGTGGTCCCCATTGTCCACCTGCATGGAACATCAGACAACACCGTTTCCTATGACAACGGCGTCGGTTTTGGCAACTGGGGAAATGCCGGCGTGCCCGAAATCATAGAACATTGGACGGGATTGATGGGCACAACCACCCTTGAAGAAAGCACCCTTCCCAATGCGGAGCTCGTGGACGACACCTCCGTTGACTTCTTGCGCTATGCCGGAACAGCCGGTGGACAAGAGTTTCACCACTACCGCGTCAACGGTGGCGGTCACGATTGGTTTGGAGCATGGGGAAGCCAAGACGTGAATTCCACCCAAGTCATGTGGGACTTCTTCTCGGCGCAATGCTCTGGAGCCTTCACCGACATTGAGGAATCCACAGCTCCTGAATCCTGGTTGGTCCGTCAGGACAACGGATTCGTGGTGCGCCGAAACGCTCAAGTCCACATTTTCGATGTCAGCGGCCGCGTTGTGGCTTCAAAGCGCATGACCAGCGGCGAGCTCTGGAATCCTGCTGTGCAGCAAATCCACATCGTTCAAGCCCGCGATGAAAGCGGCGAGGTACAGGTACTCAAAGGCCATTGAAGTCCTCTAGAGATCCATTCACGGCATTTCTTCCGCCCATGCCACTGCGGGTTTCAGCGGCGGCGGCGGCATCGTTTTAATCATGTCAGCACACGGCACCCTTTGTTTGGAGTGAGCCGGGCAGCGTGATCAACGGGGCGGCCCTTTCAGGCAGGCTTCCGGACCACATGGAGGTAGCGCTCTTCTCCGAGTGCACAGCGCTCGAAACGCTCCCCACCAAACAGTTCGCGCAGGTCGAGCTCTTCTACCTCAAATCCAACCGAACGGTAGCGGTCGGCGTAATCCATCCCGTAAAGGCGCACATGGTCGCGCTGCCAATACAAGCGTTCTCGCTCTGCTGGATCTGTCACCTCGGGGTCCTCCAAGGTCTTGGCATTCTTGCGGTCCAAGGGAACCTGAAAAATGCCCCATCCACCGGGCTTCATGACCCTGAAATACTCGGACATCACCTTGCGGTCATCTGCAACGTGCTCCATCAAGTGGTTGCCCATAATGATGTCGAAATGGTCCTCTCCGAATGGAATCTCGTGGACATCAAAATGCACGTCTGCCCATGGTGAGACCAAATCGGCGCGGGTGATTTCCAATCCTTGCGCCGCATTGAAACGCTTGAGGAAGCAGTATTCAGGCGCCAGGTGCAACATGCGCCTTCCCTCGCCGCCATTGAACATGTCGCTGTGATCCTTTAGGTACATCCAGACGGCGCGGTGGCGCTCCAAGCTGAGAGAATTGGGAGCCAAAGCATTGGGCCGGCTGCGGTCAGCGCGGCCATAAGACAGCAATTTGCGGTACTTCTTGCCGTTGATCGGATCCTCAAAACGGCTGCCCCAATAGAAAGGAGAAACCAGTTGCAAGGCGATGTGGGCCACGCGCTGCAACAAATGCCGCGGAATAAAGCGGGTAACGAAAGAGATGAGGGCACGCATGATCAGGAAGGCAAAGATAACTTCTACCGACCCGTCTATCGGATGACCACCTGACGAATGGCCTCGCGGCCGAGGTGTTCATTGATGAGCGTTTGGATGCGGGTGCGCGCCATGAGGAATTCCTCCTTCATGGGCCCCGAGTCCAATTCAACGGTCAGCACCCCATCCCGCACCCTCAAAAATCGGGTCTTGCGAGAGACCGCCTCTCCCATCACTTCCCGCCAGGCCTCTTCGGTGCGGGAATCTTCGAGCCGCGCACCATGGCCGCTCAGCCGCAGCCATTCGGAGATGGCATCGCCCAAAGACACCGCTTCTCCCTTGCGCGATGTTCTGCGGCGGCCCAAGGCCCGATTTGGGTAGCGCTTGTTCATGAGGCAGCCGTTTCTGGTTCATGCGGGATCACGCCATCTGCATCTACCCACCATGCGCGGAACGGAACCGCTGAGGCTTGCAGCAAATCGGGAATGCGATGGGGATCGGTATCCGAGATGAACACTTGGCCAAATCGGGCCCTGCCCAGCACCGACATCAGGGCTCCAGCCCGGTGTGCATCGATTTTGTCAAAAATGTCATCCAACAGCAAAATGGGCCTGCGGCCAACACGCTGCGCGAGGTGTTCCACTTGGGCCAAACGCAAGGCCAGCAAAAAGGTCTTCTGTTGGCCCTGGCTTCCAAATCTTTTGAGGGCATGATCGCCCAAACGAAAGTCCACATCGTCCTTGTGCACCCCCACCGTCGAGCGGCGCAAGCGGCGGTCATCGGGCTGCGCCTCCAACAGCGCCGCTTCAAAGGTTCCGGTTTGCACGCGGCTCTGAAGTGCCAGGCCCACCGATTCTTTGCCTTGGCACAGCTCCTGGTGAATCCGTTGAAATTCCGGTTCGAATTCCGCGACAAAGACGGCACGCTGCGCGGCTATCGCTTCAGCCAAGGGAACCATCTGTTCATCCCAAGGGGTCAGTTGATCGGCATCGAACGTGCGGTTTTCGGCAAAAAACCGAAGCAGGTTGTTCCGCTGTTGGACCAAATGGTGGTACTGGATCAAGCGGTCCAAATACGGCCTGTCGTATTGGCTGATCACCTGGTCCATCCACTTGCGCCGCACCTCACTGCCTTCGTGAAGCAAGGCCGAATCTGCTGGCGCAATCATCACCACAGGGTAGCGCCCCACATGGTCGGCCAGCTTCTGGTAAGCCTTGCCATTGCGCTTGAGCACCTTTTTCTGCCCTTTGATCACGGCACAGACCACGCGGTCTTCTTCTATGGCCCCACCCTCATCCAGCGCAAATGACCCTTCTACCATGAAGGAGGGCTGCCCGTGGCGAACGTTCTGGGAATCTATGGGATTGAAGAAGCCCTTGGCATTGCCCAAGTAGTGCACCGCATCCAAAACATTGGTTTTGCCCGTTCCATTGTCTCCGAGAAGACAATTTACTTGCGCGCACAGCTCCATTTCCACCTCTGGGTGGTTCTTGAAATCGAGCAATTGCAACCTGAGGAGGCGCATGCCGATGGTATTGGTCTTGGACTCGGTCACTTTGGCTATTTTTGCCGTCCGCAAAAGTGGGTCATTGATCCGTGGATGCGTGCAGGGTTTTCCACCGGGAATCCCGAAGCTTATCAAGAATCAACCAGGATACGACCTCCATGGCCGAAAACAACCCCTCCGGCGCCCCTCAAGATCTCTCGGGCCAAACGGAACAGTTCATTGAGAACAACAGCCGCAACATTGTCATGGCCATTGGTGCCGTGGCCGTCCTCATCTTAGGTGTTGTGGGGTATGGCAAGCTTGTCACAGAGCCCGCCGAACAAGAAGCAAACCAAGATTCTTGGCGCGCAGAACAATACTTCATGATGGACAGTGTGGACCTCGCATTGAACGGCGACGGTTTGTACCCCGGTCTTTATGACATCATCGATGAGCATGCTGGAACTTCTTCTGCAGCCCGCGCTGACTATGAGTTGGGAACCATCCTCCGCGGCCAAGGTGACTTCGCCGGCGCCATTGAAGCATTCAGCAAAGCCAACCTCAAAGACGATGTCCTCTCTGTCATTGCGCAGATCAACATCGGTGACTGCGAAGTCGAGTTGGGCAACTACAGCGGTGCATCCAGTGCATTTGGTGAGGCCATCAGCAGCGCCAAAGGCTCCATTGGTGAAGACTACCTCGCTCCCATCGCTTTGTACAAGAGCGCCTTGGTGGACATCGAACTCGGCAACAATGGTGCAGCCAAAGGCAAGCTGAGCAGCATTGTCAAGGATTACCCTGCCTCTAACGTGAAAGCGACCGCCGAAGGGTTGGCCGCTGCCATCGCCCGCTGATCGCGGGTCCCCTGCATGGCCACAGAAGGACACGACCTGTCCGCTTACGACGCTGACAGCCTGCGCCATTGCCAGGCTTTCAGGATTGGTGTGGCCGTTGCGGAATGGAACGAAGAAATCACGCACGCCCTGCGGGACGGCGCCTTGGCTGTCTTGGAGAAAGCCGGCGTCTCCGACGTACACGTACACAGTGTCCCTGGCAGTTTCGAGCTGCCACTTGCCAGCCAATGGTTGCTGAACCACGCCTCGTGTGATGCGGTCATTGCCATTGGCAGTGTGATTCGAGGAGAGACCGCGCATTTTGATTTTGTGTGCCAATCTGCTGCTCAAGGCACACTTCGGGCAGGGCTCGACAGCGACCGCCCGGTCATTTTTTGTGTCTTGACCGACGACAACATGGACCAGAGCCGGGCCCGTGCAGGCGGGAAACACGGCAACAAGGGGGTGGAAGCCGCCGTGGCAGCCCTCAAAATGGCGCGCCTCCGCAGGCAACTGTCGGGAACAGGAAACTGGGGCATCGGACTGTGAACAGCGCTGTCTTGCGTCATCCCCTCCTGCTCCCACTTGCAGCAGGTCTTCTGCTCCGCATGGCCGCTGCCCTTTACGGAGGAGGTTACCTCATGCACGACGACCACTTCCTGGTGGTCGAAGTAGCGGCAAGCTGGGCAGATGGCGAGGATTACAACGACTGGCTGCCTTGGAACCAAAAGGGAACACCCCAAGCCCACCCCGCCAACTTCGCCTATGCCGGCAGCCAATACCTCCTCTTTGAGCTGTTCCAGTTGACCGGCCCCAGCAGTCCAAGCGATCAAGCCTTGGTGCTGCGCATCCTTCACGGTCTATACAGTTTGCTCATTGTCGCTTTGGGCTACATGCTCACCCGAGCGCTGTCACCCGAGCGCACAGAGACCGCCACTGCAGTGGCTTGGATCCTATCTGTCAGCGGATTGTGGCCCCTTCTCTCGGTCCACCAATTGGTAGAAATGGCCTGCATCCCTCCACTGATGTTGGGGTTCTGGGGGCTGGTAAGGTCCCACCGTTTGAAGTGGCAAGACGTGCTGATCGCGGGCATTGGCATCGGCATCGCCACCGGCATGCGCTACCAGTGTGGGGTCATCGGCATCGCTTTGGCGCCCGTTCTTATGGCACAGCGTCAATGGAAGGCCTTGGTCGGCGTCGGCGTCACCGCATTGGGCACCTTCGCCGCCATGCAAGCCCCCGACCTCTATGTCTGGGGCGCGCCTTTCGTGCAGCTTCGTGGCTACATCGATTACAATGCCACGCACGCGGGCAATTACCCCAAAGGACCCTGGTACCAATACCTGCTCACCTTGTTGGGCATGATGGTGCCCCCCGTGAGTCTGATGCTGCTGTGGGGCGCATTTCACCGAGGCCGGTCGGCATCGGGCAAATGGTGGCGTGTGGTCATACCTGTTGCAGGTTTCTTGATTTTTCACAGCGCTTACATCAACAAACAGGAGCGGTTCATCCTGCCGGTAGTGCCTGCCCTCATTGCAGTGGGCTACATCGGTTGGCAGATGTGGAGCCAACGCAGCCCCTGGTGGAACCGACACCGCCGGTTGGAGCAAGGCCTCTGGATTTCATTCTGGATCATCTCCACCGCAGTGGTCGCAGTCAGCATTCCCTATTCGGGAAAGCACAGCCGGGTCAAAGCCATGGAGTTCTTGCACGCCCAAGGGGCCGAGACCTTTGCCATGGTGCAGGTAGACAGCGGCTCCATGCCGCCACAATTCTATGCCGGCAATTGGAACACCTACCACATTGACAACCGCAGAGACCAACAACGTCCTCCGCTTCAGGTGGCGAAATCGTGGTGCGCTGCGCCTCCTCAATTCATCTTATTTCAAGGCGACCAACACCTTGGAGAGGCCGTGCAACAGTACAAAGCTGCCATGCCCGGTCTCCGTTACGTTACGTCCATTGCCCCGAGCAGAACCGACCGCTGGATCCATGAGCTCAACCCGATCAATTCGGTGGAACGCATCATGATCTACGCCACCGGGAGCGCCTTGCCATGCCCCTGACACCATGTCCCACTTCGAACCCGCAGCACTTCAATTCTTGGCCGACCTGGCCGCTCACAACGATCGGGATTGGTTTTCCGAGCACCGCAAGACCTATGAACAAAAGGTCCGAGACCCTTTCAAGGCATTTGTATCAGATGTGATTGCCGCATGTGCCGAAAGGGAGCCTGCCTTTGCGGATTTGGAGCCCAAACATTGCATTTTCCGCATCAACCGAGACACGCGATTCTCCAAGGACAAACAGCCCTACAAAACACACCTCTCTGCGGGCATCTCACCCGGCGGCAAAAAAAGCGGCGATCCAGGACTGTATGTCCACTTTGACGCCGGAAGACTGGTGGTGGGCGGAGGCGCCTATTGGGTAGAAAAAGACGACCTCTATGTGCTGAGAGAACACATTGCCGCGCAGCCAGAACGGTTCAACGAGCTGCTCGCAAAGCCCTCATTCAGAAACAAATACGGTGCGCTTCAAGGTGAACGCAATGTGCGCCTTCCAAAAGAATTCAGGGCTGCAGCCGAAGTCTGCCCCCACATCTTGAACAAGCAATTCTTCTATATGGCGGAACTTCCCGTTCAGCATGTGGTCTCGCCTTCCTTGGTCCAAAAGGTCATGGAACACTTCGATGCAGCGGCAGAAGTACGCCAATTCCTAAGGGCGGGTCTGCAGGCGGGATGATGGCTAACTTGGCGCCCGCCATGAAAGCATCGATTCACCTCCGCCTTCTCTCCTTCTCTCTTCTGTTCGCGCCATGCCTGGGGTTTGCCCAGTTTCCTGGCTGGCAACAAGCTGTAGACTACACCATGGACATTGCCGTGGATGCCCCGAGCCATCAGTATGCCGGCACAGTGGACATCACCTACACCAACAACAGTCCAGACGTACTCGAGCGCATTCCTTTCCACCTCTTCTTCAATGCCTTTCAGCCCGAGAGCATGATGGATGTGCGCAGCCGCAACATTGCCGATCCTGACCGCCGCGTTGGAGACCGCATTGTGGGGCTTCCCGAGGATGAGCAGGGTTGGATCAAAGTCAAGGTGGCCCGCGTGGGCAAAACCGATGCCGAGTTCAATGCCTCAGGGACCATCGGCTGGCTGACGCTGCCCAAGGCCTTGGCGCCCGGCAAGAAAACGAAAGTGCACCTCGAATGGGACGCCCAAGTGCCCCGCCAGGTGCGCCGCTCCGGTTGGATGAACGCCCAAGGCGTGGAATTCAGCATGACCCAGTGGTATCCCAAGGTATGCGAGTATGACCACCACGGTTGGCACACCAATCCGTACATCGGCCGTGAGTTTCACGGTGTGTGGGGAGACTTCGATGTGACCATACACATGGATGCTGCCTACATGATTGGCGGCACGGGCGTCTTGCAAAACCCCGACGAATGCGGCCACGGGTACAGCGGGGCGGCGACTCCTGAGGAGGGCGTCATCGATTGGCATTTCGTGGCGGAGGATGTCCACGACTTTGCCTGGGCAGCCGATCCTGATTTCGTCCACGATGTCCGCGAAGCCTCTGATGGCACCCAAATGCACTTTATCCGTCAAGCCGACACCTCTTATGGCGCTTGGGAAGAGCTACCAGCCATCGCCGAACGTGCCCTGCTCTACTACTCCGAGCACGTGGGTCAGTACCCCTGGCCTCAATACACCGTCATCGAAGGCGGCGATGGTGGCATGGAGTACCCCATGTGCACCTTGGTGCGTGGAAACCGCAAGCTGCGCAGTCTGGTGGGCGTGACTGCACATGAAATGGCCCATGCCTGGTTCCAAGGCATCCTGGCCACCAACGAGAGCCTGCACGAATGGATGGACGAAGGCTTTACCTCTTGGGTCGAGTCCGAGTTCATGGCCGAAGAGTTCAACGAGTCCCGCGACCAGCCCCACTACTGGGCCTATGGTGGCTATCTGAACCTGGTGCGCGACGGCGGTGAGGAGCCCCTGTCAACCCATGCCGATCACTATGTCACCAACCGTGCATATGGGACGGGAGCCTACAGCAAAGGAGAAGTGCTGATGAACCAATTGGCCTCCATCATCGGAGATGACGCCCGCAATGCAGGCATCAAAAGGTACTTTGACGAGTGGTCCTTTAGCCACCCGGGCCCGGTGGACTTCAAGCGGTGCATGGAGCGCGAGAGCGGACTGGAACTCGACACCTACTTTCAGTATATGCTCAACAGCACCCACCATGTAGACGTGGCATTGAACGCGGTGCGCATTACCACAGACAGCACCTACATTGAACTCGAGCGCATTGGCAAATTGCCGCTGCCGGTCGATGTGCGCATCACCACGGCAGACGGACAGGTGATGGAGCACCACATTCCGCAGGTGGTGACCCAAGGACACCGCCCATTGGCCGCAGGGGAAGAACTCCACGCCCCATGGCCGTGGACACACCCCACCTACACTTTGGCCCTGCCCGTTTCGTCTCCGGGGTGCACCGTAGAAGTGGACCCCCGCCGTTTGACGGCCGATGCGGACCGCACCAACAACAAGGCCACCTTTGGCCAAGGGCTGATCCAGGAATGGCGATCGGGCAGTGCTGAACGTCCCTGATCATGTTTGAATCGCATTTGGAGCAAAAGGGCTGGCGCTGGCCCATCACAGCATTGATCACAGCTGTAATCTTGGGCGTCTTGGGCCCCATCGTCATCGATTTGGAACAAGGGTTGCCACTGAGCCTGCAATCCCTGTTGGTGTGCTGGCTTCCGTTGATGATGGGCTGGCGTGCTGGCGTCAGTGGCATTTTGGCCTACCTGGCCATGGGCGCAGCGGGATTGCCCGTTTTTGCAGGATACAACAGTGGCCTCTCCGCCTTGGCAGGTCCCACTGGCGGATACCTCATGGGCATGCCAGTGGCCGCCCTCGTCTTGGGCTCCATCGCAGAGGCCACGTCTGCTGATGCATCGGACCGCAACCGCTATGTGCGCGTGGGTGCGGGCATGGTCCTCGGACACATTGTGATTTTGACCATGGGCATTCCGTGGCAAATGAAATTCGCTCCCGACTTGGATGTTCCCGCCCTCCTCGAGCGGCTCGTGCGTCCAGCATTGCTCAAATCCACCTTGGGTTTGCTCTTGTCGGTCATGGCCATGCGCGCCATCGGAACACGGGCTTAATTTGCCCCCATGAACCTGTACCACCACTCGGGGCGATTTTCTGGCCTCTTGATCGCTGCCGCCATGATGTTGGGAGGCTGCGCAGATCAAGCCGCACCCACCCATTCCCCAACGCCCAGTGCCAAAGCCCAACGCATTGCCGCCATGAAACAAGTCACCGACCAGCACAGCTTTGCGCGCCCAGACGAGGCCCGCATCACCCACCTCGATTGGAATGCCCGCGTGGACTTCGAGGCGCGTACCATCTCTGGAACAGCAACCTATGACATCGAAACTGCCGCCGACGCAGAGCGCATTGTGCTGGACACCCACGAATTGACCATTGAAAGCGTGAGCGTTGATGGCCAACCCGCGGCTTTCTCGCTGGGAGACGCCCAACCCTTTCTCGGACGCCCGTTGAGCATCCCGCTCGGACCCGACGCCCAGAAAGTGGCCATTCAGTACACCTCGGACCCAGGTGCCGACGCCCTGCTTTGGGTGGAAGCCCAAGGCGACAAGGCCCCATTTCTCTTCACACAAAGCCAGGCCATCCTGGCCCGCACCTGGATTCCTGTCCAGGACAGCCCTGGGATCCGCTTCTCCTACAATGCCGATGTGGAGGTCCCCGCGGGACTGATGGCCTTGATGAGTGCCGAAAACCCCACCTCCATGAACCCCGATGGCCGCTACTCCTTCAAAATGGAGCAGCCCATCCCCGCTTACCTGCTCGCATTGGCCGCTGGACAAGTGGAGTACCGCGACGTGGGACAGCGCTGCGCAGTGTATGCCGTGCCCGAACTCATCGAAGCCGCAGCTTACGAGTTTGGCGAAATGGAAGCATTGCTGCTCGCAGCCGAAGAACTTTACGGCACCTATGCTTGGGACCGTTACGACCTGTTGATCCTTCCCGCAGCCTTCCCGTTTGGCGGAATGGAGAACCCCAGACTGACGTTTGCCACGCCCACCATTATTGCGGGTGACCGGTCGCTGGTGGCACTCGTTGCCCACGAACTGGCGCATTCTTGGAGCGGCAACCTCGTCACCAATGCCACCTGGGACGACTTTTGGCTCAACGAAGGGTTCACCGTGTACTTCGAGCAGCGCATCATGGAAGCGGTGTACGGCAGGGAAACCAGCGAAATGCTCGCCACCCTCAGCTACCAAGGTTTGGTGGACGAGGTGGATGCCATCAGCGATCTGAATCCCGACGACACCCACCTCAAGCTCCACCTTGCCGGCCGCAATCCAGACGATGGCATGACCGCCATCGCCTACGACAAAGGGTATTTCTTTCTGCGACTGATGGAAGAGACAGTGGGCCGCGAGCGGTTCGACGCCTGGCTCAAAAGCTACTTCGAGGCTTATGCCTTCAAGG
This sequence comes from Flavobacteriales bacterium, assembly GCA_022428285.1. GTDB lineage: Bacteria > Bacteroidota > Bacteroidia > Flavobacteriales_D > Sanyastnellaceae > UBA8752. The sequence goes on from JAKMCX010000256.1 coordinate 14,251, forward strand.
GCATGGATACCGAGCGCTTTGTAGACTACCTCAACAGCACATTGCTGGCCGATGCCGATGACAAAGCCGCCGTTCGGCTCGAAGAATGGATCTATGGCCCAGGGCTTCCAAGCAACTGTCCATCTGTTTCGAGCCCCCGCATCGAAAGGGTCGACGTCACATTGGCAGCTTGGGAAACGGGCTCCATGGCCACCAATGAGCTGCCTTGGAACGACTGGATCTACCAAGAGCGTTACCGCTTCTTGTCGAACCTTGCCGACAACACATCAGCCGAACGCATGGCCGACTTGGATGCCACATGGGCCATCGGTGCCACAGGCAACAACGAAGTGCTCTTTGCGTGGATGGAGCAAGCCGTGCGCAGCCATTACAACCCCACGTATCCGCGCATGGAACAGTTCCTCATCGAAGTGGGCCGCCGGAAGTTCTTGACGCCCCTCTATCGGGCCATGAAGGAAACCGATCAGATGGACATGGCCTTGGACATCTACGGGAAAGCCCGGGGAGGTTACCACGCCGTGGCCACGGGGACAATGGACGAATTGCTCGGCTGGGAATAACCCCCGCTGCAGCAGCCCTACCCAACAAAAAAGGCCGCCCTCGGGGCGGCCTTTTTCATGGGGTCATTTTGGAACCAAGCCAGGCCGTCAACGGCTCAGGTTGAGGTAGCCCTTGATCTCCCGCTTCTCGTTGGTCGACTCCGAATACAGCACCACACGGTAAGCGAAAATGCCATCCTGAGCGAAGTACCATTGCTCGGGCAACACCTCTCCGTCTGCTTGGCCAATCCATCCTGCTTCGGGATCGGTGGTTTCAAACACCAGCTGTCCCCAGCGGTTGTAAACCGTCATCTCAAACCGGTCAGGATCGATGTCTGAGCCATACACCGCCCAAATGTCATTGAAGCCATCGTTGTTGGGCGTGAAACTGTTGGGGATGAAAACGTTGAAGAAGTCAAATATCTCAACCTCTCGCGTCACAGCAGCCTGGCATCCGTTGGTATCCACCACCGTCAAGGTCACGGGGTAAATGCCGCCATTCCCCATGGGGAACGTGTAGGTCGGATCGGGCTCGAAACTCACCGCTTCAGGGGTGCCCGGGATGAATGCCCAATTCCAACTCACCACATTCGGCGAGACACTGGAATTGAATTCGATGCGCGTATCTGGAGCCGTAGTGGGCTGAGGCCCCGCATCGAAGCCCACACTCGGCGGGGTGAAGATCTGAATGTAATTGTCTACGATGACCGTATTGATGCAGCCTGTCGTGGTCACAACCGTTACAGAAACATCAAATACTCCTGGCTCAGCATAGGTGTGGATGGGCCCCGCACTGGCGCTTGAACCATCGTCACCGAAGTCCCAGAATTGGCTGTCCACAAACGGCGCAGGCAAATCGTGCGAAAACACCAAGTTCTGAGGCACACACCCCCGGGTGGTGTCGGCCGCCAGTTGCAAATCATAAGGCTGCTCCACCTCTACTTCCATACAGGCCGTTACTGATGGCGTGGAACAAGCCTCTGAAACCGTGACGCAGAATTCGTTCGTCAATGGTGGGACAAACTGGGTTTGGTCTTCTGCTCCCGCCGCAAAAGTCACTCCATCATAGGAGAATTCGAAAGCGTATCCATTGCCTTCTCCCCCCGTCACATTGATGGCCGAGAGCAAAACCTCATCGCCCAAACAAATCAAACCGTCGGCATCAATGTCCACTGTGAAAGGATCGTAAATCCCAACGGTTACCGAACCCGACTCAGTGATGCATCCGGCTCCATCCACGCCCTGCACCTCGTACACGGTCGTGCCCTCTGGCCCAACCAAAATGGATGCCCCTTGGCCCACAGGTTGGCCATAAGCCGTCCAGTTAAACCCGTACGGCCCTCCAAAATCTGCTTCTGCAGTCAACGTAGCCACCCCATCGATGCAGATGACCACATCCTCACTGACTGTGATTCCCGGTGGTTCAGGGTCGGCCAAATCAAACTCCACAGCGTAAGAGCAACCGGTTTGATCTGAAACTTCCAATGTGTACTGGCCAGCCTCCAGGTTCTCAAACGCTTGCAACCCACCACCGTAATTCACGGTTTCCAGAACCCCCAACACATTGCTCAGCACGACATCCCAAGGTCCATCTGCCGCAGGCTCATTGATGGTAATGGTGATTTCACCGTCTGTAATCAAGCAGGTAGGATCCGAGTAGTCCGTCACGTACTCAAAACCAGGCACCACTAAAACAGTATCCGTAGCAGCACAGTTTTCAAACCCAATGGGTTCCACAAACACCACATATTCTGTAGGTGTCCCATCGAAATCAAGCACAGTGGGCTGCGTTACAAAAGGGTCATCCAAATTTACTGGTGGCTCCCAAGTCCAAGTAAACCCACAAACATCTTCAGCTCCGCAACCAACGCACCAACTTACAGGGTCATATGAACCAGATTCGCAACTAACAGAACCGTCTGAAGTGATTTGCACCGTCAAACATCCGTCAGGATTGGTTGCCACAACATTGATTCCAGCATACAAACCGCACAAAGTGGTGAGCAATGGCGCATTGATGTCCGGGCCATCAAACACATTAATCTCATCGAATACACAAGCCTCAATTTGACCATCAAAAAATTGCAGGCTCATCAAGGTTCCATCTCCTGGGTTATCCGGGCAATAGGTGTAAACATCATTGGCCCCATTGCCATAACACACCGTTTCCGTCCCTTGGGATGCAGCACAAGGCGAGGGCATGGTCGTGTTGAATTCTCCTTCCAGAACAACAGGCGCACCACAAAAAACTTGATCAGGACCGGCGGTTATGTTATTTGATGGTCCTTGGATAACCTCTATAACAACCGTAGTGTCATACACACACCCAAAGCTGTTCGTGAGTACAAAGGTGTAATCATAAAAGCCAGGTGCGTCGAATTGCAGATCCAAGATGTCTGCCTGAAAGTCAATGTTCTGGACACCGTCTTCACCCAATGTCACATCCCAGTAAGACGAGTCTATACCTAAACCAATAGAAGGTGAAATGGTCGTAACGTCAGGAACCAGTGTCGGATCGAATTCCAATGTCCACCCTTCTAAGTATCCCTGATCACCTCCCCAATTGTCCACAATCACAAGGTTCCAAATTCCATTTAAAGGACATCCAATCAGGTCACAAAACGACCCACATGGAAGGTATTCTCCTTCCGGAACAGAATTGACGCCTTGCACTGCAGGGTTATCTGGGTCATCAATGATGAAATCTGCGTCATCACTCCACGTGTAGCTCCAAGCTTCAGCAGGTGGATTGCCCAAATTTGTCCCTCCCAAATCAGGCCACATGCATCCAGATGGATCTTCACCACCTGATGCACCATTCTCCAATAGGAGCATTTCCTGGCCGTTGGGGCATTCTAATGTGATGGTAAGGTCACCTATGAAGGTGTGATGCAAAGAAGCCGTGATGGAAAGGATGTCCTCACAAGAGGTGACCTCGGCTTCGGTATCGAAAAAGTCAACCGGCATAGGACTTACAAATGGAACACCAAGATCGTCCGGCAGGTCTTCATCCTCTGAAATCAGTGGTGGCACCAAAGACGTCCAAGTTCCGGATTGGAAACCGGTACCATCAATAACCACAGGAGAATTGACACACACCGTAGTCGGAAATACTGTGTTGAATTCCGGAGCAGGACTTACCAAAACCTGGATAGGGTCAAGGTTCACATTGGAACAACCCAGCTCGTCTTCTACAAATAGCGTAATGATGAACTCGCCTGTTTCGTCGTAAGAGTGAGAAGCCTGTGGCGTACTGGTGGTTTCAACATTGCCGTCTCCCCAATTCCAAATCCAAGCAGCCAAGGGAGGGCCGCTATCACTAGGTTGCGAAGCAGATCCATCAACTTGAACTTCATCTCCTGGACAAATTCCCACGGAAGCCGGGGCATCAGGAAAAGCAGCAGGGCTTATCAATGCAAGTTGGCTAATGGGAACCCCACAGGGAGTCGTGCACTGAACAATTCCTTCCCATCCAGCATGGTTACCTGATGCTCCATTGTTCACAATGAGCTGGAAGGTCAAACAGCCTGTAGGATTGTCTTCTGACGCCGTGATGCTGATGCCCTGAAAATCGTTTCCTGATGGAGCACCCACAAGAGGAGCCCCTGTGGTATTCCCGTCATACAGGAGTAAAATATCGTTGTTGTTCTGGTTTGGATTCGTCTGGAGGTCAAACATGGTAAACAACACTGAAACGGCATCTCCCGGGATATCAGGACAGATGGTGATGACATAGTTATTGTCGGAATAAGGACCGCCAACTCCGTCATCGACAAACGTCCCCGTGCACAGGGTAACATCACCATTGTCAATGCTGAATTGAGCCGATACATTGGTGTGCAAAACACACCAAGCCATTAAAAACGCAATTGTTCTAACCATAAGGTAAACGCTGCTTAAATAACCTCTCATTTCTGGGTAGCTCGTGGGGCAAAGATGGAACCTACAGAACTCTTCAAGTGTTGCATCTGGGATAAATAATCATGCTCAACCAAAGAGGGCATGTCTCCTCATATTTCGAGAAAATCATTCAACGAGCACCTCATCAGAAAAGTAAGATGGCCCTTCCTTTTCTTGGATGACAACCGTCCATGTGTATACCTGGCCAGAGCGAGCCGCGGAGCCATCGGGCAATTGCCCATCCCATGCTGCGGCTAAAGTCGTTCTGTGAACCAGTTGGCCCTCTGCATCCTCGATGCGGAAGACAAAGGGCAATTCCAAAGAGGCCACGCCACGGGGCATGAATGTGTCATAGCGGCCATCGCCATTGGGGCTGAAGCGGCCCGAGCCTCCAATGCCAAAGCGGTTGCCTACCTCAATGGTGTGGCTGGCAACAGATTGGCACCCGTGGGATGAACTTGCCACCAACTGCACAACGTGCTCTCCTACCCTTTCCAAATCAAACACCGCGGTTTTGCCCGCTTGGGTTGTTTCACCGTCGACCACCCAGGTACAGGATGCCGCATTCTTGCTGGCATTGAGCATGGTCACAGCGGGGCTTTTCATGCTCGAGCCGGGCACCTCCCAGGTGAATTCCGCCTCTGGATTGGCATGGATGGTCACGAGGTTTTCGATCGTCCGTGTGCGGATCAGACCATCACTTACCCGCGTAACGCTCAGCGTGATGTCATATGTACCAGGCGCTCGAAACACATGTTGTGGACTGGGGTCGTTGCTGAACTGACCATCCCCAAAATTCCAGAGCACGCGCACATTGTCTCTGGGCTTGGCCATGCGAAAACCAATTTCCGTGCCTACGCAAGCGTCCTTGATGTCCACGCCAAATGCTGCCAGCTTTTCTACAGGCAAATCCGCCCAATCCTCTGGCTTGTCGTCTTCTACCGCATCCGCAGACGCATCGGTGGAGGATGCCGTTGGCGCATTGTAACCGCCATCTGCAGCAAGGTCTTTTTCAGAAGCAGAACTGCCCTCTTCCACACGAAGTTCCGGAGCAGACTGCTCCAAACTCCCCTCCACCTCGGTGACCTCTATCGAGACCGCATCCTTTTCTATGCGCCACACCTCATGGGCCGCAGTCGCATCGTCTTCAAACCACTCCAAGGGCTCAACGGCTTCGTGGTCTGTCACTTCTGGTTGAACCGTCTCAATTGAACCATCCACTTCAGGTTCATTTGAGGCAGGATCTGAAAGCCACAGTGCACCGCCAATCAAGGCCGCTCCAGCTGCCGGACCAATAACCCAGCGCCATGAAGCTGCAGCAGCGCCACCAGCAGCGCCACCAGCCATGGCCGACTGCATGGTCAACCAGCTCGGAACAGCCATACCCGGGGCCTTCTCCAATGCAGAACGCATGCCCTGCTCGAAACCGCCCCCAGCAGCTCCACGTTTCTCGTCTTCTTCTCGGTCCTTACTCACGTTTCCTCAGTTTCTCTCGCAACAACTCCCGCAAATTGCGGCGTGCCTTTGCATAATTCGACTTTGACGTCCCCTCCGATATGCCCAGCTGCGTGCTGATCTCTCTGTGCGCGTAGCCTTCTATTGCATACAAGTTGAATACGGCCCTGTACATGGGCGTCAACTTTTCCATCGCCTCCAAGATGTCCTTGTGGTTCAATGTGGCCCACTCTGGTTCAGATTGCTCTATCTCCTTCGCTGACAACACATCCAACATCTCCTCACCCTCTCCCACGAACTGCAGTTGCTTGGACGAGCGCAGTGCATCGATGGCCATATTGACCATAATGCGCCGCATCCAGCCCTCGAACGAACCTTTAAAGGTGTATCCTCCAGCATTGCGGAACACCTTTATAAATCCATCCTGCAGCACGTCCAACGCCTCCTGTTCACCAGGCAAATACCGGCGAATGGCCAGCATCATTTTGCCTGCATACGTTTCGTAGATCAACCTTTGGCCCTCCGATTCTCCAGCCTGGGCAGATTTCACCCAAGCCCGAAGTGTATCGGGGTCCGGAAGGTCGGACGGAGAAATGACGAATCGTTCCACAATTGGTTGCCCCGGCTTAGGCTTCATTCACAAAAAAGAACACCACCTGCCAGTTTCGCTCAATATCGAAAGATGTTGCCACTCTTTCGCAGGTGCCCCTTTGTAGTTTCGCACCATGCGCGTTGTAGTAGGATTGTCCGGAGGTGTCGACAGCAGCGTGGCCGCATTGCTCCTGCAGCGAGAAGGCCACGAAGTCATCGGGATTTTCATGCGCAACTGGGTGGACGATTCGGTGACGCTCGACAACGCTTGCCCATGGGTGGACGACGCCAATGATGCTTTATTGGTTGCCCAACATTTGGGCATTCCTTTTCAGGTCATCGACCTGAGCGATGCATACAGGGAGCGCATCGTGGACCACATGTTTGCAGAGTATGCAGCGGGCCGCACGCCCAATCCCGATGTACTGTGCAACCGAGAAATCAAGTTTGACCTCTTTAGGAAAGCCGCCCACCAGCTGGGTGCCGATGCCGTTGCCACCGGACATTATTGCCGACGGGCCACAACGCCTGATGGCCAGCACCAGCTCTTGACTGGACGGGACCCCAACAAAGACCAGAGTTACTTCCTCTGCCAAGTGACCCAGGAGCAACTTTCGGACGCCCTGTTCCCCATTGGAGAACTGGAAAAACCAGAGGTGCGGCGCATGGCCGCCGAAGCAGCATTGCCCACAGCCCAGAAGAAAGACAGCCAAGGCTTGTGCTTCGTGGGCAAGGTAAAGCTGCCCGATTTCCTGCAGCAACAGCTTGAAGTGCAGCATGGCCCCATTGTGGAGATTCCCGCCGAAGGGGTCATCCCCGGGGCAAACCCTTGGGACGAACCCACCTTTGACCTCGGTCAGGGACGTGAAGTGGGAACACATCCCGGCGCGCACTTCTTTACCATCGGACAGCGCCGCGGTTTGAATGTCGGAGGCCATGTTGAGCCGCTGTTTGTCATCGGCAAGGACATGCCGACCAATGCCCTGTACGTTGGGGAATCTGACCGCCACCCAGGCCTTCACCGCCATGGACTAGCCATGTCTGCAGCCAATGTGCATTGGATCCGTCCCGACCGGGCGCCTGCAGGACTCATGGACGTCATGCCCGTGAAGGCGCGTTTCCGTTACCGACAGCCACTCCAAGACGCCAAACTCACAAAAACGGACTTTGGATACACCTTGGTTTTTGACCAACCCCAATCGGGAATCGCTCCAGGACAATTTGCCGCTTGGCACGATGTGGAAACGGGCGAGGAAGTCCTCGGCAGCGGGGTGATCGCCTAAAGGGCAACCCTAGAAATCAGAGGGTATCCTTGAGCAGGTATACGTTGCGGCTTGGCGCATTGCGGGTGACCAGTTCGCCTACAAAACCTGCCAAAAACAACTGCAGGCCCATCACCATAAAAGACAGGGCAATGTGGAAGGCACTGATGTCGGCGATGTTGCGGGCTGCAACATCAGAATACAGGGCCCACAATTTGTAGCCCCCAATACCAGCAAACAGTGCGAAGCCTCCAGCAAACATCAGGGATCCAAGAACACCAAAAAGGTGCATTGGCTTGTGCCCAAAACGGCCGAGGAAAGCGATGGTGAGCAGGTCCAAAAACCCATTGACAAAACGCTCCAGACCAAACTTGGTCGTGCCGTACTTCCTGGCTTGGTGCTGGACCACCTGTTCGCCAATCCGGGAAAATCCAGCTTGCTTGGCCAACACGGGGATGTAGCGGTGCATTTCACCATTGACCTCAACGGCCTGAACCACTTCGCGGCGGTAAGACTTGAGTCCGCAGTTGAAATCGTGCAAATGGATTCCGCTTACCCTCCGTGTCGCCCAATTGTACAGCTTGGTGGGGACGGTTTTGGTAATGGGGTCGTGCCGCTTCTTTTTCCAACCGCTAATGAGGTCGAATCCCTCCTCCACAATCCGACGTTCCAACTCTGGGATTTCATCTGGGCTGTCTTGCAAATCGGCATCCATGGTGATGACCACCTTACCGCGCACCACCTTGAAACCCGTGTGCAAGGCTGCACTCTTTCCTTGGTTCCGTGCAAAGCTGATGCCCACCACCTTGTCGCCGTATTGCTCCTTGAGGAATTGAACCACCTGCCAAGAACCGTCTGAAGACCCATCGTCCACAAAGACCACCTCATAGGTGCGCTCGTGCAGAACGCGGTCGATCCAAGACATCAGCTCAGGCAGACTCTCTTCTTCATTGAACAGAGGAACCACGATGCTGAGGTCGCACTCGGGACGTGTGGGGGATGTCAGTTGATCGGTGTCCATGGGACGCTTGCAAGATAAAGGTCAGCCGCGGAAGGCCCCGTCTTCGAGAGGCTTGCGTTTGAGGATGAGCGAAACAATGGCTGCAACAAAAGCGAGCCAAATCAAACCGACAAGGGCATCTGTGCATTGACCGGTCAAGGAAAGTGAGTTTCGGGTGGACAGCGCCGCCATTTCCATCATCTCCTCGCGTTGTTCAGACAATCCGCCCATGTTGAGTGCCAACAGGGCCTCTTCTGTCTTTTCCAACACCAGTCCGACATAGGCTTCTACCAAATCTGGACGCATCACATGAAAAAGCAACACCATGAAGATGTTGTACCCCAGCCGCACCAAAAACCCAGACAGCAAAGACAAACCAAAAGCCCGCCCGAAACTGAGCCTCCCCTCCTCTTGACGGACCGAAAGCAGCACCATCACCATCACAGAAATGACCACGGTAAGCACAAAAGGCGTGCTCCAATGACCGAGCAACGCCTCGAATCGGATCATGTAGGCCAACAAATACCCTGAAAGCACCAAACCGGCTCCTGCCGCTGAATGCCCGAACAACAATGACGGAATACCGCTGGGCTGCAGTTCCTGTTCGGCTGGGTCGGTATTGTGATCGTCCATGCTGGTTTAAATCGGCCCCAATATCGACACCTATGGTGTACAATGGGACCGCCACTGTCCTACCTTTGTCCACGGAGGGCAAGTCTCCCACGGCCAGCTCCCGCTTAACCCCCCAGGGCCGGAAGGCAGCAAGGGCAGGTGGTCGTAGCGGTGCGATGGGAATCGCTTGCCCTCTCTTTTTCCCCATGCGAACCGACTTCCACCGCCAAGCCAAGGTTGTCCTCGTCACCGGTGCCACCACTGGGATTGGCGCTTCCATAGCG
>JAKMCX010000257.1 GCA_022428285.1 Flavobacteriales bacterium
TTCCATCATTGCATCATGGGAGGCCCGTGGATGACGCCGATCGATGAAACACGTTCCTGTTGTGGAGAGGAGCGCGCCCATGAATGGCCAGTGGCGGATGGAGGCTTTTGCAGTGAACCTCGGTACAGGTCCGCATGCCGACATCAGCAAGGGGATGTCGATCATGGACTGGTGATTGGCAATGACCAGAGCGCCTCCTGTTTGCAGGCATTGCAGCGCTTTTGGATCGCCTTGGACCGTCCATGGCCCGGTGATGCGCTGAAGGCCTGGAATCCACCGGTCGTGAACGGAGCGTCTTACCGTGTCCTCGTTGGAGCCCGCGTTGTTCATCAAGGCCCAGCAGGCGCAGCGCACGGTGAGTGTTGTGGCACGCAAAGCCCTTACCGACCCGCTCATTCCTTGGAACCGGGTCAAGGCGTGCTGATTTGTGCCAAGTCCGAAGGCCCCAAGATGCGGGGGGATTGGTCCATGGCATGGAGGCTCAGACCCCCTATGGCATAGCGGATGAGCCGGAGCGCGGGAAAACCGATGGCAGCGGTCATTTTTCGAACCTGCCTGTTCTTGCCTTCACAGAGTTGGACCTCGATCCACGAGGTCGGGATGTTGGCGCGATAGCGGATGGGAGGTGTGCGGTCCCAAGGAGCCTTATAATCGGCCCCCAAGAGTTGTGCCTTGGCAGGGCGGGTCACATAGACTTTGCCCTTGGCTTTGATGTGCATGGGGCGCTCAAAAGCGCGCAAGTCGTCCGCGGTGGGGGCACCTTCGACTTGGACGTGGTAGGTCTTCCAAACGAGCTCGTCGCCTTGTCCCTCCAAGATGCGCCGCTTGAGCCTGTTGTCATTGGTCAAAAGCAGCAACCCCTCGGAATCGCGGTCCAGCCGGCCAACGGGGTAGATGTCTTTTGGGAATTCGCCCAGTTCGCCCAGCGCAGGGTGGCCAGATTCGGGCGTGAATTGGCTGAGCATGCCAAAGGGTTTGATGACCGCATAAGTGGCCATCCTTATTCGATCCAATCTGCTACAAACACGTTCGTCGAACGCGTGCGGCCGTTGTTGCGGTTGGAGCTAAAGGCGATGCGCTTGCCGTCGGGCGAGAACATGGGGAAGCTGTCAAACGCATTGTCAAAGGAGACCTGAACCGGATCCATGCCGTTGATGTCGGTCATGAAGATGTTGAACGGAAAGGCGCCTGTTTTGTGGTTGGAGCTGAACAAGATGTGCTTTCCATCGGGGTGGAAGTACGGTGCCCAGTTGGCGCCTCCGAGGTTGGTGATTTGGCGGATTTCGGTGCCGTCCACCCGGCCGATGTACAGTTCCATTTCAGTGGGTTGGACCAACCCTTTCTGGAGCAGGGTCACGTATTCGTCCACGGGTGCGCCCAGCTCGGGGCGGCTGGCGCGCCAAACGAGGTACTGGCCATCAGGGCTAAAGAAGGCGCCGCCGTCGTATCCGAGTTTCTGGGTGATCCGTTTGATGTTGCTTCCATCGATGTCACAGGTATAGAGGTCGAGGTCGCCGTCACGGGTGCTGGTAAAGACGATTTTGTCGCCTTGCGGGCTCACGGTGGCTTCGGCGTCATAGCCTTCACCGCCGATCAGCAAGGTGGGTTCTCCTCCTCCAATGGGCGCGGTGTAGATGTCGTAGCCTGCGTAGATGGGCCAGACATATTCGTTGTTGGGACCGCGGCGCGGGGTTTCTGGACAAGCCGTGTCGGCCGCATGGGTGGAGGCATAAAGTACGGTGGTGTCTCCCGGCATGAAGAAGGCACATGTGGTGCGGCCCAGTCCTGTGCTCACGGGAGCCGGAGGAGTGGAGGAGGGCGTTCCGTCGGCGAGGTCCATGACATAAATCTGGTCGCACTTGGTGCCCCAGCTGGGATTGGTGGCTTGGAACACCAAGCCTCGGCCGTCAAACGACCAGTAGGCTTCGGCGTTGTCGCCGCCGTAAGTCAGTTGGCGGACATTGTCGAAATGCACCTCTTGCTCGTAACCGCGGTCCAGGCTGTCAGGCAGCTCTGGCATTTGCAAGGGCTCCGGGGCTGGAATCGCCGTAGCGGTGACGGTGGCATTGTCGCTGGTGGCCTCTTCCGTGCCGGTTTCAGCACAAGAAATGAGGAACAGGGCGCAGGCAAAAACGAGGGCCTGGGGAGGGAGGGAGGAGGTTGTGTACCGCATGGGGTGAAAAAGCGTCGCGAATGTAGAACTTCGCGGCACTTCGTTTAGTCCATTCTCCATGAATCATTTCAGCCCCAGTGTCCAATCGGCACGTCACAGTGTACTTTATCTCAGCACCTTTTGCGCCTCCATGCTGTTGGTGGGCTGCGGTGAATCAGGAGACGCAGAGCTCGTGGTCGAAGACATGGGGGTCTCCGCCACGGTTTCTGCCATGAAGCAAGATGTGGAGGCTTTGACCTCCGATGGGTTTGAGGGCCGTGAAACCGGAAAGCCTGGAGCTTATGCCGCTGGCGAATGGCTGGCGCAGCGGATGACGCAACTAGGACTGACTGCTGCCGGGGACTCCGGGTTCTTTCAAACGTTTCGCTACAAGCCGCATCCGCCCATGCAAGTCCATGGTGACACGCTGAAAACCATGGGCATGGCCGTGGTCGGTGAGATTGTGGGCCGCAACGTGTTGGGCGCGACGGCCTCCCTGGCAGATACAACCCAGCGTTGGGGGGTCATCGGTTGCCACCACGATCACTTGGGTTGGGGCGATGAAAACAGCCTGTGGCGCGGTGTAGAGGAAGGGGATTCGACCATTCATCCAGGGGCCGATGACAACGCCAGTGGAGTGGCCACGCTGCTGGAGCTGGCCTCCCGCCACGCGGTGGCCCCATTGGCGGACCATCCTTTGTTGATGGCGAGCTTTAGTGGAGAAGAGAAAGGACTGTGGGGGTCCAACCACTTTACAGACGAGCCTACGGTGGGGATGGAGCATGTGGATTGGATGATCAACTTTGACATGGTCGGGCGGTTGCGCGGCGATACCCTCGCGGTCTATGGCAACGGAACATCTCCAGTTTGGAACGGTGTTCTAGAGGATTGCAATGGAGACGGAGGAGCAGGTTTTGAATTGGTGTTGAGCGAAAGCGGTGTTGGGCCTTCTGACCACACGTCCTTTTATCTCTCTGACGTTCCGGTGTTGCACTTCTTTACAGGCCAGCACGAGGACTACCACAAACCCACGGATACCGCAGACAAACTGAACTATGAAGGGATGGTGCGTGTGGCTGATTTTGCAGCTTGTATTGTGAGGGAATTGGCGCAATTGGATTCCATTCCTTTTATAAAAACCAAGGACAGTTCCAATGATGACGCTCCCCGCTTCAAGGTGACCCTGGGTGTGGTCCCTGATTACCTTTTTTCAGGAATAGGAATGCGGATTGATGGTGTCAGTGAGGGGCGGCCCGCACAGATCGCAGGTCTCCAAAAAGGAGATGTTGTTGTTCGCATTGGCAGCGTAGAAGTGGCCGATATGATGGGGTATATGGAAGGCCTCTCCAAATTTGAAGAAGGTCAAACTACGGCCGTTGAAGTGCGCAGGGGGGAATCCACTGTGGTTGTCGATGTGACATGGGATTGAACGGTATCTTTGGCTTTCAAGGTGTTCCGCCGCGCCCCGGTTTTCTGGGGTGAGGAAAGTCCGGACAGCGCAGGGTACCGAACTCTCTGAAAGGAGAGGCGCCCGCAAGGGTGACAGACAGTGCTTCAGAAATTTAGACCGCCGATGGCCTTCGGGCACAGGTGAGGGTGAGAAGGTGGGGTAAGGGCCCACCAGCGTGTTGGGTGACCGCACGGCTTAGGCAAACCTTTCGGGCTGCAAGACCATGTAAACCAGTGCTTGAGGGCGACCCGTCCGATGCTGGAGGGTAGGTTGCGTAGATCAATGGTGGAAGTCCTTTGGGACAACAGAATCCGGCTTACTTCCTTGACGTCCCCGGGGCTTGCCCCGGGGATTTGTTATTATTAAATGGTCAAAAGTTGTGGTTTACATCGATTGTTGTTTCTTCGTTGTTCCTGACGAATACGCAATGAACGTGTTTACTCTTTAACTACTTAATTACATGGCTAAAAGTGCCAAAGTCCAATTCAAGGACTCCGAGCTGCAGAACATCCGCAGCTTTTATGAGCAGGAAAGATTCCAATTGCTCTCTAGGTTGCAGCATGTTGAACAGGTTATTTCCCGGCTAAATGGAGGGACAAACTTGATCTCCGACGGACACTATGCTGCTTCAGCTCCTCAGGTGGAGATGCCACCTTCTACCGCTCAACTTCAGCCAGAACCTGCTTTAGTTCCCAAAAGGAAGCGTGGAAGGCCTCGCAAGGAAGAAACGGTAGAGGCGAAGGTCAAAAAGGCGGGCCGTCCGAAAAAACGAGGTCCCAAGAGTGTTTGGGGCAACTTCATTTTACGCCGGTTGCGCCAGTGTGACCGTCCCCTGAGTTATTCCGAGTTGATTCGTGATGCGATGGTGATGCACAACCTGCCCGCCGCCAAAGAGAAAAACGCCAAAGCCAGCATTTTGAATGCGGCTTTCCGTTTGCGCACGCACTTGGGCAAAGTGGATACTGTTGGTATGCCCAGCAAAAAAGAACGGTTTTTGGTTCTGACTTCATGGCTTCAATCAGAGGGCGTGCTCAAAGCGCCTTATGACGCATTGTTGGCCGAGGTTGTTGACGTTCCAATGGATGACCGTGGCCGCAAGCCCCGACGTCCCTCTGCAACATCGCGTGCAGAATCAAAGGTGAAGTCCCGCATGGCATCTGGCGCGTCTTCTAAAGCGGTTGCAAAGCCAGCAGCCAAGAAGGCGGCAGCGAAGAAGCCTGTAGCGAAGAAGCCTGTAGCCAAGCCTATAGCCAAGAAGGCTTCAGCGAAGCCTGCCCCCAAGGAGGAGCCCCAGCTTGTTGAAGAGGCCATGGCCTTCTGAATTTTATTTTATAGAATGAAAAAGGGCGCCTCGGCGCCCTTTTTCATTGCAGTATGTTTCGCTTTACTTCTGGTGGAAAGCGTAGCGGTAATCCGTTGGTGGGACCAAGGTTTCCTTGATGGTGCGGGGGCTGACCCAACGGAGGAGATTCAGCAGTGAGCCGGCTTTGTCATTGGTGCCTGAACCACGGGCGCCGCCAAAGGGCTGCTGGCCCACCACAGCACCGGTCGGCTTGTCATTGATGTAGAAGTTGCCAGCGGCATTTTCCAATGCGCGCATGGCATCGTCAATGGCATAGCGCTCACGCGCAAAAACGGCGCCAGTCAGAGCGTATTCGCTGGTGGAGTCTACCAATTCAAGTGCGCCCTCAAAATCTTCGGCTGGGTAGACGTAGATCGTCACTACTGGCCCAAAGATTTCCTCTTCCATGGATTTGAAGTGCGGATCAGAAGCGACAATCACTGTGGGCTGGACGAAATATCCAACGCTGTCGTCGCAGGTGCCGCCGCAAAGGATTTCTCCGTCGGGGTGCTCCTTTGCGTAGTCGATGTAGCCTTTGATTTTGTCAAAGGAGCGGCGGCTGATGACGGCGCCCATAAAGTTTTCTGGATCTCCAGGAGTACCCACTTTGATGGTGGCCGCCTCGGCTGCCAGCTTCTGCTTGATTTCCGGCCAGAGGTTGTCTGGCAAGTACACGCGGCTCGCTGCGCTGCACTTTTGTCCTTGGAACTCAAATGAGCCCCGCAAGATTCCCGTCACAACTTCGTCGACTTCGGCCGATTTGTGGGCGATGATGAAGTCCTTTCCGCCGGTCTCACCTACGATGCGAGGATAGGTCTTGTACTGGGCAATGTTCTGACCAATGGTCTGCCACAGGTGACGGAAAACGCCGGTGCTTCCCGTGAAGTGCAAGCCCGCGAAGTCGGGGTGATTGAACACCACATCGCCAGCCACGGGGCCGTCTACGGTGACGAGGTTGATCACCCCCTCAGGAAGTCCTGCAGCATGCAGCAACTCCATGATGACATGGGCAGAATAAATCTGCTCGTCCGAAGGCTTCCAAATGACCACATTGCCCATCAGTGCAGCCACAATGGGCAGGTTGCCAGCAATGGCTGTGAAATTGAATGGGGTGATGGCAAACACAAAGCCTTCGAGTGGTCGGTACTCGAGCCTGTTCCAAATCCCAGGCGAGCTCTCAGGCTGCTGGGCATAGATTTCTTGGGCAAAGTGGGCGTTGAACCTCAAAAAGTCGATGAACTCACAAGCGGCATCGATTTCTGCTTGGTGCATGTTCTTTCCTTGTGCGAGCATGGTGGCCGCATTGATGCGCGTGCGCCATGGTCCAGCGAGCATGTCTGCTGCTTTCAAGAAGATGCTGGCCCGGTGCTCCCAGCTCAGGGCTGACCAGCTGTTGCGCGCCTCCAGCGCTGCGTCGATGGCGGACTTTACATGTTCAGTTTTTCCAAAGTGCGCATGTCCGATGACCCGCTTGTGGTCATGGGGAGGGGTCAAAGGGCGCTGGTCATCGGTAAAGACGGCCTTGCCGCCAATGACCATGGGCACCTTGACGGGGTCTTGGTTGAGCATGCGCTCGTATTCTGCCAGTTGGGCAGCACGTTCCGGACTGCCGGGGCCGTAGCCCAAGACCGGTTCATTTTCGGGATAGGGGACTTGAAAAAATGCGTTTGACATGTCGTGCGAATCTGGGCGCAAAGGTAGTGGGCATGAGCGCCAGCAAAAGGTCAGGCCTTTCCTGTTGAAAAACCGAGGAGCTCCTACGCATTGGTGTCCGTCTCCTTGTCAATTTGCTGACATGCATCCATTCGGGATCGCGCGGTCAATTTTTCAATGCTGTAGGCGGCCTTGGCCGCTCTTGTTATGTCTGCTTTTTTGGACGGCAGATGGCACTGCATTGGGTCAAGGTGATCCGGTTCAAGCCGATGTCCGGAACCGCGCCGAAACGGCCTATGCGGCCGGTGATTTGTTGGGCGCTCTCCCTGATTACGAGCGGCTGGTGAGCCTTTTCCCAGAGGAAGCCTGTCTTCATGGAAGGCTCGCCGGGTGCGCACTGAAAGAGCCGGGGCGCCTGTCTTTGGTTCGGAGACATTTGCGCATTGCCTTGCGCAAGGGGTGCAACGACTTGGACCTTGGTTTTCACCAGGCCCGTCTTGCGCAACTCGAATACGACTTTGAACGAGCCCGGGACCTCTATGCGGCTTATTTGATGGCGGCGGGAAAGAAAGGAAGGTTCACAACGGAAGCCCAAATAGGAGCCTTGGCCTGCGAAAAGGCAGATTGGCAGCCTGCCGAAGCGGTCTCGCTCGAGGTGTTTGAGCGCATTCCCTCGGCTCCCGATGCGGCCTTTCGCTATTATGACCCAGAGGTCGAGGGGTTGAGGCTTGTGGCCACACCAACTTCCTTGCGGTCCAAAGCCGACCTCAAGACAGGGCAGGGCCGCATGGCATTGCACGATGGTGATACCGTTCTGGTGTATGCCTCATTGGGAAAGAAAGGTGCTCGGGGATGGGACTTGTACCGGGTGTCCATCCGTGAGGGTGCTTACACGGAGCCCGTTCTGCTCGAGGGCACCATCAATTCTGAATACGACGAGAAGGATGCTTACCTCTCCAAAGAAGGGGTGCTCTACTACGCTTCCAACTGCCCTGGAGGGCTGGGGGGCTTCGACATATACGCGGTCACCTGTGGCTTGGATGGTCTTCCGACTGGACAACCTTACCGGTTGCCTTATCCCATCAACTCGGTCAACGACGATGTCTTCTTTATCCCAGAAGCTGCCGGAGGAGCATGGATGGCGTCCAATCGGGCAGCGGTTGAAGGCAAGGTGCACGCCTATCGCATCGGTTTGGGAGAAGGAGAAATGGCGACTGGTTCTATCGCATGGTCTGCGGATGAAGTGGAGGGAGAGGGATTCAAACTCAGGGTGTTTTCCGGTGGTGAGGAGGTTTCCTTCGGGGATTTAAATGGCGATGCGGCCGCACACATGTCTTTCTCAGGCGACGAAAGTGTGAGGATTGTTTTGGAAGATGCCGCAGGGAATGTGTTGGCGGAATCCTTTGGGGCAGGCGAGGGGGCTTGGGAGCTCAAAAAGACGTCTTCGGGTTGGGACCTCGAGGACAAGTCTGATGTCTTGGCCGATTGGGCCGTATTGTCCGACTTGCAGGTAGGTGTGGGTACAAGCTCAGGCCCAGCAGAAGCCGCAGGTACTGGAACTTCTGAAGAGGCTTCTGATGGCGCCACCGCACAAGTCACGGGTGGATGGGCCGATTGGATGGCCAGCCGAAACAACGGGGCCGCAGCCTCTGCTGCAGATGTGGCTTCGGTGACACCGCCATCCATGGACTCCTCTTCGGACAGTGATTCAAATGTGGCCCAAGTTTCTGGTGCTCAAGATGCAGTGAGCGCTGGGCCTGATTCTGTTGACCTTCCTGTTAATGAAACGGATGGTGTGGAAGTGGCTGATGTGGAAGTGGCTGATGTGGAAGCTTCCGAAGGGCCCCAAGCTGTGGATGTGGCCGATGTCGCTGTTCAGACCGATGTCCAAGAAGATGGAGGAGGCAGAGAACCCGCAGAAGAATCCGAGACTAAAAACGATGGCGGTGCCGATTTAAACAACCCTGCATCATCAGATCCATGGGCATCGGATCGTGTGGAGGTTTTGGCGGCACAGGTTCCGGAAGACCCAGAAATTGTGGCGCAACTGTTGGCCTCAAAACCCGAAACCGTGGTAGAGGTTTGGGAAGAACGTGCCGGGCGAATCTTGGTTTTGGAGCAAGGGTTTTTGGACGATCCGGACTTCAACAAGGCGGGGGAGTTGTACGATTTGCTCGATCAAATGGATGCCTGGCGTCCACAGGGTGAGATGATGTCTCCGCTGCTGCAAGACGGTGTGGCCATGGAGGACATGCGGGACATGCTCGACAAATGGAGTTTTGCCGTGCAGTCAGCGTCCAAGGCCTCTTTGGCCAAAATCGCTGGAGAGGCAGCCTTGGCTTTGCGCCGAGAAAGGCTGGCCATTCGAGAATTGTGGGGGGCGTCAGACATGGACCTCACTCCGCTCAAAGCGCGCTGGTCCAATTGGAGAGACGCCAACCGAGGCATGCCTGGAGTCCCCCCAGAAGATGCTGTGATGTTGCCCGTAGATGGTGCGTTGTTGCTCGACCAATGGGAGTCCATCCTAGAGGTTTCCGGTGAAACATGGAACCGGAAAGAACGGAGTGGATGGCGCGGGGATTGGTTGGACAGGCAGCAAGTGGAGCTGACGTTGAACCGGGAATATTGGGACAGCGAAGCGGCGGCGATCGAAGCTGCGGCTGAAGTGGTGCCTGATGCAAACCCTGTCTTGGCGGACGCTGATGTGGCCGTTGTCGAATCCACTGATGTTCAACCCGAGGAAAACCAGCCTGACATGACAACGTCACCGTCAGAGGTTCCCACAAATGGGGCGGCGGAAGAAAGGCCGTTGATCGATGTCGCAGGAGAAGCCGAGGTTGCTTTGGTGGCACAATTGCTTCCCGGCTTGAGCGACGGAGCAGGTTCAAATGCCGAGAATACCTCCCTTGCGCCCAACCCCGCGGATTGGTCCGACCAATGGGATTCAGCCGTTGCGGAGTCCAAGGATGTGGCCCGCCAGTGGGAGCGTCTGGCGAGGGCTTCTGACGGCGGAGGTGTTGCACCCGTATCAGATGGCGCCGGACTGATGGGCTTGACACCTGCCGTGCGCAGTGCCTATGCTGGCTTGGTGGCTTCGGTCATGGAAGAATTGGTGGCGTTGCGGTCCGATTGGCAGCGTGAACGCGCTCCACTTGTGGCCCTATGGGAGGAAAAGGAGTTTGAAGGCTTGGGCAACAGCGATTCAGTGGTGCAGGCGCGTGAACTGTGGGCAGAAGCCCAACGGGCAGAGGAAATGGTTGAGGATGCGGAAGGCGACAAAAAGGGCAGTGAAGCGGCGGAATTTGACCGGGCCTTGATGCAACGTGAAGCTTTGGCTCAAGCCGAGACCGCATGGCGCGCTTGGGCTGCTGCTTGGTCAGCGGTCTTGGAGTCTGAAATGTTGGACGCAGAAACTGCTGCAAGTAAAGAGGAGGCCACAGCTTTGGGTCAAGGGCTTACCAATGATGGGCGTGAAGGACCAGAGGGCGACGTGGCCGACGCCATGGTGTCAGCGCCTGTTGGAGAAGCAGCGTCAGAGCCCGCCGCAACCGATCCTGCAGTTGATGATGCGCAGTCTGTGGATCGGGCTTCAGAAGGAACCGCTGCAGCGGCGACTGAGGATGCTGCCGAAGAGGCCTTGGCTGAGGATGGTGCCGGTGCGGTTGACTTGGAGACGACGTCTTCAGAAGCCGCCATCGCAGAATCCAATTCTGAGGAAGGGGGAGCCGATGGCCAGGTGGCTGCGTTGGACTTGTCAGAAGTGTTGGAGAACAGTTCGGAGGAGCGGTTGGAAAAGATGGCCTCCCTGATGATGGCCATCAATGCCGCGCAACAATCAGACTTTCCGTTGGACTTAGACGCCACGGAGCGCGAGGCGCTTTCGGCTTGGCTGGAGCGCATCGACATTGTGGGGAATGACCCTGGAACCAGCGCTGGACGGGCGGCCCGGATGGCATGGGACAAGCGGATATTTTTCAATGAGCGTCGCCTGAGAGCAGCACTGAATGCCCTCGACGTGGACATGTTGGAGCGCAAGTTGAGCGGTGAAATCCAAGCTGAGGAAGTGGGAGAGGCCGAGGTTTCGGTTTCAGCATTCGAAGAAACACGCGCTGAGGGTGGTGACCTGAGCAGCATCACGGCTGGTTCAGAGGAACCCTCCGATGAAGCTGCAGCATTGCCCGATGCTGGTTTGCCAGCAGAAGAGGTTGCAACTGGGGCCGGCGTGTCGGCTGCTGAAATGGAGAATGCGGTTGCCGCGGCAGAGGCCCCAACAGTGCCACTTCCCGAAGCGGTGGAGGAGGAGGCTGTCGCCCGTCAAGACGCGGACGTGGCCTCCTATGGATTGGTTCTTCCTGAGGCAGAGGTTTGGGGCAGTTCGGCCAATCGGGGCCGAAGCGGAGGCCTCACTTTGAGACCGATTGACAGGGCCGCCTTGGAGAAGTCCATCATGGCGCGTCCATTCTCCGCCGATTCAGAAGAAGAAGCCTCCGAGCGTTTTGACAGTGAATGGGGTGCCCCATCGGCCGAGGGTGTCGAATACAAGATCCAAATCGGGGCATTCCGGAAAGCGCTTCCAGCAGCATTGTTCGCAGCGTTTGATCCGATGTGGGCCCAGAAGCTGACCAACGGAATTACCCGATACATGGCGGGCAGTTTTGATCTGTACGACCCGGCTGTAGCGGCACGAGATGCCATTCGTGCACTGGGGTACGAGGACGCTTTTGTGGTGCGGTTTGTCGATGGAGAGCGGGTCCGCGCCTCCCGTCCCGAACCTGAACTCTTGGCCGAGGAACGGGCTTCTGTGGTCGGTAGGGATGTCCTTGCTCCGCGTCCAGTAGGCGCCGCCTTGGCCCAGGCCAAAGGGCCTGCTGCTGGCGAATCACCGGCCATCGCCTCAAATACAGGGGGCGGCGCAGGTCCATTGCCTACCCGGCGGGAGGACATTCCCACATGGGACGGGGTCGCGGGCCGCGTATACAGTGTTCAGGTGGGTGCCTTTCGCGGCGTCCCCGATGCGGAGGCGATGGCTTCATTGGGCACCCTGACCCGTGAGGATGCGGGGTCCGATGGCTGGTTGCGTTTGTTTTCCGGGAGATTTGCCACGCAATCCGAAGCAGAAGCCCACCGCAGTGAGCTGAGAGGCCAGGGGAGGAACGACGCCTTTATTGTGGTGTACATCAATGGAAGAAGGATTCCCCTGTCTCAGGCTTCCGTCACGTCTGTGGCTTCACTTCCTGGAGCACAGAACCCGCGGCTGCCCCAGTCGGTCCCGGAAGTCGCAGTTGCGGACGCTCCTTCAAATGAGGCCGTGATCGAGGAAGCATGGTGTGTCGAATTGGGGGTGTTCAACAGCACCATTCCCGTTCGCTTGGCCAATGCGATTTTGGACGCCCCCTTGCAATGGCAGATCCGCTCTGTCAGAACCGACGGCCTCACCCGCTATCGCACGGCTTTTGTGTCCGAGGCGCAGGCCCGCAACTGGCTCAATGCCGCCCAAGTTCAGGGCTTCTCGAACGCCCAACTGGTGAGGGAATGAGGGTGGGGTGTTGATTTTGAGTCCATTTGACTGATAACCGGGAGATTCAACGTATTTTTGCCGCCCTATTCTGCCCAGCGCTTGTGGGCTTTTTTTCACCTCTCTGTTCGGACAGCGCATCCAGCGGATACAACTAGACCTTCGAGTCCTCATGACCGAAGAAAATCAAAAGCCTGAAGATCAGGCAAATGCACCGGAAGGTGCAGCGGCTGACCAGCCGCAGGAAGCCCAGGACGCTACGTCCAATGAAGCGGCTCCATCCGAAGAAGTAAAACCCGAAGAAGCTGCTGCTGAGGCTCCCGCTGAGGAAGCTCCTGCTGCTGAGGCCCCCGCCGAGGAAGCACCTGCTGCTGAGGCTCCCGCTGAGGAAGCACCTGCTGCCGAGGCTCCCGCCGAGGAAGCTCCCGCTGAGGAAGCTCCCGCTGAGGAAGCTCCCGCTGAGGAAGCACCTGCTGCTGAGGACGCTCCCGCCGAGGAGGCTCCCGCTGCTGAGGACGCTCCCGCCGAGGAGAAGCCAGCTGAACCTTGGGTGATGCGTGTTCTTGACGAACCTTCTGATGAGTTCGATTGGGATGGCGATGAGGCCGAAAAAGAAGAAATGGATCCCGAAGAGCGGGTCAAGCTCGAGGACCTCTACGAAGGAAGCCTCAAACTGATCCGTGAGTCTGAAGTGGTGGAAGGCACCATTGTCAGCATCGGTAAAAAGGAGATTGTGGTCAACATTGGCTACAAATCAGAGGGCGTCATCGGCGCATCTGAATTCCGATACAACCCCGAACTCCGCGTTGGAGACTCCGTTCCTGTATTTGTGGAGCAGCAAGAGGACCGCAATGGTCAGCTCGTGGTTTCCCACAGGACCGCACGTATCCACAGTGCTTGGCTCAAGGTCAATTCGTCCATGGAGAACGATGAGATCATCATGGGTACCATCAAGTGCCGCACCAAAGGCGGCTTGATTGTAGACGTGTTTGGCATCGAGGCATTCTTGCCAGGAAGCCAGATCGACGTCAAGCCGATCCGCGATTACGACGAGTACGTCGGAAAGCAGATGGAATTCAAGGTTGTCAAAATCAACCAGGAGTACAAAAACGTTGTTGTATCCCACAAGGCGCTCATCGAGGCCGAGTTGGAAGAGCAGAAGCGTCAGATCATCTCCGGATTGGAGAAAGGTCAGGTCCTCGAAGGCGTGGTCAAGAACATCACCTCTTATGGTGTGTTTGTGGACCTCGGTGGTGTCGATGGACTGGTGCACATCACAGACCTCAGCTGGGGCCGCGTGAACCATCCAGAAGAGGTGGTCGAAGTGGACCAGAGCTTGAATGTTGTGATCCTCGATTTCGACGACGACCGCAAGCGAATTGCACTCGGCATCAAGCAGCTGACCGCGCACCCTTGGGATGCGATGTCAGAAGGCGTCAATGTTGGAGACAAGATCAAAGGAAAAGTGGTGGTTGTTGCAGACTACGG
>JAKMCX010000012.1 GCA_022428285.1 Flavobacteriales bacterium
TTCATCAAAAAATTCATCTTTGCCTACACGGTGACTTTGCCCCTGGGCTTGGTCAATGAGTTCAGCTGGTGGACCATACCGCTGTCCACATTCGTGCTCTACGTCTTTGGCTCGCTGGAGTTGCTGGCCGAAGAGGTCGAGGAGCCGTTTGGAGAGGACGCCAACGACCTGCCCACCGACCCGCTGGCCGAGACCATGCGCGGCAACGTGAACGAGTTGCTGGCCTGACAGGCCGCCCTTAGAGCAGGTAGTCCATGCTCGAGAAGGTCGAGTGTCGTCCGGAGACGACGCCTTCTAGCATGTCCTTGCGCCCTTCGCTGCACGCCACCAATGTGCGGATGCTGAACGAGCGCAGGGCGGCACGCACCGAAAGGGTGGCGACTGCGCTGTCTTTACGCCCGGTAAATGGCAAAGCGTCGGGGCCGCGCTGACAGCTCGCGTTGAGGTTGACCCGGCAGACCTGGTTGACCAGCTGATCGATGACGCGCCCCATGGCCTCCGGGTTCTGCGAGAACACACTGGCTTGCTGGCCGTAATCGCTTTCTGCGATGTCGGCCATCACCTCCTCGATGTCCTCGAATTCAATGACCGGGCACACCGGTCCAAATTGCTCCTCCCGGAAAATGGCCGTGGCACGGCTCACGGGGAAAAGGATGGCGGGAAAGAAGATGGCCCCTTCCGTTTGTCCTCCTTTTTCGTTGATGACTTTGGCGCCTTTTTCGACGGCCTCGTCGACGTAGGCCTGCATGGCCTCAACCTTGCCCTTTTCAGGCAACGGTGTGATGTCGGAATCTGCAAATGGCAAACCCGCCCGCAAGCGGTCGGTGGCAGCGGCAAACTTCTCGAGGAACTCGGCGCGCACGTATTTGTGGACGTAGATGACCTTGAGTGCTGTGCAACGCTGACCATTGAAGCTCCATGCACCGCTCACACACTGCTGCACCGCGAGGTCGAGGTCTGCATCGGGCAGGATGATCGCCGGGTTCTTGGCCTCGAGACCCAACACCTGGCGCACACGGTTGGGCTTGGGGTGTTGGCTGATGAGGGCATTGCTGGACTTGCTGTTTCCAATCAGCGCCAACACATCGACGTGGCCACTTTGCATGATGGGCGCCGCAAGCTCTCTGCCCCGGCCAAACACCACGTTGATGACCCCAGGAGGGAAACAATCCCGGAATGCCTCGAGCAATGGGGTGATGAGCAATACGCCATACTTGGCGGGCTTAAACACCGCAGTATTGCCCATCAAAATGGCGGGCAACAGCACGCAAAAAGTTTCGTTGAGCGGGTAGTTAAATGGCCCCAAGCAGAGGACGACACCCAACGGTCCGCGGCGAATTTGGGCCAGGGTGCCCTCGACGTTGTGGATGTGGCTTCCTTCTCGGTGGAGCTGCTTGTACTCGATGATGGTCTCGCGCAAGTAGTCGACGGTCCGGGTGAACTCCTTGACGGCATCCTTCTTTCGCTTGCAGATCTCCCACATGAGCAGCTTGACCACAAGTTCGCGTTGCTCCACCATGCGGTCAATGAACTTCTCCATGGCCGCGATGCGCTCTGCGGCTGGCGCTGTGGCCCAATCTCCACGACCGTTGTCATAGGCTTGGCGCGCTGCTGCCAGTGCCTCTAGACCTTCGGCCTTTGTGAGGTCTGGAGCCGAACCCAAGTGCACGGGCTCTTGAACGCCATTGACCAAAGTGGTGATGGGACTGTGGACATCGGCTACACCCCCCTTCCAAGTGCGCAACTCACCGTTGATCAAGTAAGTTCTGTGGTGAATAGGACCTGTCAGGGCATCCTGAGGGTCCAAGGCATCGTGAGTGAGGAGTCCGTGGGTCATGAGGTCATAACCGATTCATGCCCTGTTGGTTCACTCCTTTCCTTGATCCTGAATGAATTCAACCGACTGACAGAGAATTCACTGCGCTTCCGAGGAGCCTGGGGCAGCTTCAACGTTCACTTGGCGGCCCTCTTTGAGGACGTCGGGCAATTCGGAAAAGCGACACAGCTCTGCATTTCAGGCTACGAAATTGCTGTCTCGTTGAGCTTATACCCCATGGCGCACAGTGCAGGTCCAGTGCGCAAGAGGTAAGCCACAATTCGAGCATTCGGGCTCTTTTTGAGGCCTTGGCCAAACAAAAGGTCTCCCTTCGCTTCGGAAGACCGCCTTCCCTTCCGAACTTCGCCCTGCGAAAGCGTTCGCATTGGGTCCCGTAGCTCAACTGGATAGAGCATCTGCCTTCTAAGCAGACGGTTTCGGGTTCGAGTCCCGACGGGATCACCACCACACAGCCGAAACCGCAGTCATTGCTGGCACTGCAGCCTCCCTGAAATTTCCTGAGCCTACCTTCGGGCCTACATCGTAGCTACTCTTCGTCTGCAATACACCGAACAGAGTAGCCATTGGCTGCTAGAGTCTTGTACAACCTGACGTCATCATGCCCAGGAGAAATCACAGCCGAAACTGCTCGAGTCTGCTCCAAACCAGAACCTAAGCCACTCACTAATGAGCGAGCGAAAGGCGAATTCAAGGACGAAGTCCACCAGTTGCCATCGAACCCTGCTTCAAAAAAGCCTCCAGAGGGCCTTCTGCTCCCACCGGGCTTTGCAGCGAACCCCAACCAATCCTTGCCGTTACCACCAACACCCCATCCTTGAGATGCGATGAACATGAGACGACCTCTATGCTTGATCATACTATGCCATTCATCCGCTTTAGGGACATGCCATCCTGACGGACAAAGGCCTCGACTGTCTACTACTGCGAACCAATTGTACATGCGGCCATATTGCATGAGACAGAGGGTGTCGTTATTGCACGCATCAAATGGCGCTGAAACGGCTACGCATTTGCTAGATCCAGAACCAAAAACGGTCACAGCCCCCTCCGTTGTGTTTGACCATAAAGAATCAGACAAATCCGTTGCTATAGGCGAGCCGTCTAAATACTTCTCTGTCCTCAGATTTTCAGCAAACCAACAGCGCCCATCAATCTCAG
>JAKMCX010000062.1 GCA_022428285.1 Flavobacteriales bacterium
ATGCCATCGGCGGTCTCCACATCATTCAAGATCCCCATCTCGGTCACCGTGGCCCAATAGAGGTACTCGATGGCCATGCACCCATAGTCACACGTCTCGTCGTCATAGTGGTACCACGCCGCCTCTGGGTAAGCCTCTGGCACTTCCAAAAATTGACCTGACCGGGCCACATCCATGGCTGCCGACAACAGGGAACTGCTGGGGTCCAAACCAAAAGCCGACGGATACATCTCCACGTGTCCAACGTGATGAAGGGTGTGCAACACCTCTTCTACCGTGGCATCTGCACCCCAATGTCCCGGCTGAGCAGGGTCGATTTCATCGGCATAGAGCACCGCGGAAATCCCATCGCCCTCGTATTCGTTCCAGAGGTCCTCTTCGGCGGAAGACCCTTCGTAAGCCAAGACGGGCATCAGCGCCCCGCCAGCGGCCAAGGCTGACTGCAGCTCGGGGTCATCGGCCACACCGTCTTCATCTTGGTCGATCAAATCCGCCACCACACTGGCCACATGCAACAATTGCGCTTCAGAAATGACCGGCTCCGCCAGGACATAAAAGCATTCGAGCACATGCACCGACTGGGTGAACTGAGCGAAAGCGGGGTCGTCAGAGAACGGATTTTCCTCCACAGGCAGGCACACGTTGTTCTGTGCGGAACAACCGAGCCACATGAATGCCGCCAGTACAACAAGGGCCACAGGGTTCTTCATTGTGGCTGAAGATGGGGACATCTCAGAAAAAAACCACCGCGGCCCGAAATGAACCTCGGTCTCATGTCACAGGTTCTACTTTCACATTGTAGTACACAAGCAAATGATGAAGATGTCCATCCGCAATTTGACCCTGCTCAGCCTGTTGTTTTGTTCCGTCCAAGGTCAATCTCAATGTGAAGCAGACCACACCATCGCGATGGCCGACTTCTATTTTGCCCCCTCAGAACTGACCATCCTCCCCGGAGAAACCGTGGCATTTGTCAACTTTCAAGGCACGCACGACGTAAACGGCATCACCAACACTCAGACCGGCGAGCCATGGAACAATCCGGTTGACTTTTACTTGGACCAGACCATCGGCACAGACGAAGGCACATGCATGGGCGTGATCACATTCGATGTCCCGGGCGTCTATAATTTCGATTCCAGCATCGGCCTTCAGGCCCAGCTCGGCATGGTCTGCACCATCACCGTAGATGCCTTTACCCTGACCGACCTCATACAATCGTGGTCTGGCGATGAAAGCGGCCCCTCGGTTTTTGCGACCGGTTATGCCATGCAATACGCCTGTGTGCCCTGTGCGGAAGCGCTGAGTGGCACCGAAGCATACACCGTCTTCATGCCCCATGATGCGGCCGTAGATGCCCTGGAAGAGTTGATGAACTTGAACAGCTTCGACATGCTCAGCATTCCAGACTTTCAAGACATTCTCAGCTATCACATCATAGAGGGCGTTTACCTGGCCGAAGACCTAGAGCCCGGCATGTCATTGCCCACACTCCTCGGAGAAGATGCCTTGGTGGGACAAAACGCGAACGGTGGTTTGACCATCGACGGGGTCAACATCATTGAAACCAATTACACCGCAGACAATGGGGTAATCCACGTCATCGATTATGGCATGGCCCCCTCCACCTCTCCTGAGGCGACCGTTTATCAGATTGTGGTCAACAGTCCGGACCACACCCTCTTCGAACAGGAGATCAACGCCAATCTGCTCAACGACGACCTCATCGGACAGCCTGTCATCAACGACAACGAAGACGCGCCAGGCCACTTCACCGTCTTTGCCCCCACCGATGACGCCATCTTCGCCTTTGCCGAAGAGAACGGGTTCGTCGACGTGGACGGCCTCTTCGACTCCCCCTACTGGGATGAAATCTTGCGCCGGCACATCGTGGAAGTCCCGCTCACGAGCGACCAACTGAACAACAACGGCCTGCTTGTCAGCTATGGAGGCGATAACATCTACACCTTCATCAACGGCGACGGCATCTTCGTAGAAAACGCCCAAGTCACCACACCTGACCTGCTCGCCTACAATGGTGTGGTGCACGTGATCAACGAGGTCATCGACTTCGAATTCCCCAATCCCGTGGGCACTTGCGGCACCTGGACCTTGAACATGTATGCTCCCCAAGGCGAAGGCTGGAGCGGTGTTATGCAAGTGCTGGTCGACAATGTCCTCGTGGGCGAACCCACTATACTGGACGGATTCTCCAACAGCTATGCCTTCGCCGTGAACGAGGGGTCGAGCGTCGACATGAACTACATCTCCGAATTCAACGGATGGCCCGGCAATTTCGAGGTCGAAGACGCCGAGGGCACCATCCTCTTCAACTCGGATGCTCCATCCAACTCAAGCTCACAGTACGGATCTGCAGCCGGCGTATACGGGCTGAAGGCATGCGCGGCGGCGCCTGAGTGCAGCCAAATCAAGGTCACCCTTTATTCTGATTTCGGGGG
>JAKMCX010000072.1 GCA_022428285.1 Flavobacteriales bacterium
CAACAAGTCCAGTGGCAAGGCCGCCCCATGACTTCATGTTGCGGTGATCGAAACCACCGATGAACTCCTTGCGGTCACAGTTCCAAATGAACAGCTTTCCGCCTTTTGGGACCGCAAACTCCGAAAAGGAAAGGCTCATCGCCAGTGCACCGGGGGCTTGGATTTGTGTCCTCCAAACAGAGGTCCCATTGATTTCAAGCCATTGGCCATCGCTCAGGCTGATGTCCACGGGAAACTCCTCTCCAAACCGCCAGGGCGCACTTTTGACAACGTCGGTGACGTCGTCTGCAGCCCGCAAAGTTTCGAGGTCAATGGCGGGCATGCGGTGAACAGGCCACGCGGGGTTTGAGATCGACGTGCCTGGCGTGTTCCAAAAGGGCTCCCCGCCATGCGGGACTTGGGCGAAAAAAGGGAGAGCGAGAGCGGTAAAAAAGCTGGCGCTCAGAATGCGAAAAAGACGGGTCATTGGTCGGTGGCTACTTGCAGGTTATGGGTAGACGCTATTCATTCACTTTCGGTTGCACGGTGGCTTAATTGGGCCAATCGGAGACCGCCTTTTCCATTGCAAAAAGTTCATCCCTCAATCGGGCGGCGTCCATAAACGCCAGCTCTTTGGCAGCCCGTTCCATTTCCTTGCGGGTGCGGACCATGAGTTTTTCCATGGCTTTGCGGTCTTTCGATTGCACATAGCCTGCGACGACAGGGTCTTCCAAAATGCCAACGCCCGAGGCTGCAGGCTCCGCAGCGATGGGAGAGGGGCGCTCTTCGATCAGCTCACTCTGCTCAAAGACGGTTTTCTTAGAACGCTTGACCTGCTTGGGAACGATGCCGTGCTCTTTGTTGTAGGCCTCTTGCTTTTCGCGCCTCCTCGAAGTCTCTTCGATGGTCTGGGCCATCGAGTCCGTCACTTTGTCCGCATACATCAGAACACGTCCGTCCACATTTCTTGCAGCGCGACCGGCGGTCTGAGTCAGCGATCGGTTGGACCTCAAAAACCCCTCTTTATCGGCATCCATTACGGCCACAAGCGAAACTTCTGGCAGGTCCAGGCCCTCTCTCAAAAGGTTCACTCCCACCAGCACATCGATGACCCCTTCACGCAGGTTTCGGATGATTTCAATGCGGTCCAACGTTTTGACCTCCGAGTGTATGTAGGAGCATGAAATGCGCAGCCGTTCCAAGTAGCGCGATAGTTCTTCGGCCATGCGTTTGGTCAAGGTCGTGACCAAGATGCGGTCGCCGGCCTCTATGGTTTTGCGGATTTCTCCAATGAGGTTGTCCACTTGGTTTTTGCAAGGACGCACCTCGATGGGTGGGTCCAAAAGGCCTGTTGGGCGAATCAATTGTTCCACCACAACCCCCTCACTCTTTTCCAACTCGTAATCGGCAGGGGTGGCACTGACATAAACAATTTGGTGCACCATGCCGTCGAATTCATCGGACATCAGCGGGCGGTTGTCCAACGCAGAGGGCAGCCTGAAACCGTGTTCTACAAGCGAGACCTTTCTGGACCGGTCTCCACCATACATCGCCCCGACTTGGGGCACCGTCACATGGCTCTCGTCCACCACCAGAAGGAAGTCGTCTGAGAAGTAATCCAGCAAGCAAAACGGGCGCTGTCCAGGCTCTCTGCGGTCGAAATACCGGCTGTAATTCTCAATGCCATTGCAGAATCCAAGCTCCCGCATCATTTCGAGGTCATGGGTGGTCCGCTCCTCCAGCCGCTTGCCTTCGATGAAGCGGCCTTGACTGTTGAACCATTCGACCTGCTTGACCATGTCCTGTTGGATCTCCCAAATGCACTGGTGCAGGGTGTCTTTTCCTGTGACAAACAGGTTGGCAGGGTAGATGCGCAGGCTGTCAAATTCATGCAGTACCTGCCCGGTTTCGGGGTCGATGGTCTCGATGCGTTCTATTTCGTCGCCCCAGAAATGGATGCGAACGGCGTGGTCTGCGTACGCCAGAAAGACGTCGACAACATCGCCTGTGACCCGGAACGATCCGCGGTTGAATTCCCCGCGTGTTCTGTGGTACAGGCTTTCTACGAGCCGATGAAGCAGGGCGTTCCGGCTGATGACCTGGCCTTGTTGAACTTCGATGACACTCTTGTGAAATTCGACAGGGTTGCCAATGCCGTAGATGCAGCTGATGGACGCCACTACAATCACGTCTCTTCGTCCGCTCAACAGGGCCGAAGTGGCCGAAAGGCGCAGTTTTTCAATCTCCTCATTGATCGCCAGATCCTTCTCAATGTAAGTGCCCGAGGAAGGGATGTAGGCTTCGGGTTGGTAGTAGTCGTAGTAGCTGACGAAGTACTCTACAAGGTTGTCCGGAAAGAACTCCTTGAACTCGCTGTAAAGCTGTGAAGCCAGGGTCTTGTTGTGACTCAGGACCAATGTGGGACGCTGGGTGCGTTCGATCACATTGGCCATCGAAAAAGTCTTTCCTGAACCCGTAACCCCAAGCAAGGTTTGGTGGCGGATACCGCCCTCAACCCCTTCCACCAGTTGGCGGATGGCCTCGGGTTGATCTCCGGTAGGCTGAAATTCGCTGTGGAGTTTGAATGCGCTCATTGTCGGGCACAAAAAAAGGGGGCAAAGCCCCCTTTTCTCATGAAAAGTCCTTGAAAGGACAGAATCTTATTCTGCGACGACCTCAAATGAGATGTCGACGATCACTTCTTTGTGCAGTTTGACCTTGGCCGTGTAGGTGCCCAAGTCACGGATCACTTCGGATCCAAGATCGATGTTCTTGCGGTCAACCGCGTGACCAGCTTTGGCCATGGCTTCGGCCAACTGAATGTTGTTGACAGAGCCGAAAATCTTTCCGCTCTCTCCAGCCTTCGCTCCAATTTTGAGCGAAATCCCGGCGATTTTCTCGCCAAAAGCCTTCGCGTCGTCCAAAGCTTTGAGGGCTTTGTGAGACTGCTGACGAAGGGTCTCGGCCACCACTTTACGGGCGCTTTCCGTTGCGACGGTAGCGAACCCCTGTGGGATCAAGTAGTTCCGGGCGTACCCATTCTTGACGTTAACGATGTCGTTTTTCGCTCCGAGGCGTTCGACATCCTGCTTGAGAATCACATCCATGGCGCAGTGAATTAGACTGCTGCTTAACGCAGCTGGTCAGCGAGGTAAGGGAGCAAAGCGATGTGGCGGGCCTTTTTAATGGCCTTGCCTACGCGGCGCTGGTATTTGAGGCTGGTTCCGGTCAAACGGCGGGGCAAGATCTTGCCCTGTTCGTTGATCAGCATCAGCAGAAAGTCTGGGTCCTTGTAGTCGATGTACTTGAAGCCCTTCTCACGGAAGCGGCAGTACCTCTCGCTCTTCGTGTCGATGGCGATAGGGTTCAGGTAACGGACGTTTTTGTTGTCGGCCATGATCGTTGAATCTGGTGCGTTCAGGCTTTGGTTTCGGTCCCAGCAGCAGTCTGCTTGGGCTTCTCACGGCGGTCCGTTTCACGGTCGCGGCGGCCTTCGGCGTACTCAATGTGGAACTTATCCATCCGAGTCGTCAGGAAACGGATGACCCGCTCATCCCTACGGAATTCGGTTTCGAAGGGAAGAATCACGGAAGCGTCAGCTTCAAACTCCATCAAATAGTAGAAGCCCGTGGACTTCTTTTGGATGGGGTAGGCAAGCTTGCGCATGCCCCAATTCTCCTCATGGGTGATTTTGGCTCCCTTATCTTTCAGGAGGTCCTTGTACTTCTTGATCACGTCCTTGGTCTGCTCGTCAGACAGGACTGGCGTGATGATGAAGACAGTTTCGTATCGATTCCGGGTCATTATGCTTGTCGCAAAGGGGGCGCAAATCTACGCGAAATGCCGGTGTATCACAATAGGCAAGTCGAGGATTCTTCACATCTGCCTTCACACAGGCAAAATGTGGGCCTCCTGTGCAAAATTGAAACACGGATGTTCGCCCCGCAATCCCCACCTTTGAAACATGGCAGAGGGCAACCCGTTCCTGGTATCCGCAAGGAAGTACAGACCGACCACATGGGAGACCGTGGTAGGGCAACGGTCCATTACGGACACCTTGCGCCACAGCATTGAAAGCGGGCAAATTGCCCAGGCTTATCTGTTTTGCGGCCCCCGTGGAGTTGGCAAGACGACTTGCGCGCGGATTTTTGCCAATGCCATCAACGGTTTTACCACCGAGCAAGCGGAGCGCAGCTTTAATGTGTTTGAGTTGGACGCAGCGTCGAACAATGGCGTCGAACACATCCGCAGCATCATTGATCAGGTGCGCATTCCCCCTCAAGACGGAGCGTACAAGGTCTACGTCATCGACGAGGTCCACATGCTGTCAAAGGACGCATTCAATGCTTTCTTGAAGACCCTCGAAGAGCCTCCCCGCCACGCCGTTTTCATTCTAGCGACGACAGAAAAGCACAAGATCCTTCCCACGATCCTCTCCCGTTGTCAGATCTATGACTTCCGGAGAATCACAACCCGGGACATTGCAGAGCACTTGTCTTTTGTGGCTGGAAAAGAAGAGGTCAATGCGGAAGCAGAGGCATTGAATGTCATTGCCCAGCGGGCAGATGGTGCCATGAGGGATGCGCTCAGCATCTTCGATCAAATGGTCGCCTCGAGCAGCGAAGGGGTCACCTATGAAGCAGTGACCCGTCACCTCAACGTCTTGGGCCATGACGTCTACTTCAACATCGTCGATGCTGCCCAAGAAGGCCGCATTGGGGACATGTTGCTCCAGCTCGAAGAGGTAGTGGCAGCGGGTTTTGACGCCCATCATTTTGTGACAGGATTGGGACATCACTTGCGCAACCTCATGGTGTGCAAGGATGAGTCGACCCTTGGCCTCATGGAGGCGGGTGAGTCGGTTGTGGAGCGGTTCAGTGAACAGGCGAAGCGCTGCGGGTTGCACTTCTTGGTCGGGGCCATAGGCCAGGCCAATGAGGCCGATCAGCAATACCGAATATCCCGACACCCTCGGCTACTGGTCGAACTGATGCTGATGCGCATCGGCTCCCTCGAAGCGGTCAGCGCGGAGGGGGCAAAAAAAAAATGAGCTCGTTTCCATCTTAGGGTGGGGCGTCGCATTGCCTCCAGGGCCTGGCGTTGTTCAGGTGGGCAGTACCATACCAGTCCAGGCGGCCCCCAGGCAGGAAGCGAAGGCCGACGTTGGCCACAACGAGACCGCACCGGTTCTCTCAGAGGAGAAGGTCGCCCCTCCGGCTTCCAATCCTGTGCATACTGTCACAGAATCTGCTGCAGCTGAGGAACAAAAAAGCGGGCCGCTGGTGTCCGAAGAGCAGGACGCTTCGGCCATTACAGCCAAGGCGGTCTCTTCAGATCCTGTGGCCGAATCGCCAGTTTCAATGGGGAATGCGCCAGCAGAAGCAGGTGATGTGGAACAGGTGGGCCAAGGCGCTGACCAGTCCGAGATTGATGCCGATCTCGCCACGACGTTAGGGCGCCCCAAGGTGTCCAGTGCGCCCACCGGAAAGTTGGGGGCACTGTTGGGAGGTCGGAGCGTGCTGGTCCCAGATTCTGTTACTGGCGAAGGGGGCGAAGGTGAAGGGCTGTCTGACACGTCGCATCTGAAAGGCGACTATGACCACGATCGTGTGATGTCGGCATGGGCGGATTTGATCCAAGACCTCCGAGACAAAAACAAACTGGGCATGGCTGCCACGCTTGCCACTGGTGGCTTGACCTTTCAAGATCCGGCCCTGAAGTTGGTGGTGGCCAATGACGTCCAGTACGAAGAGTTAAAGGAGTGTGCCACCGAGCTGTTGCATTTCATTCGGGTGAAAGTGGGCAATGGTGGAATCGCCTTTGAAGTGGAGGTAGGGGAGGAGGTGGCTGCCCCCAAGTTCCTGACCCCCAAGGACCGTTACCAGCATTGGGCGGCAGACAACCCCGCTTTGGAGGAGCTCCGTGTGAGGCTGGACCTCGATTTGGGGTGAGGTTCTTGAACCTCCCCATGTTTTCCTTGTTGCTCCCTTATGTCTTGGATTTTCTCCTTTATACATGGCAAGGTGCAGGTCATGCCAGTTTGGAAAGAGGTGTTTGCCCTCATTGTCATGGTCGTGGTGGGCAGTGCTGCAGCATTTTCGCAGGACGCCGCGGTACGCGGTGTTGTTATCGATGAGGTTACAGGTGCGCCGATGCCTTTTGTTTCGGTGGTCATCCAAGGAGGTACGATGGGGGTTTCGACCGATCTCGATGGAAATTTCGAGCTGGGAGGGATCAGGCCCGGATTGGTCAACCTCGCCTTTAGTTCCATTGGTTACCAGCCTGCCACCCGCTTGGAGGTGGAGGTCACGCCGTCCCGTCCGGCATTTCTGACCGTAGAAATGTCGCCGCTGGCTGTGGCGATTGAAGCAGCAGAGGTTGAGGCCACGGTCGGGAAAGGTGAAGAAGAGGCGCCTGTATCCCTGAGGCGCATCGGAACCAATGAAATCAAACGCAATCCTGGAGGGGGGCGCGACATCAGCAAGGCCATCCGCAGTTTGCCTGGCGTGGCCGCCATTCCAAGTTTCCGAAACGATGTGGTCATCAGGGGAGGTGCGCCGAATGAAAACCGGTTCTATATAGACGGCATCGAGATTCCGAACATCAACCACTTTGCCACCCAAGGCGCCAGTGGAGGTCCTGTGGGAATGATCAATGTGGACCTGGTGGAGGAAGTGGAATTCTACTCGGGCGCTTTTCCGGCGACCCGGGGCAATGCGCTTTCGAGCGTCATGGAGTTTGGGTTCAAAACTGCCCGAACCGATGAGTGGACGTCAAATGCTGTCGTAGGAACGAGCGACCTCGGATTGACTTTTGAAGGACCCACGGGCCCGAACAGTTCCTTAATACTGAGTGCCCGCCGCAGCTACCTGCAGTTTCTGTTTGAAGTTCTGGGCCTGCCTTTCTTGCCCATTTACAATGACTTCCAATTCAAATGGGTCCACCAGGCCAGTCCCAATGAGCGTTTGACCGTGCTGGGCATCGGCGCCTATGATGATTTTCAGCTCAACCTCACCGTGGCAGATGATACCACTGCAGAAGACTACCTCGACCGCGTGGCGATCTTGGATGCGCTGCAAGTCAACAAGCAGTGGAACTACGCCTTGGGGGTCAAGTATGACCGGTTTACAGAAAACGGAAGGTGGACTTGGGTGGCGAGCCGCAACATGCTCAGCAACCGCGCATACAAGCACGAAGACAACGACGTCAACCTGCCACTGACCCTGGACTACCTCTCCCAAGAAATGGAGAACAAACTCCGGTTAGAGCGTCGGATATACGGCGATGGGGGTGCCAAGTTGACTTGGGGAGCCCAGTATGAGTTTGCCAGGTTCAACAACAGCACTTACGCCCAACGCTATGTGTTCTTGCAGGATACGTTGTTGACGTTTGATTTCGAAAGTGCCTTTGACATGCACGAGTACGGTGCGTTTGTGCAGGCTTCCAAGTCCATGGCGGATGGAAGGGTCGTCCTCAGCGGAGGTGTCAGGGTAGACGGAAACGAAGTCAACAAGAACATGGTGAACCCGTTTCGGCAGTTGAGTCCTCGGATGGCACTCAGGTGGAATGTGCGCCCTGGCTTGAGTTTCAATGCGAATGTGGGCAGGTACTATCAACTTCCCTCAATGCTGATATTGGGTTACGCCGAGTCTGGGGTGCGCACCAACGCATTGGATGCAGACTATATAAGGTGTGATCAGCTTGTGGCGGGGTTGCGGTATGACATCGGTGAGCGCAATACGACCATTGGAGTAGAAGGCTTCCTGAAGGGCTACGACGGGACCCCAGTGAGCCGCACTTCAGGTATAGCGCTCGCCAACCTGGGGGCCGACTTTGGAGTGGTGGGCAACGAGTCTGTTCGCTTCGACGGACAGGGGCGTTCATATGGGATGGAGGTGCTGGCCCAGCGGCGCTTGTACAAGGGGGTCTATGGTTTGCTGGCGTACACTTGGGTTCGTTCCGAATACGAATTCGATGGGACCTATGCGCCCAGCGCCTGGGACAGCCGTCACATCGTCTCGCTTACCGGAGGTGCAAAACTGAAGCGCGACTGGGAAATTGGAGCGCGGTGGCTCTACAGCGGTGGCCTGCCTTTCACGCCTTATGACATCGACGTCTCGATGGACCAGGCTTATTGGAACAGCCAAGGGACACCGCAATTGGATTATGCGTCGCTCAATTCGGGGAGGAATGCCGCCTTCAGTCAATTGGACCTGCGCATTGACAAGAAGTGGTTCTTCGAGAATTGGAGCTTGGATGTGTTTATGGACATTCAAAACTTATTTGGTCAAGTCCCGGATGCTCCTCCAGCTTTGGATGTTGTGAGGGACCCGACGACGGGGGTGCCTGTGGCGGATCCTTTGGACCCTTCTCGATACCAGCCGCGCTACATTCAGGCCAATGCGGGGTCGGCCATTCCAGCCATTGGGCTTATTGTCGAACTTTAGGGTGTGCGCGTAGACAAGTTCCTGTGGTCCATTCGTTTATTCAAAACCCGTTCGGTTTCAACCGCCCGCGTAAAGGAGGGAAAGGTCGAAGTTGGAGGGGCGGTAGTGAAAGCCAGCCGGGAGTTAAAGGTCGGCGAACAAGTGCGCGTCAGAACGGGCCCACATTATGAATTGGTCGAGGTGTTGGCTTTCCCAAAGGGGCGTGTAGGTGCAAAACTTGTCGAAGAATATATCAAAGATCTGACGCCCACAGAAGAGCGTGAGAAGCAAGCTTTGACCAGGGAGGTTATGCGAGATTCGCCCATGAAAACAGGGAGGCCTACCAAGAAGGATAGACGGAATTGGGAAAAATGGCAGGGTTGATTACATATAAGTTCAGTCGAATTACACAGGAAGAAACATGGCCGCTGCGGGCGGCAGTTTTGTGGCCGGAAAAAGAGCCTGGGCCCTCATGTCGGATTCCAACCGATGACCTGCCAGAAACGGTTCATTTCGGTGTTCAAAGTGATGGCGAATGGGTGTCTATTGGATCCTTCGTTCTTGAGACTCACCCAGAATTGCCTCCTTCCGTGCACTACCGACTTCGTGCGATGGCGACCCACGAAGCCCACCGGCAGCGCGGCGTTGGTCGCATGCTCATAGAGGGTGCGATTTCGGCATTATCTGAGAAGAACTGTTCGGTGGTTTGGGCCGACGCTCGGCACGTCGCTTTGGGTTTCTATGCCCGCCTAGATTGGGACGTGATGGGACCGACCTATGAGGTGCCATTGAGAGGGCCTCATCGGCTCGTTTGGAGGCGTATCTGACGAAATGATAAATGCTTCGTCTACGAAAATCAGGTATTCCTAATATTATACATATATAATACAAGGGATTCCGGAACCAAAAAAATCATAATGCACTGTATTTAAATGGTTTAAACGTCTGCAAAGCCGTTTGAATTAGGCATGTAATAATTTCAGAAAGGAGAAAAGCTGTGTCAATTTCCGAGAGCCAAAAAGTCTCGCTATGTCTCACCAGAAGTTTTCTGTGCTTCTTTGCAGCTTTCTCGTTCTCTGTTTGACGAATTCGTCAAGCGCAACGACAAACTCAGTAACGCACCTTCTAACTCCAACCTCAAACGCCGCAGCTGCGCCAGGAGAGGTCGTGTCATTTACCGGATCGTCCAGCATCGTCCACAGCGTTACAGCTGCGATGTTCATGACGCCTCCTGACACCCAGGGCCCCACAGTAACCCTAGACGAACCCGATGATGTGAATTTGACCGGATGCTGGTCAGACTTCTCGTATTCGACCGCCTTGATGGGTAAGCTGTATTTCACCGTTTCAGACGATTGTGGCTCAGCTACTGCTTCTTACGTCACGTCTGACGCCTACAGTTACTGTGCCGAAGCGGATGATGTCACTCCAGAAGGAGGCTTGGTGATCACCAGGACCTTTACCCTCACAGCTGAGGATTGCTATGGCAACCAAACTGTTGAGTCAGTGACCCAAACCATCACGGTGACGGACAACACAGCTCCAGATTTTACCAGCACACTCCCTTCTGATACTACTGTAAGCTGCGACGCCATTCCTGCTTCGCTCACGCTTGCAGCCACTGATGAGTGTGACTCTGAAGTGAGCATCAG
The DNA here is from genome assembly GCA_022428285.1 of Flavobacteriales bacterium. Classification (GTDB taxonomy): domain Bacteria; phylum Bacteroidota; class Bacteroidia; order Flavobacteriales_D; family Sanyastnellaceae; genus UBA8752. Next base: position 10,058 of record JAKMCX010000072.1, read on the forward strand.
CGTCAACGATGCAACGACTCCAGGCGCTTGCACAGGCAGTTACACCATTACCAGAACCTACACGGCTGTTGATGATTGCGGAAATGAGACACCGCACATCCAGACGATCACGGTTCAAGACACTACGGCACCGCAGGCAACTGCACAAGACATTACGGTCCAACTCGATGCCTCAGGCAACGTGAGCATTACAGGTGCGCAGCTGGACAATGGCAGCACTGACAATTGTGGCACCCTGACGTTCTCAGTGGACATCACCTCCTTTGATTGCACCGATATTGGTGCCAATACAGTGGTCTTTACGGCTCAGGATGACTGCGGATTGAGCAGTACAGCCTCTGCTACAGTCACAGTCGAAGACAATGTGAACCCTGTGGCCACCGCCCAAAACATCACCGTTCAATTGGACGCGTCAGGTGCAGTGTCCATTACCGGAGCGCAGGTGGACAATGGTTCTGATGACGCTTGTGGAATTCAATCCATTACAGTCAGCCCAAACTCATTTGATTGCAGCGAAGTGGGCCCAAATACAGTGACCCTCACTGTTACCGACAACAACAACAATGTTTCAACGGCTACAGCCACTGTTACGGTAGAAGACAATGTGGCGCCTGAAGCGACCACTCAAGACTTCACCCTACAGTTGGATGCTGCTGGTAACGGCACCTTATTGGCTTCAGATGTGAACAATGGGTCAAGCGATGCTTGCGGGATTGCAAGTGTTTCGGTGAGCCCTAGCTCATTTGATTGCACCGATGTTGGCAGCCAAACTGTAACCCTTACTGTCACAGACGTTAATAGTAACGTCTCCACAGAAACTGCCACAGTACTGGTCGAAGACAACGTGGACCCAACGGCCACTTGCCAGGACTTGACAGCTCAGCTTGACGCCAGTGGCGCAGCTACCATTACGGCTATCCAGGTAAACAACGGATCGACAGACAACTGTGGCATCGCCACGATGACGCTGGACATCAGCAGCTTCGATTGCACCAACGTAGGCGCAAACACAGTGACTTTGACTGTAACCGATGTTAACGGCAACACCAACACTTGTACGTCCACCATCACGGTAGAGGACAACGTCAACCCCACGGCCATTTGCCAAAACGTAACGGCTCAGCTTGACGCCAGCGGAACAGCTTCTATAACAGCTGCCCAGGTGAACAACGGGTCGTCTGACAATTGTGGCATCGACACGATGGTGCTGAGCAAGACGGACTTCAACTGCACCGACGTAGGCGCCAACACGGTGACCTTGACAGTGACCGATGACAATGGCAACGTGGGCACATGCACGGCGACCATCACGGTGGAGGACAACGTCAACCCCACGGCCATTGCCCAGGACCTCAATGTGGCACTGGATGCCTCTGGAGCGGGAAGCATCACTGCAACCCAAGCCAACAATGGCTCTTCTGACAACTGTGCCATCGCTACGATGACATTGAGCAAGACGGACTTCGATTGCACCAATGTTGGTGCCAATACAGTGAGTTTCACTGTGACAGATGTGAACAGCAATGTGACCACTTCAACCTTTACCGTAACGGTATCGGACAACATCAACCCCACGGCCACTTGCAACGACCAAACGGTTCAGCTCGACGCCAGTGGAGCAGCTTCCATCACGGCTGCCGATGTGGGCGCCGGATCGTCTGACAACTGCGGCATCGACACGATGGTGCTGAGCAAGACGGACTTCGACTGCACCAACGTAGGCGCCAACACGGTGACCTTGACGGTGACCGATGACAACGGCAATGTGAGCACCTGCACGGCTAACATCACGGTAGAGGACAATATGGCTCCAACGGCCACTTGCCAAAACGTAACGGCTCAGCTTGACGCCAGTGGATCAGCTACCATTACGGCCGCCCAGGTGGACAACGGTTCGTCTGACAACTGCAGCATCGCCACGACGACGTTGAGCAAGACGGACTTTGACTGCACCGACGTAGGCGCCAACACGGTGACCTTGACGGTGACCGATGTCAACGGCAACTCGAGCACATGCACGGCTACCGTCACGATCGAGGACAACATCAACCCCACGGCCATCTGCCAGGACTTGACCGCTCAGCTTGACGCCAGTGGATCAGCTACCATTACGTCTGCCCAGGTGGACAACGGTTCGTCTGACAACTGCGGCATCGCGTCCATGACGTTGAGCAAGACGGACTTCGACTGCACCAATGTGGGCGCCAACACGGTGACCATGACGGTAACCGATGACAACGGCAATGTGAGCACATGCACGGCGACCATCACGGTAGAGGACAACGTGGCACCGACGGCCATTGCCCAGGATCTCACTGTGGTGCTGGATGCCAGCGGAGACGGAAGCATCACTGCAGCCGAAGCCAACAACGGTTCCTCTGACAACTGCTCCATCGCTACGATGACGGTGAGTCAGACGGACTTCGATTGCTCCCACTTGGGTGCCAATACGGTGAGCTT
>JAKMCX010000089.1 GCA_022428285.1 Flavobacteriales bacterium
GCCTCTCGCCAGCGGGCAGTTTCGACCCAGGAATTGGCGCAGGTGACTATACCGTGACCTATACCATCACGGATGTTTGTTCCGATGTTGATGCCGTACAAATCACAGTGGTGCCGCAGCGAGATGCTGCCATCTTGGTTGATGTGCCCAACGATGAGTTGTGTATCGGTGTCGAAGAGTGGCAGTTGGGTTCGATTTGGGCTGGAGGCGTTTGGAGCGCAGATGGTGCTTCTGGCAACGGTTGTATCGATGCCGTCTCAGGCATGCTCGATCTAGAAGCTGCAGGGGTTGGAACGGTCACAGTGACCCACGTTTTGGAGGGCTTGTGCGGCGACTCGGATACCCATGTGTTGGACATCTTGTCGTGTAGCGTTGAGCTGGTGAACATCTTTACGCCAAATGGGGATGGCAAGAATGACCGTTTGGTATTCAAGTACATCGAGCTCTATCCCGAAAACATCCTCACGGTGTACAACAGAAATGGCGCGGTCGTTTACGAAACCGAAGGGTACGGGAACGATTGGGATGGTGATGGCGCTGCAGACGGCACCCACTATTTCGTGCTCCAACTTCCCGAAGGGGTCGAGCACGCGGGTCAATTGATGATACAGCGTTAAACGTTATCCCTGCTCTTTGCGCATGAACTCTGTCTCAAAGGCACTGCGTCGCAAGGATGACCTCAGGTGCCACAGGGCTTCTTCTTGAAATTGCATGAGGTCAGAAATGCACCGCGCGGTCACTTCATCGCCGGCGTGCTGTGCGGTGGTCAGCAGTTCCCGTTCAAGGCGCAGCAAATGAGAAAAGGACTCCCGAACCATACGCATGACAGCGCGGTCGTGGAATGCTCCTTCGTGCGCCCCCAAGTTGGACATCTTGAGCAAGGCCTCCATAGAAGTGGGGGGCAGGCCTTCGAGGCACCGCACCCTGCGCCCCAATGCATCAGCAGCCGATTGCGCGTGCTCGATGTGTTCGGGCAGGATGTCTCGAAGGAGGATGTACTGTTCACCCCAGCCATTCCAGAGTGCTCCTCGCAGATTGAAGCGGAAGACTTCGAAATCCGAGAGTAAAACATTGAGCAGGGGCACCAATTGGTCTGCCCATGTTTTGTCAAGTTGAGAGGAAAGGGTGCTGGGAACGCTGGTCATGGTTGGAGCGGGCATCGTTGGTGAATCGGAGAAGCCTTATGAAAGTGATGACGATGTGCTCAGCTTGTGATGATGTTTGTCAATGAATTTCATGATGTCTGTCATAAACCTGCAACCAAATGCCTTTCCTTAGTGTCTATTACTGTGTAGTCCTGACCACCGATTGAACCCTTAAACATGAAGCATCAACGCCCCTTAATTGCCATTGCTCTCACCATCGGAGCTTTTGTGTTTATGTCCAATTCCAGTGGAGTGGCACACCAACAGAACAAGGACCGTACGGGTGCTCCTGGCAGCGACAATACCTGCCAGCAGTGTCATGCAGGAGGGAGTTTTGCACCTGTGGTGAATGCGTTTTTGGTCGCAGAGGGAGACATCGCATTGTCGAGCAGTTACATGCCTGGCGCCACACATACGCTCGTTGTAAGCGTCAGCGCTACAGGCAGCCCTCAAGGATATGGTGTGCACGGAACAGCTGTACTCGCGGATGGCTCTAACGCGGGGTCGTTCAACGACCAAGACGGGAGCGATTGCATTTGGCTTGACGAAGTTGATGGCCGGCACATTTTTGAGCAGAATGATTTGTGCTCCAGTGGGTCTTTTGAAATTGAATGGGTCGCACCTGCTGCTGGCAGCGGTCCTGTCAGTGTCTATGTGGCTTCCATTGCTGCCAATGGGAATGGCACTTCGGCAGGCGATTCTTTCGCTGGAGGACAATTTGATTTTGAGGAGATGGTGACGCATGTTGGAGACCTCTCCATTCAACCATTTGGTGTGCGTCCTGGGGCGAACGGAGAGCTCGCCTTTACCAGCCAAGAGGCCCATTCCATCTCCGTTTTGACCGTTGATGGTCGGATCTTATTTGATGGAGAGCTCGAGGCAGGGACGCACAACATGAGCCTGTCCCATGCCGGGTTGGCCATTGTCCATGCTGTATCTGTTACTGGGGTGGTGCATTCTCAAAAAGTCTGGTTGCATTGAGCCGTCCGTTCATTTGTGGTTGCGCCCTTTTGCTGTCTGCGCTTTTTGTGGGATGCAGCGCGGATCCGGGAGCTCCTGTGGCATCGGGAGGTGCTGAGCAGGATTTGATTGTAGGGGCCGTTCAGGATTTCTTCCAGGCGCTGGAGGCCCGAGAAGGAGTTCGACTCGAACGCGTGTTGCATGAGGATGCCCAACTCACGCGCATTGATACGAGGGGCGATACGGTGACGGTTACGGCTTCGGCAGGAACCGATTGGATTCTGTCGGTGAGCGAGCCAGGTCTTCCACTGATTGAGCGCATGGATGACGTCCATGTCCAATTCACCGGCAGCCTTGCGCATGTTTGGGCGCACTATACATTTCACATAGGAGAGGAATTGAGCCATTGTGGATACGATGCTTTCCAGTTGGTCAAATCTGGCTCAGGAGACTGGCGCATTTTGGGTGTTACCTATACCATTGAGACATGTCTATAAAGGGGTTTTTCTGTGTTTTTCTCATGGCGACCGGGGTGTTTTTGGCTGATGCCCGGGCCCAAGTTGATGGCGACATAGACGCCCAACAGGTATTGAAGCTCAATTTGAGTGACTGGTATTTCGCCCGATATGAATTGTGCTACGAGCATGTGTTGAATGAATCGACTTCCGTACAGATTGCCCTTGCGGGCATTGGTGCATCGGAGGAGTCAGAGCGCTATTTCTTCAACAACCTGACCATGATGGACTCTTGGGCGAATGTGGAGGTGAACCACAGCGGCTGGAGATTCACCCCCGAACTGCGGCGTTACGCATGGGTCTATGGCGGGATGCCTGAGGGGGTTTTCGTGAGCATTATGGGACGCATCGAAAACTGGAACTTGGAATTCGATGAAGACATCGATGATTTTGATGGCATTCCGGAGGGGCAATTCGAGGATGAGCTTGACGGCAATTGGAACCAGTTTCATTGGGGAGGAGGTGTGCTTGTGGGTTACCAATGGTATTCGGACAATGGGATCAGCTTGGAGGTTTACACGGGGCCTATGTTTCGCAGCTACTCACGCACTTGGAAACATGACGGCACACTCAATGGTGAGGAGCAGGAGTTGGCGGAAGACAGTGTCGAAGACCGATTATTCAGCAGCTCTCGTTGGTACACGTACCTCAACAGTGACAGTGGTCCGGGTTGGCGCTTTGGCTTGACGGTGGGGTTGGGGCTCTAAATGTGCTTGGCCGATTCAGTGCATGACGAAAGTCACCTTTTGGGGTGACAGCTGTCAATGGAGTATCACTTTTTGGTGTGCAGATTGACTCTCGAACAATGGCGGTGCGCCTAGCGCATCACAAGACAGGTTTTGGTTTGACGGCCCGGTGCGAAAGCGCACCGGGCCGTCTCTTTTGGGCCTAGATTCGAAACATGGATCAAAAAAGAAAAAGACGGGCAGTTGGTCTGGGTTTGGTGGCTGCCGCCTTTGGGGCCATCATTTGGTCGCTCATGGATCGCCCCCACCGCGATGTGGCGGGTGAATCGGCTCAATTCAAATTGGTGCCTCAGGAACTGGCCATTGCATTGACCTCAGGCGATTCAATCGCAGCCCTTTACCTCAATGCAGTCGTGGAGCTGTATGCCGTCGTTGATCAAGATGATGGGACGCGCGCTTCATTCGAGGGCGGAGTGGTGGCTGTTTGGGATACTCTGAATTCCCATCGGGCCCTAAAAAAGGGTGAGTTGTTGCGTGTCAAGGGCCGGGTGACGGGATACGATGACCTTTTTGAGGAGGTCCGTATGGACGGACTTGTATTGGTTGATGCCCCCGGTGCTGAACAGTGACCCTGATTAAACCATCTTCGTCTGCCCCCTACACTTCTTCTATATGTCCCGTTTACTTTTTCGCACAGTCCTGGTTTTTTTGTTTTCGTGGAGCGTCTCAACCGTCGCCGCCCAGCAGCAGACGGCTCCTTATTCTCTGGAGTGGGAAGTCGTGGCGGTAGACAGCATTCCAGGAATGACAACCGCTCGGTTGTATGCCAAATTGGTCAACCCCACGGATTACCTGACTTCTGTTTCGGGGTGGGATGAGATGGAAGGGCAAGTGCTGACGACCACCTCATTCTATCAGCACCCCGATGGATGGGCCACCCCCAACAACAACAACCCGTTGTTGTTTGTCCCCTTGCCAGATTTACGCTGGGACTCTTGGATTACGATTGGGATTGATGTGGCTCCAAATGGCGTAGCAGGTGAAATTCCAGTGGGGCTCTTCCCACCACAAACGGACCTGTGGGTGGACCAGTTTGAAGCCGGAGGTAGCTTGGTCATGGACATTGATGGCGCTTGGTTTGTGACTTTAGGCTCCTCCAATGGCACTGCAGGGGATGACCTTCGGGTCTTGGTTGGGCAGTTCACGACCGATGGTGTGATCAGCGGTCAACTCAACTTGCAGGTTTTTTCTGAGGGAGTGGCAGCCGATGATTTCTTGGATGATGTTTACAGCGTCCCCATTCCTGAATTTGATGCCGGGAGTGTCTCCTCCGTAAACCACCGCCCCTCTGCAGGTGAGGTGAAATGGGGTTTGTTTCCATTGGAGAATGGCGGGTATAGACATGACGTTGATCCTCGCGTAACCCATTGGTTTACAGTTGATTTTTCAGGGAAAAGCATTGAAGAGGGAAGGGTTAGAAATGGTCGTTTTGAAACGACTAAATCAGGTGTCGTAGTCCTCAAAGGAGCCCGGGATCAGGTGTTCAATTCTCGTGTATTGAGGTGATTGGGGATATCTAGCGGCATAAGTCAGAATTTTCTGACTGAAAAGTGAAACACTCTGAAAGAAATTGCGTAATGGTAACAGCTTTTACCTGAATACGCAGAACAATGGAATTGCAAACAGCTCAAAAGAACTTTGTCTTTCAAGGAGTGATTGGGATGGCTCTCGTAGGAGTGGGAATCGTGTCGGCCTTTGATGCATCTTTCCGTCGCACGACTGAGTCGATTCAAGAGATTTGGATGGTTGAGTTTGGGGTAGGCTTTGTGGCCTGTCTCCTGGGTCTGGTTTTTGTGGGAAGCGCAGTGCGCTACTTGGTGCACATGGATCGGATTGCTGAATACTCAGAGCGTAAAGCGAGGCACAGGTCTTCTCAGGAGCGTAGAACCCGAAAAGCCCGTCCGAAAATGGAAGCTGGAAGCTCGAGGGATACGACTACTGAAGTCTTGGAAGGTGTTCGTTTGGCAGCAGTCAAGACTGGTTCGCTTTAACCTTCAACTTGTACCTCATAAAAAAGGCGCCCTAGGGGCGCCTTTTTTATTTCACCATGACCTCGATTAGAGGTGAATGACCTCGTCGTAGGCTGCCGCTGCAGCTTCCATTACCGCCTCACTCAGTGTGGGGTGGGGGTGGATGGTCTTGATGATTTCATGACCGGTGGTCTCCAATTTGCGGATGGCCACAATTTCTGCAATCATCTCGGTGACATTGGCTCCGATCATGTGGGCCCCGAGCAGTTCACCATACTTGGCATCGAAGATGAGCTTGACGAATCCGTCCTTGTGGCCAGCAGCACTGGCTTTTCCGGAAGCGCTGAAAGGAAACTTGCCGATTTTGATGTCGATGCCTTCTTCTTTGCAGGCTTTTTCTGTCTTACCGACACTGGAGATTTCTGGGAAGCAGTAGGTGCATCCCGGGATATTTCCGTAATCAATGGGCTCGACCTGATGTCCAGCGATTTTTTCTACGCAAAGGATTCCCTCTGCGCTCGCTACGTGGGCCAGCGCGGGGCCGGGAACACAATCTCCAATGGCACAGTACCCTGGAATGTTCGTGTTGTAGAAATCATCTACAATGATTTTTCCGCGGTCGGCGGCGATGCCGACTTCCTCCAAACCAATGCCTTCGAGGTTGGACACCACGCCCACGGCACTCAAAACGATGTCTGCGCTGATGACTTCCTCTCCCTTGGAAGTTTTGACCGTCACCTTGACGCCTGACCCAGAGGTATCCACCCCTGTGACTTCGCTTGAAGTCATGATGTTGATGCCCGTTTTCTTGAAGCTGCGCGCCAATTGCTTGGATACTTCTTCGTCCTCTACGGGGACGATGTTGGGCATGTATTCGACGACAGTTACCTCTGTTCCGATGGCGTTGTAGAAGTAGGCGAATTCAACTCCAATGGCTCCCGAACCGACGACAACCATCTTTTTGGGTTGCTTCTTGAGGGTCATCGCTTCGCGGTACCCGATGATCTTTTCCCCGTCTTGTGGCAGGTTGGGCAATACACGACTCCGCGCTCCAGTGGCGATGATGATGTTGGTGGCTTCGACAATCTGTTGACTGCCGTCTTCTGCGGTGACTTCGACTTTGCGCCCCGGCATCAATTTCCCGTTGCCCATGATGACGTCGATTTTGTTCTTCTTCATCAAGAACTGAACGCCTTTGGACATGCCGTCGGCCACTCCGCGTGACCGGTTTACCATTCCATCAAAATTGACTTTTGGCTTGGACACTTTGATTCCATAGTCTTCGGCATGCTCGATATATTCGAAGACATTGGCGCTCTTGAGGAGGGCTTTGGTGGGGATGCAGCCCCAATTGAGGCAAATCCCGCCAAGGGCTTCACGTTCGATGACGGCCGTTTTAAGACCCAGTTGAGAGGCGCGGATGGCGGTAACATACCCGCCAGGGCCACTGCCGAGAACCACGATGTCGTACTTCATGTTCGTTCGTTTCGGTTGCGAAAATAGGGGTCGTATCTTAGTGTCTATGCGGCTTTGGATACCTTATTCTGCATTCTCTGCTCTCAGCAGTGGGGTTTCTGTAAAATCCATGGGGCTTGTGGCCTCCATTGTTTGTCAATTCTGCTTGACGGGAGGGTTGTTTGCGCAGGGATTGGTGGTCGATCCGCCTGCTGGTTTGCAGGATGGCATTTCCGTTTTGTCGCCAGTGCGGGTTCACTTTCAGTTGAGGGCCCCCTCCAAGGACCACGTGCACCTTCGCGGAGACTTCAACAGCTGGCAAATTTCCGAGGACTTCCTCATGAACCGCTCTGTAGACGGCAACACTTGGTGGCTCGAAGTGGACGGATTGGAGCCTGGTGAATGGACGCGGTTCCATTACTTGGTGGACGATACAGTAGAGGTCGCAGACCCATACGCACCTTTGATTCTCGACCCGTGGAACGACGGCTACATTCCGCCCACCACATTCCCGGCGCGGCCAGCTTTTCCATGGCAGCATGCCTCTTGGCCTGTGGGTGCTTTTCGCACCGAGGAGGTTCCTTTTGATTGGGGCGATGCAGGATTTCAGCGCCCTGCCCAAGACAGGTTGGTCATCTATGAACTCTTGGTCAGGGATTGGGACGCGCAGCGGGACTTTAGCGAGGTCATTGACCGTCTGGATTACCTCGAATGGTTGGGGATCAATGCCATTGAGTTGATGCCGGTCAGTGAGTTTGATGGCAACACGAGTTGGGGTTACAACCCGGGTCCTAGGATGGCCGTGGACAAGGCTTATGGTTCGGCTGATGCCCTCCGGAAATTGGTCGATGCAGCCCATGCCAGGGGCATCGCGGTCATATTGGACATCGTCCCGAACCACAGTTTTGGTTTGGACCCATTGGTGCGCTTGTATCAAGATGCAGACGGAGGAGCCTCGTCGGGCAACCCTTGGTTCAACGAGGACCAAATCCACCCGTATGGCTTGGGCTTTGACTTTGATCATGGCGATCCATGGACGCGGACTTTCTGGAAGCGTGTGTTGGATTTTTGGATGGATGAATTCCACATTGATGGATACCGCTTTGACCTTTCCAAAGGGCTCACGCAGAGCTACACTTTGGGCAATGTCGCGGCATGGAGTGGCTATGACCAGAGCAGGGTGGACATATTGTTTGATTATGCCAACCACATTTGGGGCCAGCATCCTGGAGCGTATTTGATTCTGGAACACCTCGGTGACAATGCCGAGGAAACCGCTTTGGCCAATGGAGGCTTCATGTTGTGGGGCAAATCGACCTCCTCGTTTGCCCAAGCGATCTTGGGTTACGGGGGTGATTTCTCATGGACATCGTGGCAGTCTAGGGGGTGGAATTGGCCCAATCTGGTGGGGTACATAGAGAGTCATGATGAGCAAAGGGTGGCCCATGATTTGATGCTCTATGGCAACGCATTTGAAGGGTATGACACCAAGTCATTGGCCACTGCCATGGACAGGTTGGCGATGGGCCACGCGTTTTTGTTGTCCTTGCCTGGCCCCAAAATGATGTACCAATGGGGAGAGTTGGGATATGATGTCTCGATATTTTCTTGTGGCGACGGCACCTACACCGAAGGGTGCAAATTGGATGAAAAGCCCGAGCCGTGGCTGGACAAGGCATTGGTTCCCGAACGCCAAGGATTGGCGCGGAAAATCAAGGGGGTCAATACGCTCAAGCAGCAGGCGCCTGTGTTTGCCACTTATGACTACAACATTGACTTCGGAGGCATGGGGAAGCGCTTGCATCTGTATTCTTCCGATCAAAATGTGGTCCTCTGTGGGAATTTTGATGTGGTAGGCCTGAGCATGGTGCCGGGCTTTCCGCATACGGGGTCATGGACGGATGCATTGACCGGCGATGTGCACGAGGTGACCGACTTGGGTGCCTCCTTTTATTTTGGGCCAGGCCAGTATCACTTGTGGATGGATACACCTGTGGTTGCCGTACCTGAGGACGAGCCGTTGCCGCTCAGTGTGGCTTGCAGCGATGAGGCGGCCCTGAATTTCGGCCTTGATGAGGTCTGCAGTTACGAGGTAACCCTCTCCATGGATGCCACAGACTTGGCAGAGGGCGGACTCGTCTCAGCCCAAGGCATCCACGTGGCAGGTTCCTTTCAAGGGTGGAACCCAGCGGGCACCCCTTTGGTGGAGGTGGGTGAAAACATTTGGCAGGCCACCGTGGTCGCCGATGCAGGAGATGTGTTGGAATTTAAATTCATCAACGGCACCATTTGGGACCAGTCTGAATCGGTTCCTGCGGGTTGTGGGGGAGAAGATGGCTACGGCGGATACAACCGGCAGCTGTTGGTTTTGGGACCTGAATCTGGGGGTGGAACGGTATGTTTTGGAGCTTGTGCCGCTTGCTTGTCCAATCTGGACTTTCCCGGATGCTTGGACAGTGCAGCGGTGAATTTTGACAGCACAGCCAATGTGGACGATGGCAGTTGCCTCTATTCGGTTGTGCTTCAAGTCGATGTCTCGGAAGTGGACCCCCTGCCAACAGCAGTTTATGTTGCCGGTAGTTTTCAAGGTTGGGATGTCTCCGGAACTCCGATGGAGTGGGGGGATGGCCTTTGGGCGGTGTCTCTGGATTTGCCGGCCTCAGACAGTGTGGCCTACAAGTTTCTCGCCGGACCAGAGTGGGCCTTGGAAGAAGCTGTTCCGATGGAATGCGGAGTGTCGAATGGACTGGGGGGATACAACCGCATGCTGGTGCCTTCCGAGGGAGCTGTAGTTCCTGCCGTTTGTTTTGGAGGGTGTGGACCGTGCTTGGGCATTGTGGACCCTCCAGAGGATGGGGAAGTGTTCTGTGGTCCTGGAACTGTTTGGGACCCCGCCATGGCCATGTGTGTGGGCATCGCCACTTGTTCGGAGGACATTGACGGCGACGGCCTCATAGGTGTAGCCGACGTATTGATGTTGCTGTCGTCATTTGGCAATTTGTGCCCCTAACCCCCGCTTCTTTGCAACGTGCTTGAAGCATCGGCATGGTGCTTTTTCTGGGTCAAGACCGCTTGGCTTGGCAATAAAAAAAGGCCCACCATTGGTGGGCCTTTTTTGTTCTGGGTTGGAAGGGTCACTTCACAATGAGCGGTGCGCTGAAGACGCCGCGGTCTCCCGCACCTTTAACGAAATAGGTGCCGGCAGCCCATTGCTCCACGTTGAGCGGCAAACGTTGTGCACCAGCTGGCCACGTGCCATCGTAGATGGTGGCCACTGTGGCTCCGCGGGCATCCAACACTTGGATCAGCACCTGTCCGCCCTGATGGAGGTCCAGATTGATCCAGGTTTCTCCGTGGGCGGGAACAGGAGCGATGGAGAAGCTGTGCACCCAATCGGAGGAGGCCACGCCATTGGCAGTCGAGTGGAAGTGAATGACGGGCAAGGCATCTCCTCCTTGGCCCCGTTCCTCTCCTGGCTCGATGTACAATTCATCGGTGGACAAAAGCACTTCGCCGTCCAACCACAATTTGAACTGCACTTGGCTTGGGCCTTCGAGCATCAGGGCCATTTGGGCGGCACTCAAACTACCGAGCGCCATCAGGGGCCTTGCGGCGATGCACGTCTCACCTACAAAGGCTCCGATGTAGGCTTCTCCCTCGATTGTGGATCCATCCAGCAATGCTTCCGCAGCCAAGGCTGAGGCACCTGGGGCCCGGACCACATCCCAACCTGTCATGAGTGAGGCGGCATTGTCTTCGGTGCGCGTATGGGCGATCACCATCCCACTGCCGTCTCCGTCTCCGCTGTCCCCATTGGGATAGGTCAAAGTACCTGCCTCGGTCATTCGGACCCAATAAGAGCGTCCTGGCTCGAGGTCGAGCAGGCTGTTGAATTCATTGGGGTTTGCAGGGTTCCAGACTGTGCCGCTTTGACCGTCAATGACGGTTCCTACCAAGCCCTCTATGGATGCCAAAGCTGTTTCTACGGCCATGGCGTTTTGTGGCACAAATCCGATGATGTTCCAGCCTTCATTCAAATCGAGTGGTGTGCTGCTTGCGTCCAACGGAGTGCCTGTGTTGGTCCATGTGGCGCCGGTTTCTACTTTGACCACATACCCGGCAGCATCCATGTGCATTTGGAGTGAATTGAACACGCTCGGAATGCCCGGTGTGTAGCTCTGACCTAGCGCAAAATCATTGTCGCCCAACACCTTTAGAAGGTTTCCTTCTAGTGGAGATTCAAACATGGAGGCTATGGCGTAGTTGTCGGGCATCACGTTGGTAGAGACGTAATTCCAACCTGGCCCGAGGTCTACTTCAAGTGTGGTTTCGCTGCAGTTTGCATCGAACATCAAGGGGTCGTCGACGGTGCCATATTCGCCGAAGCCCACTGCAGTGATTTCTGTGCTGATGTCACAGGTGGTGCATTCAGCAGCATTGAACAGTGTGAATGAGACGGTTTCTTCTCCGCTATCAATGTAGACGGTCATGTTGATGAACGTGTCTCCATCAGAATCGAAGATTGTCCCTTCTCCGCGGAGCACCCCGTTGACAAAGGCACCGACAACGTCACCTTCGTTGGCATTCTGACCATCGATGGTCACCTGCGCCAAAACGAGTGCGACGGAAGGCAGGGTGCTGGGCATGCCCCACTCAGGAGTGCATCCGTATTCACAACTCCCGTTGTCATCGGTGGCTGTCTCATCGTAGTTCGTGGCTGCCATGTCGGTGCAACCGGGGATTTCGTCGCCGTCACAAATGCCATCGCCGTCGGCGTCGTCGATGCAGGAGCCGTCGCAGTTCAAGCCGGGTTCGGCATAGGTGCAAGCGCCATCGTCGTCGGTGGCTTCGGCGCTGTAGTTGCAGGCGGTGTCATCGGTGCAACCGGGCACTTCGTCGCCGTCGCAAATGCCATCGCCGTCTGCGTCGTCGATGCAGGAGCCGTCACAGTTCAAGCCGGGATCGGCATAGGTGCAAGTGCCATCGTCGTCGGTGGCTTCGGCGCTGTAGTTGCACGCGGCGTCATCGGTGCATCCGGGGACTTCGTCGCCGTCGCAAATGCCATCTCTGTCGGCGTCGTCGATGCAGGAGCCGTCACAGTTCAAGCCGGGTTCGGCATAGGTGCAAGAGCCATCGTCGTCGGT
>JAKMCX010000096.1 GCA_022428285.1 Flavobacteriales bacterium
CCGACCTAAATGCACCCGGCGCACCGGATTCGCCTGTCAATTCCAAAGTGGGCCTGCCCCCCAAAGTGAAGGACGTCCGGTTCACCCGAACGGGGGCCCAAGTCAATCCTTCTGCTTTGCGGCTGGCTACAGGCTGCCCCTCCAAAATGGAAGCGTACCTGGATTCTTCTGCACGGTGTTCCAGCACGAGCGCCTCGGCCAATGCGGAAACCTCCGCGATGCTGTCGCGGTGTGCCATTTGATTTACTGTCGGCTCCTGAGGATCTGCAGCGACCCCACGTAGCGGAAACCCTCCCCCATCTTGGTGATCACACCATCGTGATCGATTTCCTCCAGAGGAAGCGAGTAAGAATTGATGTCCAAGGTGAGGTAGTACACGCCTCCTGCAACTTCGTCCTCATCCGGGGACCATGTGTTTTCGTAGTCCTGCTCGTAGTGAATCAGCTCGCCCCAGCGGTTGTAGACCGAAATGGTCGGACCAAGTGTGCTGATGGCATTGCCTTCGATTTCGAAAGCGTCGTTTTCGCCGTCGGCGTTGGGCGTAAACACGTTGGGGATGGCCTCAATGGCGCAGGGTCCAAAATTGACATTGAAGCTCATGGCGTCTTCCCCAATGCAGGGAGGGGCCATGCTTACGGTCACGCTGTAGGTGTCCGTGCTGGTGACTGTGAGGCTGCTTCCAGTTTGGTTGGGAAGCAATCCATTCACCCCTGAACTCCACTCGAACTCCAGGTCCCATTCAGAAGGGGCCAATCCTGGCACCAAAATATGGTTGTCACCAATGCACAGCCCGTACAGCTCCTCATCGGGCCCCAACACAGGAGGCGCATAGATGCCCACGGGCACCGTGGCTGTAGCCAAACAATCGTCGATGTCTCCACCGGTCAAATTCATGGTCACGGTCACTTCGACTGGAGCGTCCAAGCCATCGACCGATGCCGTCGCTCCATTGTTGCTGCCAGTGATCGGCTCAAGGTCTCCGCCGGTGCTCTCCCACGTCCACTCGACGTCGAGGTTTGATGGTATTCCCGTTGTGTTGGCGTTAAGCCCTACAGGCACGCCGCACCAGTTGTCTTGGGCCGTGAGGCTCACCTCAGGCGCGGGCTCCACCGTCACCACCATCGTATCATAGGAGGTGCACCCAAAATCATTCGTCGCTGTGTAGACGTATTCGAAAATCCCCTGGTTCTCTGGCAAAATGGTGATGCCATCGCAGTCTCCACCGTCGTCCACAATGAAGGGGCCGGTCCAGAAGGAACTGTCACAGTCGGCTCCAATCTGTGGCGTGAACACAATGGGTTCGGGGTACAATTCAGGGTTGAAGTTGATGTACCAATCGAAGATGAAGCCGTTGTCTGACCCCCAACTGTCGCAGACTTCGATGGTCCAGGTTCCATTGAGCGGGCAGCCTTCTAGCAGCGTCCACGGCTGATCGGATTCATAAGTGCCTGTTGGGAGTGTACCTCCAGCATTGTCAGCCCAGCTTCCATTGGTGGCCACGGGCGACCAGAAATAATCGTAGCCTACACCGGGGTTATCGGGGTCTCCATCGTTGTCGACGGGTTCCCCTAGGAAAGTTCCGCCGCCACCTTGCTGGTGTACCCCCATCGAGCTGCCGTCAGGACAGATGAAGGTGACCGTGAGGTCTCCCATGAAGCTGTGCTCGAAGTTGATGAAGAAGTTCTCGAAGTCATCTGCAGACTGGATCACTTGTCCAGAATTGAACGCCGTCAAAACGATGGAAGAACTGAAGCACTGCGTCTGATCGTCCGGAATGAAAAGACCGCCACCAAGGTCTACCTCTGGCTCGCTGTCGTAAGTAATGCCTTGGGCTACACCCGTAACGGGGTACTCCTCCCCTGCGCAAATCTGGAGGTCCTGTGTCGTCCCTTCAAAGCTTGTTGGCGTGGACACCAAGATCAGGTGGTCCACCAGGTTTCCATTGGGACAGTCGTTGTTGTCTACCAAGTAGAGCTGCACATTGTAGGCACCGGGCTGGTCGAAACTGTGGGTGACCACAGGACCGCTTTCGTCTGTCGCTCCGTCATCAAAATCCCATTCCCAGGTCGCGATGAGGAACTCTTCTGCGGCGGTCGAGCCACTGCCGTCAAACTGAATTTCTTCCCCCACACAGATTTGAAGCGGGACGGTTTCCTCGGCTCCATCGATGGTGGTCACGACATTGGCTTCGGGCCGCTGGCAGGGCTCCTCGCACACGACTTCTGCGGTCCAGTTGGAGTTGTCGGTGGCATCGGACGTGAATTGCCAGGTGATGCATCCAGAAGCATTGGTCACACCGTCCATTTGGCTCCAAATGTCCACGCCTTGCAAATCAAAACCAGTGAACGTACCGTCTGGTGCACCTACCGCCTCGTCAGAAAACCAAACGTTCATGACATCCCCCTCTCCCAAAGCGAAGAGGTTGAAGTAGAAACTAATGACAGGATCTGACACCATATCGGGGCAGAAAGTCATGGTGAAGTCTGAGTTGGGAGTGGCATCTCCTGCCGTCAAACCGTTGTCCACGAAGAAAAAATCGCAACCGGTATAGGTGCCTCCTTGCGCGATGGAAACTTCCTGTGCTTGAGCTGCTCCAAGCCCCACAAAGAGGACCATTCCAAGCGCCTTGCAGAGCGCCCAGGGGGAAATCGGTTTCAACATCCTGGTATTATTGGCCCTTGTTCTTCCGGGCAAGGTGACGTGCAAACAAATCCTGACAGCGCTCTGCACTGTGGAACTGAATCACACCCCGATTGCCCACATTGAAGTTGGTGGGCAAGGTGGGGTCTGCCTGAAAGGCAATTTGGTAATTTCTGGAATCAAACGAAGCGGGGTCAAAGTCCTTGGCGCTAAATGGCGCCCCACCTTCAACCGCTGACAGCGTGCCCTCGAGGTCGGGATACCCCGCAGCTTTGGTCTGGTCTTCAACGAACACCCAGGCCTCTTTTGCGACAAACTCATCGAACTCGGGACCAGAGTACACCTTGCCTGAAATGGTCGATTTGACAGGTGACTTGACCGCTTTTTGGGCGACCATCGGAGTCGAAACGAGGGCTGCGCAAATCAGCAGCAAACAAGGTATGAGGTGGTTCATGTTCATGGTTTCCATCTTTCCAACACAAAAGTGGCGCTTGGAGTTGCTCGAAAGTAGCACATTTGTCTCCCTTTGATTCCCCACCCTATGCGACTTATCGAGGTTCAAGACGAGAAAACGCGCAAAGCATTTCATGTGGTTCCACGGCGCATCTATGCCGACGACCCTGCATGGATTCCACATTTGAAGCAGGACATCGACAAAGTGTTCGATCCCAAAGGCAACCGCCTCTTCAAGAAAGGCGGCAAAGTGAAGCGATGGCTGGCCCAAGACGAGGCCGGCAATTGGATCGGCCGCGTGGCGGCCTTTGTCAATCCGAAATACAGCAAAGGCATGGAACAGCCCACGGGTGGAGTGGGCTTTTTTGAATCGACCGATGATGATGCCGTTGCGGCATTGCTGCTGGATGCTGCCGAAGACTGGCTCAAATCAGAAGGTATGGAGGCGGTCGATGGCCCGATCAACTTCGGAGAAAAGGACAAGTTCTGGGGCTTGCTGGTGGACAATTTCGAGGACATCCCGAGCTATGGGATGAACTACAACCGCTCCTATTATGAGCGGTTTTTCAAGTCTCGGGGATACCAAGTTTACTACGAGCAGTTCGTTTACGGACGCGAAGTAAACTTGGGCGTTCAAGCCCCATTTGAGCGAAAACGCGCACAGATTGAGGCGCGGGGAGGGTACCGTGTGATCACGGCCAACGACTTGACTGAAGCGCAGTTGGCAGACCACTTCTGCACGGTCTACAACAACGCATGGGGAGGCCACCACGGATTTGCAAAAATGCCGCTAAAGCAGGCCCAGCGAACGGTACAAACGCTCAAACCCGTCATGGACAAAGACATCATCTTCTTTGTCCTTCACGAGGAAAAACCCGTGGCTTTTTATGTCAACATCCCCGAGCTCAACCAAATTTTCAGGCATGTCAATGGCAACCTCAACGCCTGGGGAAAAGTGAAGTTCCTCTACCACAAATGGAGGGGTTCTGCAGACATCATGGTCGGCTTGGTATTTGGCATTGACCGCGCCTACCACGGTCAAGGCCTGGACGGCTTCCTGATTGATACCGCGGGAAAGCAAATGCAGGCCAAAGGCCGGTACAAAACGACCACATTGACGTGGATTGGAGACTTCAACCCCAAGATGATCCGCATTGCCGAGAACCTGGGTACTGAACGCACCCGAACCT